>JBDTZW010000015.1:0-8309 GCA_040004905.1 Acidobacteriota bacterium
ACCCCTCTTTCGAGAATGAGAATCTCGCGTCCTAACCGATAGACGAAGGCGCCGCGGAGAACCGCCAAACCTCGTGGATTATATATTTCAAACGGCGGACCGTGCAAATCGGGTCATCGGGATTTCACATTTCTCGGAGATGTGTTTCGTACCAAAAACGGCACCTTGCTGAAACACCTGAAACAACTGAAACACCTGAAACGCGCCTATCAGCGGAGGCGAAATGAAACGTTTCAAACGTCTGCGAGGGCCTGACTCGGTTGGTTGCTTGACCAAACCTAACTGCCTTTCTAGACTAGATGTTTGGACGACTGTCCTCTACCAAACCTATGGCACACAACCTGTTCGAAACACGAAGCACCTTCGCAACGGGCGAAGGCGGCGAGGGCGTTTTCTATTCACTACCGAAGCTTGAAAAGGCAGGTCTCGGAGCGATCTCGCGGCTTCCGATCTCGATCCGGATTGTCCTCGAGTCGGTTCTGCGTAATTTTGATGGCGGAAAGAAGGTTTCCGAAGCTAATGTCCACGCGCTTGCAGGCTGGTCGGCCGTTTCGGAACGAACCGAAGAGATCCCGTTCGTTGTTGCCCGCGTGATACTACAGGATTTTACTGGTGTGCCGCTTCTTGTTGACCTCGCCGCGATGCGATCCGCTGTTCAGAAGATGGGCAAGGATGTCGGACTGATCGAACCACTTGTTCCGGTTGACCTTGTCATCGACCACTCGGTCCAGGTTGACTACGCCGGTAGCGAGACGGCATACCAGCGAAACATGGACATGGAGTTCAAGCGGAACGCCCAACGTTATCGATTCTTGAAATGGGGAACTCAGGCGTTCAACGGATTTAGTGTGATCCCGCCTGGAATCGGCATCGTTCACCAAGTGAATCTCGAGTACCTGGCTAAGGAAGTCTTTGAGCGTGACGGCGTTTATTTTCCGGACACGCTTGTCGGTACCGATTCGCACACGACGATGATCAACGGTCTTGGAATCGTGGGTTGGGGAGTCGGCGGAATCGAGGCCGAAGCAGGAATGCTCGGCCAGCCCGTCTATTTCCTGACACCGGACGTTGTCGGCGTGCACCTGACCGGGGAATTGCCGCAGGGGGCAACTGCGACAGATCTGGTTCTTCGGGTGACCGAAATGCTTCGAAAGGCCAACGTAGTCGGCAAGTTCGTCGAATTTTTTGGTACAGGCGCCGCGGCTTTGAACGCGACAGATCGAGCGACGATAGCCAATATGGCGCCTGAATACGGTGCCACAATGGGTTTCTTCCCGGTGGACGAAAAGACTCTCGATTATTTCAGGGCGACAGGCCGCAGTTTCGAACAGATCGCAACGGTTAGGAATTACTACAAGGCCCAAGAGATGTTTGGGATCCCGTTAAGCGGAGACGTCGATTATTCGACGACTATCGAGCTTGATCTGACTACCATCAACCCGTCAGTAGCGGGACCGAAGCGCCCTCAGGACCGAATTGAACTATCGAACCTCGACGACCGCTTCGTCGAGCTTTTCACCAAGCCGGTGGCCGATGGTGGATATGGCAAAACCGCCGAAGACCTCGAGAAGCGCTTTATCGCGACGATGAATGGTCCGAATGAGCCGACCGTCGAGGGCGGCGGCGAACAAAGCCAGAAATCGCTGCCGCTGCCTGTTTTGGGCGAGGTTAGCGACAAGAACACGAGCGTTACGACGGAAGTCGAGATGGCCAATAACCGACCGACGCCCAATCGGGTCGAAAACGATAATGATGACGAGCGCGAGCCTGTCACCGTCGATATCGGCAGCGGCGATGTGTTGATCGCGGCGATCACTTCCTGCACCAACACGTCCAATCCCGCGGTCATGATCGCTGCTGGCATTGTCGCCAAAAAAGCTGTCGAAAAGGGTATGAAGGTTCCGGCGTTTGTGAAAACATCGCTGGCACCAGGGTCACGCGTAGTGACCGAATATCTCAACAAGACCGGGCTCCAGAAATATCTCGATCAGATCGGGTTTGAATTGGTCGGCTACGGATGTACGACCTGTATCGGCAATTCAGGCCCGCTAGACCCCGCGATCGAGGAGCAGATCGTGGAAAACGATCTGATCGCAGCATCCGTGCTTTCAGGAAATCGCAATTTTGAAGCCCGCGTCCATCAAAATATCAAGGCAAATTTCCTAATGTCGCCCCCACTTGTAGTCGCATTCGCTCTTGCCGGCACCGTCATCAAAGATGTATATCTTCACCCCATCGGTCAGGATAGGGACGGCAACGACGTGTTCCTAAAGGATATCTGGGCATCCCTTGACGAGGTGAAGGAGTTACTGCAGGATGCGTTCGATCCCGAGGCCTACCGACGCCTTTACAGCAGTTTCGCCGAGCAAAATCCGCTCTGGAACGAGATCCCGTCGAGTACCGGGAAGGTTTATGAGTGGGATGCCGATTCGACCTATATTCAAGAACCGCCGTATTTTGAAGATTTCTCGATGGCCACGGGCCGTTTCACGGATATCAAAGGAGCACGAGCATTGGCGATATTCGGCGATTCTGTTACAACGGATCACATTTCGCCTGCCGGGGCGATCAAAGCCAATTCGCCCGCTGGAGCATATTTGCAGGAAAATGGCGTCCAGCCACAGGATTTTAACTCGTACGGGTCGCGGCGCGGGAATGACCGCGTTATGTTGCGAGGCACTTTTGCGAACGTCCGGATAAAGAACCAGATGGTATCGCCGGTCGAAGGCGGTTTTACCAAGCATCAGCCCGACGGCGAGCAAATGTATATCTACGACGCCGCGATGCAGTACAAATTGGAGGGCACACCTCTGGTTATCTTCGGAGGACTCGAATACGGCACCGGAAGCTCCCGGGATTGGGCGGCAAAGGGAACGAGTTTAATGGGCGTCAAGGCCGTCATTACTCAGTCCTTCGAACGCATTCATCGTTCAAATCTGGTTGGCATGGGGGTTCTTCCACTTCAGTTCAAAGAGGGAGAATCGGCCCAGACCTTAAAGCTTGACGGCACTGAAACGTTCGACTTGGTGGGCCTCGAATCCGAAAGCGTCCGGCCGCGGCAGGATGTAATGCTCCGTCTGACCCGAGAGGACGGAGCCGTTACTCAAGCAACGCTAATCCTTCGGATCGACACGCCGATCGAGCTCGAATACTACAAGAATGGCGGTATCTTGCAGTATGTCCTTCGTCAGTTAGTAGCGTAAAAATTAATTGTTTCATTGCTGCGTCTAATTAGGTTAAAATGAAAATGTCGCCGTTCGGGGCGGCACCTGTGTAATACGCGCTCGCAAAAAAACCTTTTCAAAACTGGAAAAAGATAGTAAATTCGTCTATTACACCCTGAGTAATAATATATTTGCGCTTTAAACCCGCATTTAGGAGTTGATTTATGAAACGAGCGATATCCGCTTTAATTCTCGCTGTTGCCGTGACCGCTAATGCTTTGCCCGTATTTTCTCAGAAACGGATATTTCCCGGACGGATCGAACTGCCAAGGGTCGAAATGGACCTGCCTTCACCTCTCGTCACTAAGCACCCCGGAGCAGCACCAAAGTCACAGAATATTGGCACAAATACGAGTTTCGGATCGGTGCAGGCCCTTACCGATGGTACCGTGGTGCTTATTACGTGGCAGATGACCGTTGAAAATCAGAATTTCGGTTTTAACGTCTATCAGAACGGGATCAACGGCAGAAGCAGGATCAACTCGAACGTTATTCTCGGCGGTGCGGGCAAAGTAGCCAATCGTCCCTATTTTGGGGGTGAGTATCAATTTCTCGGTTCCTCGAAGGGCGGCTCAAAGAATTCATACGAAATTGAAACTGTTTCGCTCTCCGGCAAACCGATCTTAAGTGAACCGGTGAATGCAAAATTCACGGCGAATCTTGCCTCCGCCGCGGGCGGACGTTTGCCTAAGGTTAAAGATGCTACCGGATTGGTTCAAAGATCGGAATTGAGCCCCGACGCAGATCTGTCTTCCGAGATCAAGGAAAATACACTGGCACCCGATCCCGACATGCAGAAATGGATCGCGGCGCAGCCGGGCGTAAAGATCGGCGTTCGTGCGGAAGGGCTTTATCGTGTTACGAAGACCCAGCTTCAGGCTGCAGGCTTTAATGTCGCAAGCGATCCGTCGACGTGGCAGCTGTTTACCGATGGACTTGAACAGTCCATCAATGTCGAACCCAGCGGCAACTATGTCGAGTTTTACGGCAAAGGAATCGATAGGATCGAAAGCGACACGCGAATCTATTATTTGCTGGCGGGCCCCACGCAAGGCCTCCGAATGGCAACGCGCGTCTCCAGGCCATCGTTCTCCCCGGGAAATTCGAGCTCGTACGCCCAAACATTTTTGAAGAAGGAACGCACGCTTTACGTTAGTTCGATCGTCAATGGTGATGCTGATAACTTCTTCGGCAACCTAGTTTCTTCGACCGCCTATACTTCAACTTTTAATCTCTCGGGTATCGATACAAGCGTGCAGAACTGCACCATGACCGTAAGGCTGCAGGGTTTTTCTTCGACAACTCATCCGATCTCGGTATCCATAAACGGCCACGCTCTTGCCCCGATGTCCGGGGACGGCGTCGTCTCGTACGCGGCAGACTTCACGATACCGATCGCGTTTTTGAATGAGGGCGCGAATGGCTTAACGATGCAGTCGACGGCGACCGGAGACTTTAGTTTATTTGATCAGGTCGCGATCTCGTTCCCTCGAACGTTTCTCGCTAGTCAAAACCAGCTTTCATTTTTCACGGACAATAATCACGGAGCGCAGCTTAAAGGATTTACCTCAGCGAACATTAGAGTTTTTGATACGACCTATGAAGGGTCACCGGTTCAGGTACTAAATCCTTTCATAAGCCCGATCGGCGGCCAGTTCGGCGTAAAGCTACCAGCGTACCGCGGACGTCTGTTCTTTGTGGTTGAAGATAGCGCAGTAAAAACCCCGTTTTCGCTCGAAGCAAATACTCCATCAACGCTGTCGACGACTGGACACAATGCGGATCTTGTCATTGTTACATACAAGGATTTCAGGACGCAGGCGGAAACATGGGCGACGTACAGACGGGGCCAGGGCTTTTCCGTTGAGGTCGTAGATGTCGCGGACATTTTTGACGAATTCAACTATGGCGTGCTGAGCGCCGATTCATTAAAGACGTTTTTCCAGTACGCAAAGAGCAACTGGCAAACTCCTCCTCGGTATATCCTACTCATAGGCGATGCGTCTTATGACTCGCGAAATTACGAAGGAAACGGTTACAACAATCTAGTGCCGGTAAAGATCATCACTACTTTGTTTAGCGAGACGGGAAGCGACGACGGCCTGGTCGATTTTGATGATGACGGATTGGCTGAGATCGCGATCGGGCGCATTCCAGCTCGAACCACGCAGTTCGTGACGACAGCGTTCAATAAAACCGTCAACTTCGAACAGCCAGCAAATCAGACACTGAGCAACGGAGTTCTATTCGCGTTTGACGTCGATCCGAATTTTGATTTTGGCGCAATGAGCGGCAGGCTTCGCGATCAATTGCCGGCCGGAACCTCGTCGACAATGGTTTCGCGCGGTGACGCAGGCGCTCAACAGTCGCTTGTAAATGCGATAAATACAGGCAAATATCTCGTGAATTATTCGGGTCATGGCTCGACCGGCGTGTGGGCGACAACGGGCTTTTTTGGAAACCCTAATGTCGTAAACTGCAACGGGCTTCCGACCTGTGTAAACAATCCGAATCACGAATCGGTTTTTCTCGCCCTTACATGCCTTAACGGATATTTCCTTAATTCGGTGAATCAGAGTCTGTCGGAAACGCTTCTGAACGCGACCAATGGAGGTGCTGTTGCCGTCTGGGCTTCGACCGGCGAGACGACTCCGGATGTTCAGGAGGAAATGGGCCAGCGCTTCTACAGTCAGGTTGGAACATCGACCACAATGACTAGAATGGGCGACTTTATTATTGATTCGAAGTCCTTCGTATTTGGTGGGCCGGATGTTCGGCTTTCGTTTGCCTTGATCGGCGATCCGATGTTGAAGATCAAACAATAGTTAACGATCTAGCAGAAAAAAGAAGGAACCAAACACAGCCAATTTCTTCAGGGTATCCAGTCTCGGGCTCCGGAGAGCCGGGCTGACCTGGGTCCCGGCCTCCCACATCACCTCGCCGCGCGCGAAAGTCAACCTTGCCTGAAATGTTCCGAGCACCGCTCCCGTCTGACAATTGAGCCGCGTCCCCTCATGGTTCCATGAGCCTTCGAGTCTTCTCGCATTTTGTCGCCGCTCCAGCGATCCTTTTGAGACCCTTCGTCGCCTTTTAGATCGTTTGAGCTGTCCTGTGCGAAAGCCGAAACTTAACCCATCGAAGTGAGCAACCAGATCGTTATCATCGCAATACCGAATGTCTTAAAGATCGTTTTCATCATTTAGCTCTTTTTTTGATTTCAGCCGAAATTCCTAATCGAGTCTGATGAGTGGCATAATCATCAAATACGACGGTGAAAATCCTTTTAGAAATGGCGTAAAACTTTTCTGAATTTTCTGAAAGACGGCAATGACGGCACCTCGCCTACAAATTTACGAGTTCGACGAATTCCGCATCGACGTTTCTAAACGGCTGCTGATAAACGTTACGAGGAACAAATACCAGGGATGTCCGGACGGATGCTTTCTCGATTGTGTACTGCCGAATTTCTGGAACTGACGAGAGGCGACTGCTGGGCCGAGGTTGATTTTAGGTCGTCTGGGAACATAGTGGGTTGCATTGCTCCTAAATTCACCTTGGGCGATGGGTTTGGTCCGTTCACACCCTTTCTTAGCCTTCCCTTTTTTTGCTTGCATTCAATAAATACCGGCCCATCCACTCACAACCCGCGATAGCCAGGCGTTGGCGTTCGCTCCTAATCGAAAGCCCGGTGGTTTGAGGCCAGTCGGCTGCATCAATTTTGTTCAAACTAGGTGCGAACTGATCTGAAAGATTTGACGGTTAGAATCTCTTTGGTGGGAATCTGGGTGGAATAGAAAAGGAGCATGGCGTGGACTCCGCATAGTCCAACAAACGAAACGACGGTTCTGACCAAACCTTGCTAGCCTTGTAACTTACTGAAAGTATAATAGTTAAGGTGGTACTCGCGGCGGGGTTCGAACCTGCGACCTCTTCCTTCGGAGGGAAGCACTCTATCCAGCTGAGCTACGCGAGCATAAATTCTCTTCACATTTTACCACGCTACTGTCCGCGCGGCTGAATCGTTACGGATTTTATCCGGATCGCCTCAACAGGTCTCTCACCTTCTTTGGGCTGTACACCCGAAATGGTTTTGACGTTGTTCATCCCGTCGATCACCTTACCGAATATGGTATAAAGGTTATCGAACCCGGGCTGCCTTTTCAGGGTGATAAAAAACTGCGAGTTAGCCGAGTTTACATTCTTGCTTCGAGCAGCTCCCACGATGCCCGTATCATATTTCAGATCGGAAAATTCGGCTTCGACGTTCGGCTTATCAGAACTGCCCGTGCCATCGTTAGTCGGGTCGTTGTCTTTTGAAAGCGGATCGCCGCCCTGGATAACAGAATCATTGATACGATGAAAGGTGGTGCCGTTGTAGAACCCATCTTTGGCAAGTTCCTTAAACCTAGCTACCATTTTCGGAGCGATGTTCGAGTATAGCTCGATCTTGATCGTCCCGTACGCGGCTGAGTTTTCCATCTCAATAACCGCGATCTCGTCGTCTGCGACGGGAACAACGCCTTTCTTAATTTCGGGAGTTGCGTTGGACGAGGTTTTCTTCGGATCGTTACAGGCACCCGCAAGACAGATCGCTAAAAGTAAGGCGATAGATAATAGTTTCATCATTGGTTCAGATGGTTTTCTCGCTGTCGAGAACAATGGTCACGGGGCCGGTGTTAACAAGTTCCACATCCATCATCGCCTGAAAGCGTCCAGTCGCAACGTGGCCAACCTGATTTCGAGAGAGACCGACAAAATGCTCATAGAGCCTATTCGCGTCGTCGGGCGGAGCGGCATTTATAAACGATGGACGTCGTCCTCGCCGAGTGTCGCCATATAGGGTGAATTGCGAAACCACAAGGAGTCCGCCTTCACAATCGAGCAGCGAGAGATTCATCTTTCCGTCAGGGTCCTCAAAAATGCGGAGGTTGAGGATCTTTTCGAGAAGATAGCCCGCGTCCTTCTCGCTATCGTTCGATCCAACACCTAGCAGCACCAGCAGCCCCGAGCTGATCTCTCCCGTAACTTCGTCACCGACAGTTACCTTCGCCCGTGAAACGCGTTGGACGACGGCACGCATCTACG
>JBDTZW010000404.1:0-8303 GCA_040004905.1 Acidobacteriota bacterium
TCCAGCACGGGCCAGCTCTGGGGAAATCCGATCTACGATTGGGATGCGATGCGGCGTGACGAATTTCGGTGGTGGATCCGCCGTTTTGGTTTCACATTCGAAACCGTCGACGTCGTTCGGATCGATCATTTCCGAGGCTTTGCGGCATCGTGGGAAGTTCCGGGGGGTGACAAGACAGCCGAGAACGGCCGCTGGGTCGACGTGCCGGGAAAGGAGCTTTTCACGGTTCTAAAACAGCACTTCGGCGAGCTGCCCGTGATCGCCGAAGATTTGGGCGTTATCACGCCGGACGTTGAAGACCTGCGAGATTCGTTCGGCTTTCCGGGAATGCGGATACTCCAATTCGCGTTTGGCCGTGATGCGAAAAACCTCGATCTACCGCACAACTTTATCCGCAATTGCGTGGCATATACGGGTACCCATGATAATGACACTACCGTCGGCTGGTGGCACTCGCAGGCGGGTGCGGGTTCGACGCGTGATGATGCGGCGATCTCGCATGAGCACGAGTTTTGTTTAAAATATCTGGATTCAGATGGATCTGAAATTCACTTGGATATGATCCGCGCGATCTGGGCTTCGGTGGCGCACACGGTGATCACGCCACTGCAAGATCTGCTCGGGATCGGAACTGAAGGCCGGATGAATCTTCCGGCAACCACCGAGGGCAACTGGTCGTGGCGATACATCGACGGCTCGATCACACCGGAAGTGATAGCGCGATTAAAAGAGCTGACCGAGACTTACGACCGGAAAACCTAGCTGCGAACGAGCGGCTGCAATTATGAAAAAAGGTATTTGTCATTTCGTCGGCATGCTGCTCGCTGCCTTCTGCTTACTGCACACTGTCTACGGCCAGTCACCTACGGTTGAAAAGGTAGATCCGCCCAGCTGGTGGACGGGCAGCACGATCAATCCGGTTCGGGTGTTGGTGCGCGGAGCTAATTTTACAAATGCGAAGGTCGAAAGTTCGACGCCGGGATTGACCGCGTCTAACGTAAAAGTGAGTGCGAACGGCCACTATGTTTTCTTTGATCTCTCCGTGGCCGAGAGTACGCAGCCCGGCAATTATCAGCTCAAGATAACCAGCAGCGGAGGCACGACCAATGCGCCGTTCAGCATCTTTACCGCCTTGCCGCGTTATGGAAATTATTCCGGTTTTTCGACCGACGATGTAATTTATCTGCTGATGCCGGATAGGTTTGCAGACGGTGATCCGACAAATAACGACCCGGCGAAGTCGAAAGGACTGTTCGACCGTGCAAAACCGCGAAGTTATCACGGCGGCGATCTGCAGGGCGTGATCAGCAAGCTGCCTTATCTAAAAAGCCTCGGCGTAACGGCGATCTGGACAACGCCTATCTATGACAACAACGACAGGCCCGATACAAAAGAAGTTTATGCCGGAGAAACATATACGACCGGATATCACGGCTACGGCGCCACGGATTTCTATTCGGTGGATGAGCATTTCGGCGATCTCGCAAAGCTGAAAGAATTCGTTCGTCAGGCGCATCTAGCTGGTTTTGTTGTTATTCAGGACCAGGTCGTAAATCACACCGGGCCCTATCATGTCTGGGCAGACGATCCGCCTACGTCGACGTGGTTCAACGGCACTGTCAAGGATCATCTCTCCAACAACTGGCAAAAGTGGACGACCATGAACCCGCGGGCAACGTATCAAACCCAGCAGCGAAACCTCGAAGGCTGGTTCGTGAACATCCTGCCTGACCTAAATCAAAAAGACCCTGAGGTCGAAAAATACTTTATCCAAAATTCGTTATGGTGGATCGCGCAAACTGGATTCGATGCGATCCGAATGGACACGCTTCCGCACGTGCCTCGATCGTTTTGGGCAAAATGGGGAGCGGCTGTTCATCGCGAATATCCGAAGGTAAACATCCTCGGCGAGTTGTTCGATGGCGATCCGGCGTTGCTCGCCTATTTTCAGAAAGGCCATCGTGGTAATGACGGCCTTGATACACAGATCGATACACTCTTCGACTATCCGCTTTATTACGCCAGTCGAAACGCATTTGCTCAAGGGAAACCGATCCGCGAGATCTCGCAGGTAATGGCGCATGATTGGCTTTATCCCAAGCCCGACGTCCTTACGAGCTTTGTCGGCAATCATGACGTGCCGCGATTTATGGCCGAGCCAGGAGCAACCGTCGAAGGCTTAAAGCTTGCCGAAGCGTTTATGATGACCAC
Source organism: Acidobacteriota bacterium (assembly GCA_040004905.1). Lineage (GTDB taxonomy): Bacteria > Acidobacteriota > Blastocatellia > Pyrinomonadales > Pyrinomonadaceae > OLB17. The sequence goes on from JBDTZW010000404.1 coordinate 2,212, forward strand.
GCGCGGCACACCGATTCTTTATTACGGTGATGAATTTGCGATGCGCGGCGGCAGCGATCCCGAGAATCGCAAGGACTTTCCAGGCGGATTTCCCGGGGATACCAAGAACGATTTCACTCCGGCCGGCCGCAATGCCGAAGAGAACGATGTCTGGAATTACACCGCGAAATTAGGGCAATTACGAAAGGACCTCGAACCACTCCGCCGCGGATTATCATCGCTCGATCTGCTTGAAGAAGAACAGCAGTTGGCGTTTGCCCGGGTCACGCTGAAAGGTGCGGTGATCGTTGTCTTTAATAACGATACGAAAACGGCCGACGTGAGCTTTGACATATCTATGATCAAAACGATTTCGTCGGCCACCACCTTGACCGATCAGCTCGGCAAACTCGGCGATGTAAAGGTGATAAACGGCAGTGTGAAATTCTCGATGCCCGCGAGAACGGCGGCGATATTTACGGCGAAATAGATCCATGGAAAAACCGCTTTCGGAACAGACGGCTTTGATCACGGGCGGAGCGACCGGTATCGGGCGTGCGTTTACGGAGGCTCTCGTTCAAGGCGATATTGGCAACGTCGTGATTGCTGCGCGGCGTCAAGGGTATCTCGAACACACCGCCAACGAACTGAACGCGAAATACGGCAAACACGTTCACACATACATCTTTGATATTAGGAATCAATATCAGGCCGAAGATCTCGTCAAAGAAACGATCGAAGAATTCGGCTCGATCGACATCCTGATAAATAATTCCGGCCTCGCCGTGCCCGAAACCGTAACCGAGATCACTCCGGAGGGTTGGGATAAGGTGATGGAGACAAACCTGCGCGGTGCGATGTGGCTGGCGCAGCTCGTGCTGCCGAAAATGATCGTGGACAACTTTGGCGACATCGTCAACGTTTCTTCGCAGGCGGGAAAGAACGGTTACGCGGATGTTCCGTCATACTGCGCTTCGAAATTCGGCCTGCTCGGTTTTGCCGAAGCCGTTCGCGACGACATGAGAAAGCGCGGCGCTAACATTCGCGTGTTCAATTTTTGCCCGGGTCTTGTCGATGTCGATTCGCCGCTCGACCAGCCTCCGAAACCCGGATTTATCCACGTCGGCAATATGGCAAAAACACTGATGTACGCCCTATCCCTCGACCGAAACGTAACCCTCGAAGACATAAACATCTACGCGCGCTAAAGGAAACCGCCTATGCAAAACAAACCGCGACTCTCGTTTTGGCAGATCTGGAACATGAGTTTTGGCTTCCTCGGAATTCAATTCGGCTGGGGTCTTCAGCTAGGCAACATGAGCGGAATTTACGAGAAGCTAGGCGCAAAGCCCGACGAGCTCCCGCTTTTGTGGCTTGCGGCTCCACTGACCGGTTTGATCATCCAACCGATCATCGGAGCGATGAGCGATCGGACGTGGAACCGTGTCGGCCGTCGGAAGCCGTACTTCCTTGTCGGGGCGATCCTCTCAAGTCTGGCTTTATTTGTAATGCCGACCTCGTCGACGTTGTGGATGGCCGCAGGACTGTTGTGGATCCTCGATGCTTCCATCAATGTTTCGATGGAACCGTTTCGGGCATTTGTTGCGGATAAATTGAATGGTGATCAGCGCACATTTGGCTTCGTCATGCAATCATTTTTTATCGGTCTCGGCGCCAGCTTCGCCGGATGGCTTCCTCTTGCGTTCCGGTATTTTGGCGTTTCGGGAAATACGGCGAGCGGCATTCCCTTGACTATCAAATATGCATTTCAGCTAGGAGCTGTCGCCTTTCTTCTCGCCGTTCTTTACACGATCCTTACTACGAAGGAGTACCCTCCTGAAAATCTAGAGGAATTTCTCCTTCGAAAGAAACAAGACGGCGGAATTCTTCAGGTAATAAGGAAAATCATCCTAGAGATCATTGATGCTCTTCGTGATCTACCTAGGACCATGCTTCAGCTTGCACCTGTTCAACTTTGCACTTGGCTAGGGTTGTTTTGTATGTGGATATTCTATGTGCCCGCGGTTGCCCGTCACGTATTCGGAGCGGTCGACGCTAAATCCGAAGCCTACACGCGTGGTCAGGAATTCGGCGGCTCCACGTTCGCCTATATGAATATCGTTTGCTTTGCGATCGCCTTCGCTATTCCATTCGCCGCCAAAAAGCTCGGTCGGAAGGTCACCCACGCGATATGCCTTACGTGTGGAGCGGTCGGTCTACTTTCTGTTTACTTCATTTCGAACCCTAGCTTTCTGATTGGTTCCATGTGCCTGATCGGAGTTGCTTGGGCGTCAATCCTCTCGATGCCGTATGCGATTCTTTCAGGTGCGTTGCCGGCCGTGAGAATGGGCGTATACATGGGAGTTTTCAATTTCTTTATTGTTCTCCCGGAGATCATTCAGGCCCTGACTTTTGGACCAATCATTCGCGGAGTATTTGGAACCGATAATCCGAATAGCTCGATCTATATGGTTATTGTGGGTGGATGTTTCATGCTCCTGGCGGCGATCTTAACACTTGTTTTAGTTAAAGACGTTTCGGATGCGAATCTTTCGCCTGACCTTGCCGGTTCTCCGTTGATTTCGATCCCGGAAAGTTCGCAGCCACTTCCGAGCAGTGGCTTGATCGAATAGTCATGATAAAGAGGGCCAATTTCAAATTCTTCGTCATTGCGTTCGTGGTCCTAAATTGCGCATTCGGACAACAGCCGTCGCGGGATGTTTCTAAAGAGAATTCTCGCGCGTCGCAAGACTGGATTCGCGATGCGGTGATCTATCAGATCTGGGAGCGGGGGTATTCGCAAAAGGGCGATTTTAATTCGATCACTGCGGACCTTGATCGCATCAAGGATCTTGGGGTTGACGTGCTGTGGTTAATGCCGATCAATCCGATAGGGCAGGAGAAAAAGAAGGGTACGATCGGTTCGCCGTACGCGGTCAAGGATTATTACGGCATCAATCCGGATTACGGAACGTCGGCCGATCTCAAGCGGCTTGTCGCCGAAGCTCATAAACGAAATTTGAAAGTGATCATTGATGAGGTGATAAATCATACGGCGTGGGATAACGCGCTGATCAAGCAACACCCGGAATATTACAAGAAAAACGATAAGGGCGAGATCATCCCGCCGGTGCCGGAGTGGGCGGATGTTGCGGGGCTGGATTACAGCAACCAGAGCTTGCGGCGTTACATGATCGACATGTTGAAATCGTGGATCCGCGATTATGACCTCGACGGTTTTCGGTGCGATGTTGCGTTGATGGTGCCGACCGATTTCTGGGATGAGGCGCGGGCCGAGGTCGATAGGGTCAAACCGAATACGATCTGGCTGGCCGAAGCCGAGAAACCCGATCTACTTGTTCATGCGTTCGATCTCGATTACTCCTGGAACATTCACGGCACGCTGACCGAAGTAATTCAGGGCTCGAAACCTGCTTCTGCGATCCGAAAAGCGTGGGAAGAGCAGTCTGCGCAATTTCCGCGTGGAGCGATCCGGATGCGGTTCTCGGACGATCATGACGAGCGACGGGCGATCGTTCGGTTTGGCGAAAAAGGAGCCCTGGCTGCGCAGGCTTTAGCGTTCACACTCGACGGCGTGCCGCTGGTTTACAACGGCATGGAGGTCGGCGACACTGCCGAATCCGGCGCTCCCGCGTTGTTTGAAAAGCTCCCTATCTTCTGGCAGATCGCCGAACGCCGACCGGAGTTTCCAAGATTTTATAAGTCCATGATCACACTGCGAAAGTCAAGCATTGCTCTTCGCCGCGGCGATGTTCGGTGGATCAGGAATTCCGATGAAAACCGCGTGCTGACATTTATTCGCCGGTCCGGCAACGAGGAGATCCTCATCGCCATCAATATGTCTAACCAGCCTTTTATGGGCACGATCGAAGTCGGCGGGAATTACGATGAACTCACCCCCGACATCGGCGCACCGCTCCCGCCGGACGACGAAAAGGCAAAGGCGAAAAACCGTGGCGAGGTTGCTTTGCCGGCGTTGAGTTTAGACGGTTTCGGCTATCGAATATTTAGAAAACGATGAAAAGTTCACTCTTAGTTTTGCCATCTGCCATTTTACTTTTTACTTGCCTTGGTGTTGCTCAGACGCTTGAGCCCGGTGGGCCGGGCAAGGATGCATATTGGGCGACGGCGGCGAAGCAGGGGATCGGCACGTCCGCCACACTTGAGTCCAAGGTCTGGTTCACGCTGGCCGACGGCGTGATGACCGAGGTCTATTACCCCGACGTGACCACCGCCAATGTGCACATGCTGCAGTTCGTTGTCGTAAATCCGAAAACGAAAAAGGTCGAAACGGAAAGGGATGATGCGAATCATGTGGTAAAAGTATTGCGGCCCGATTCGCTGACATTTCAGCAAATAAATACGGCGAAGTCGGCCGAGTGGAAGATCACGAAAACCTATGCATCAGATATCAAGCTCAGTTCTGTTTTGATCGACGTTTCGTTTGAAACAAGAAATGCCGACCTAAATTTGTACGTCTATTTTGATCCTTCAATCGCCAACACGGGCATGCACGACACGGCATTGGCCGAAGAAAACGCCTTGGTATCGATCGAGTCGAAAAAGGCGGCGGCATTAAAGTTTTCGTGCAAAATCGATGAGCGTTCAAATGGCTTCTACCAAACTTCTGATGGTCTACAAGATCTAGAACACTATGGTCGAATCGTTAACCAATACCGTAAAGCTGAAAATGGAAATGTTTCTCAAATGGCTAGAATCACAGAACCAAAGCATTTTACGACCATATTGAGTTTTGCGTCTGACGGGAGGCTCCTAGGGGGCTTAGGTCGCATGCCCGCTGAGATGTCCGCCATTCTGGATGGAGAGGCAGCAAAGAAAAAGGGTTTCAGCAAGGTTCTTGCCGAATACGAAAATGGCTGGGCCGATTTCGTTAAGACCCTCCCGAAAGTCGATCCGAAATACCAGGCGCAATTTAACATGGCGGCGATGGTTTTGAAGGCGCAGGAGGACAAGACTGTTCGGGGGGCGAATGTTGCGAGTTTGACCATTCCGTGGGGTGGCGGGAAGAATGCTAACGAGGATGTGGGTGGCGGCTATCATTTAGTGTGGGCTCGCGATCTTTATGAGGTTTTCACTGCTTACATGGCGCTTGGGCAGACTGATGCTGCCAACCGGGCGCTCGATTTTCTTTTTAATATCCAGCAAAAACCGGACGGCAGTTTTCCGCAGAATTCGTGGCTTGACGGGCGCAACGGCTGGGGCGGCTTGCAGATGGACGAGGTCGGCTACCCGCTGATAATGGCGTGGCAGGTTTCGCGATTTGATCGGCAGTCATACGAAAAACATGTAAGGCCGGCGGCGGATTTTATTGTCAAAAATGGCCCCGTGACGCCGCAGGAACGCTGGGAAGAAAAGGGCGGATATTCGCCCTCGACGATAGCGGCCGAGATCGCGGGGCTGGTCTGCGCCGCTGATATTGCAAAGCGAAATGGCGACCAGGCTTCGGCCGATCTCTACCTGAAAACTGCCGACGATTGGCAGGCCAACATTGAAAAATGGACCGCCACCACCAACGGCCCTTACGGCGACGGCCATTACTACGTTCGCCTGACCCAGGGCCATCCGGACGCAGGTGAAAAGATCGAACTGAACAACGGTGCCGGAACTTTCAAAGAAAACGAGATCGTCGACGCCGGTTTTCTTGAGCTTGTCCGGCTTGGTATCAAACCTGCCGACGATCCGCTGATCGCAAAATCGGTCAAGGTCGTCGATCAGCAGATCAAGGTCGATACGCCTAACGGCGAGGGTTTCTATCGTTATTCTCACGACGGCTATGGCGAAATGGACGATGGCCGCCGGTGGAATTTTGACGGGAAATATACAGGCAGAGGCCGACCGTGGCCGCTGCTATCGGGCGAGCGTGGACAGTATGAGCTGGCCCTGCACGAAGATTACCTTTACAAGGTCAATCATCGATTTCCGCTAGCGGATGGCGTGAAGCTTCCGTCAGTCAAACCAAGCATTGAATATTTAGTTAAGGCCCAAAATCGATTGAAGAGCATGGACGCATTCGCAAACGAAGGGCTGATGATCCCGGAGCAGGTCTGGGATAAAAAAGAAACACCCGCGAA
>JBDTZW010000016.1:0-2485 GCA_040004905.1 Acidobacteriota bacterium
AAGGCAAACGGGTCAAGAAGGTCACCGATCAGGAGACGACGGTTTTTGTTTACTCTTCGGGCAAGCTGATCGCGGAATACTCGACGCAGGTTTCGTCGCAGCCTCACACTGACTACACGACCACCGACCACCTCGGAAGCCCGCGGATCATCACCGACGAACTCGGCCAGGTGACAGCACGCCGCGACTTTATGCCCTTTGGCGAAGACATCTTCGTAAACGTCGGCAACCGTACCACCGCCCTAAAATACGGCACCAACACCGACGACCTCCGCCAAAAATTCACCGGCTACCAAAAAGACACCGAGACCTCGCTCGACTTCGCCGAAGCAAGGATGTACGCAAATAGTCTCGGAAGATTTACGGCGGTAGACCCGCTTTTAGCATCTGGTAAGTCGGCCAACCCGCAAACGTTTAATCGGTATGCTTATGTTGGCGGGAATCCAATCAGCCGTAGTGATAAGAACGGACAAGATTGGTACGACGAGGTCGGTACCAGAGTCACCTATGGACGAACGTACACTACTCACAATCCGGTTTGGCATGACGGCGTCGTCTTCGGTGGTACTCCGTGGAAGCGGGGAGACGTATTTCGAGTCACGGGTGGCCCGAATCGAGGCAAATATGCGACGCTAGATTCGTTCAGCGATCATTGGACACTATCATCAACACGTGCTGGAGCCGTTGCAGCCCGGGATGGCTATCGACGGCAAGCGGTCGCCGATGTCGCTGGTGGAACGCTCCAACCAGTTGTTGATTTGGCTAACGCTGCACAGACGGTGGCTCAGGCGGGAATGAATCCCGCGATGTCGAATCTGAATCCGTCTATTGCTCAGACCCTTAGCGATAAACTCTTCAACATATTTGGTCTGCATCCCAACTCAAGCTCCGAGTTGTTTAGGACGCAAGCCAGATTCACAAGTGCCTTAATTACTGTGGGTACTGCTTTCGGCGGCGAAGCGGCTGAAGCGAGTTCGGCCTTGGGCAGTGGCATCACTAATCCGGTTCCATCTAGACTTGCTCGAGTGATTCCCGGTGAAGGACCTTTTCCGACACTCGGACTACCCGGAGATTCAAGAGTTTTTGTTACGGCCGCAGACGACATTGCTGGATTAAACGCATCACAATTAGGTCCACGCTTGGGTATACAGGACAGTAATGTATTCACAACAATCGAATTTGATACGCCTACAACCGGAATAGCTTCGCCATTTACAAGCAATAAGCCAGGTTTTGTCGGGTTTGGACGGACTTCCGGGGGAGCAAGAGAATTTACTATACCAAATGGTTCGATTCCCTGCGGCGCAGTATTTAGGAGGGTTTGTTAATGCAGAACACAAAAAAATTAAAACCAGACGAAAACGAATTGATAGGCACTTGGATTGAAATTGACGGTAAGGTTATCGGCGATGCTGTCAGTGAACGAATTGAGTTTTTAACCGAAAACTATCTCGAAAAGATTGGTTTTGGAGCATACGGTGCTTGGGAAATTCTTTATCGAGATTCACAAGACGGGCGTTTTTGGGAACGGACTTTCCCTCACAGTGGATGGCAGGGCGGAGGACCGCCAGCGCTCATTAATCTATCCGAATCCGAAGCTAAAGCTAAGTATCCTGACTTATTTAAGTGACTGAGCTGTGAGTAATATTGCGATTACTATAGAGCTTTGGATGTTAAGAATTCATGATTAAAAATAGTCAATCCCTACGGAGCAGTATTTAGGAGGGTCCGTTAACAATGATCGAGAAACCGGGACCAAACGAAACTGACATTGAAGGTAAATGGATTGATGTCAACGGCGAAATAGTTGGAGATCCGGCCCGTAACCGGATCGACCGATTGACTTCCGAATATCTCCAAAAACTTGGCAAAGATGCAACTGGTTGGGATACGTTGTATCGAGATCCAACGGACGGTCGCTTGTGGGAAGAAATATATCGATCCGGTCATATGCACGGTGGAGGGCCGCCATCACTATTCAATATTTCGGAGGCGAAAGCTAAGGAGAAATATCCAACTTTATTTAAAGTAAGTGAAAAATGAGAGTTTCATTTTAAATCGATACGGGCGACCCCGTTGACGAATATTTCTACGACGGCGAAGGCAAGCGTGTAAGGAAGCAAACCTATGACGTTGGCGGCGTGCCGCAGGAAACGACCGTTTTTGTTTACTCTTCTGGCAAACTGGTCGCCGAATATTCGACCAGCATCCCCGGGCTTTTATACTTGATCCGGTACTCGTTCGGCGACAGGGTGATCATACATTTCGAGCGACGCCTTTTGAAGAGCTTCTGCCGAGGAACTGCCCTCCTTATAGTATTTGTAAAACGTTCTTGTGAAAATCTCGGCCGATTTGTCGTTGGCCTCCCATTGCGCCGAAATCACGGTTGTGGCCCCTGATCCCATCATTGCCCAGGCTAGACTAACCAGACCCTCGCCATTGAGAACATTATTGGTATCGCATGAGGCTAAAAACGCAAGGCTTC
>JBDTZW010000135.1:0-2477 GCA_040004905.1 Acidobacteriota bacterium
GGAAACTTTCCTAGTCTTCGGTTTCGTGGAGGAGGCGGTCCAGGGATGATATTTTATTGCGCTTGGTGCTGAGGAGCGATTCGGCTAGGTCGTAGAGCGGAGCCGGGATGTCTGCGGTTTCGACCACCTCGTCTTCTGTTTGGGGATAGTGGGCGTAGAATTCGACCTCGGCGGAGCAAAACTCACACTTGGCGAGATGCTCGCGCACGTAACGGCCTTCGTCGAGCGGCATGTCGCCATTCTCGTACTGGAGAAGCTCGTGTGAAGAGGGACAAGCCTCGCTTTTTGAAAAACTGGTCATAGCGGTTTAAGCCAAAACAACCGACACCTTACTATTCTAGCCGAGGGGTCGGGGCAGACGTCAATGTTTTTCTGATGAATGCCGATTATTTGCCTACTTAAAAATATATCCGTAATGCAGGCCGGCTTCCAAAACTTTGGAGAGGAAATAATTTTTGCGTAACGGCTCGTTCTGTTTATCACTGATCGTTCAGGTCTAAAGCTTATATTTGCAGTATTTACCTAAACGCTGTCACGGCCTCTCGTCCGATCAAAAACTTGTTGCTCAAATTGGGCGGAATTGCTAATATCTAAATTGTAGGTAGTAGGGATCAAAAGTCCTTAACAATCACCTGCCAAAACAAACTTCGGCGCTCTGCAGTTGAATTAAGTTTTTCGACCATTCCCGCTTAACAGATCGAACAGAATTAGGCCCCTCACGAGTTAGCTTTGACGGCGAAACTATCCCTAATTACCCTGACGACTGCCACCAGAAGCGTATCGAGCGTAGAAGACAAGTCAATACTTCCAGGGTTTTACTATGAATGCACTGAAACAGCAGGACGGCGTGCCAAAAACCATCCAGCGGAGACAGATCAAGGTCGGTAAATGGAACGACAGCCTTAAGGCTTCGGACGTTAACCAGATCTGGATGGAACTTCATCGCATCGTGTCCTCTCACCCACTTGTTCGTGCGTCAAAACAGGCCGGTTTCCTTGTTGAAGAAGGCAAGTTCAACGCTTACACAGACCTTACCCAAGAATTATTCGTAGCTCTGCTCAGCAAAGAGCGTTTTCAGCATTATCTCGACACCGAGATGAGCGATCACGAGATCGAGGCCGAGATAAGCCAGATCGAGCTGACCAATATGCTGACGGCCGAGCTTCGCAAGCGTTACCCGGAATCGTACCGGCTTGCAAGGCGAATCTCTACCCTGATCCAGACCAGCGGCGGTTTCAAGCGTTACGATAATCTCAATAATCCGGATGTTCACCGTAGATTGGCTGACCGGCTGTATGGTCTCGCCGATTGGCCAAACGAGAAAAGGAGCCGCGATCTGCAGGAAATGAACGAACGTGTAAAGACCGTTTCGTTTCAAAACCGAGACACGCGGATGGTCGGCTGCACGGGCGATGCCCAGATCGTTATAAGCAACGTCGAACTCGAAAAACTGATCGTACGAGTGTTCAAGGCTATCGATTCTCCGGTAGATGTCCGTTCACTTCGATCGTTCGTGATGTCGCGTTTGCCGATCATGGATATCCATTTGGTACCCGTCGGCGGCCCGCAGGAGGGCGATGATGAAGACAAAATGCCGTTCGAATTCGTGGACACCCGCGAGACACCTGAGCAGGACCTGCTTCGCCATGAATCCGAGACCGAAGCGGTAGGCTTCGTAGAGGACTTTCTACTGAATCTCAACAAATCGGTCCGCGGCAAAGTAAAGCAATACGACCGCATGATAAATGTCCTGTGGCACTGCTATCTCGCGACAAACTCGGGTACGCAGTTGGAGGTAGCCGAAATGCTGGGCGTTTCCGATTCGCTGGTTTCTGATTATCGAAAAAGGATCGAATCTAACTTGCAGGATCTTTCGTTTGACGGCGTGAACGAAGCAAGACAGTTTGAGCGAGCGTTGAAAATTCGAGTTCGCGACCTGCTTGCGAGCGCTAAGGAAGTAGTAACGATCTAATAAAAGATTTTTAGAACAAGTATTGAAAATGGCGACCCTTAGTCGCCATTTCCCATTTTGGCGAGGAGTTCCGCGAACCGCGGATCGCTGCGAAGCGTATCAAAATTGGTGTCGGTCTCAAATCGAGGCTTGTTCTGGTTACCCAGACGCACCGCTTTATTCAACCATTTGAAGGCGAGGTCAACATCTCCCAGCAGCGTATAGGTCGACCCGACCCAATATGCCATGTCGTGATCCGCACGCGACAGACTCAACGCATCTTCCGTCAACTGTGCCCGTGCTTCGTCGGACCGGCCCGCACCGGCCAGAAACTCGGCGTAGAGCGGCTTGATGCCGTCCATGTCCGGATGTTCTTCGAGAACCTTCGCGATAAGCTCGATAGCCTCATCGACCCTGCCCTGACGGAAATAGGCGACCGATCGGAATATCTTTAACATCGGATGGTTCGGTTCAGCCCGAACGCCCTTGTCGAGTTCCTTCAACGCGGTTTCATATTCGCCTTTAT
>JBDTZW010000186.1:0-8257 GCA_040004905.1 Acidobacteriota bacterium
TGGCGTTCGAGCGCCACGCAACGTCAAAGATCAAAACGCTTGAGGACCTCGCCCGAATTGGCACACTCGGCTTTCGCGGCGAAGCGCTCGCCTCGATCGCTTCGGTCGCAAAAGTCGATCTTTTGACCAAGACCGAGAATACGGATGTCGCAACTCGGGTACTTGTGGAGGGCGGCAAGCTCGTTGACGTTAAGGATGCGGCACGAAACAAGGGAACTACGATCACCGTTCGTGATCTTTTTTTCAATACTCCCGCCCGCCGCAAATTTATGCGCAGCGAGGCAACGGAGAATTATCATTTAACGAATATCGTCCAGCATTACGCTCTTGCACATCCCGAGATCGGATTTAAATTAACCAATAACGGCCGCGAGATCATCCGGGTTTCGCCTGCCAAAGATCTCCGTGAACGTGGCTTTCAATTGTTCGGCTCGGGCCTGCTCGACAGCCTTTTGCCGGTGTCGGGCGGGCGTGACTATGTGGCGAAGATCTACGGCTACGTGTCCGCTCCACGCGAACGCCGCACGACTCGCGACTCCCAGTATTTTTTTGTCAACAACCGTTTCGTACGCGACAAGACTATTTCGGGCGGCCTGCTCGAGGGATTTCGCTCCGTCCTGCCGCACGGGGTGTATCCCGTAGCGTTTCTCTTTCTCGACATCCCGCTCGACGAGATCGACGTAAATGTTCACCCCGCGAAAACCGAGATCCGCTTTCGTCGCGGCGAAGCGGTCAAAGACGTGATTGCCGAAGCGATCCGCAACGCCCTCGCAAGAGCGGGAATTGTTCCCGAAACTGTACAGGAAGCGCCTGCTCAGCTTGAGCGGCGAGTCGAATCTACGCTGATGGATCTTTCGCTCGCGGCAGCAGCCGAGCAGACCTCGATAAGGTTTCCACCGACGATCGCCGAAGAATTTAGCAATGGTCTGCCGCCCTCCAGTTCCAGTATCGCCGACCCGCCGACGTCTGAAGACGAAGACGTATCAGCCTCATTTTTTTCTCGAATCGATGAGAGATCGCATTCCGTGTCCGAGCCGTTCGCTCTCTTTCCTCCGGAAAGCGTCGACCAGGTGCGGCTTCCTATCTCGATCGAACCGCCGGAGTTACCCCCGGTTAATTCAGCAGAGCGTTTTGTGAAAAGTGAAGACGTCCCGCCCGCATCGAGCGGAAAGATCCATCCGATCGGCCAATTGCACGAAAGTTTTATCGTCGCGACTGACAATGAAGGGCTGCTCCTGATCGACCAGCATGTTGCGCACGAGCGCATTCTCTTTGACAAATTCAAAACCCGCGGGGAGGAGAAGACGATCGAATCGCAGAATCTCTTGCTTCCCGAGACGATCGACCTGACACCGGCTCAGGGTGAGATCTTTCATTTGATCGAGAACGATCTCGTCTCGCTCGGATTCGGGATGATCCGCCTTTCTGGGCGAACGATCGCGATCAAAAGCGTTCCTGCGGACATTGCTCCGTCCGAGGCTAGAAATCTTTTCGCGGAAATTCTTGATTCGATCGGGATCGGCCGAAAGGGAAATGCAAAAGCAACTCTGAGGGACGACGTAGCCGCCAGCCTCGCATGCAAGGCCGCCATCAAGATCAACATGAAGCTGACGCCGGAGAAAATGCAGTGGCTGATCGACCGCCTGCTAGTCACCACATCGCCGACCACATGTCCTCACGGCCGCCCGATAATTCTCCGGCTGACCATGAAGGACATCGAACGCGGCTTTCATAGAACATAAGATGCTAGACGAAAAAGCGTCGGAGGAACAACCTTTGATCCGCGGTGTGGGCGTAGCGGGGGCGACGGCGTTGAACATGATCGATATGATCGGGGTCGGGCCGTTCATTACGATGCCGCTGATCATCGCCGCGATGGGCGGACCGCAGGCGATGCTTGGATGGATCTTCGGTGCGGTGCTGGTGATCTGCGACGGATTGGTTTGGGCCGAACTCGGTGCGTCAATGCCGAAGTCGGGCGGCCCTTACAATTATCTAAAGGAGATTTACGGAGCCAACAAACTGGGACGGCTTATGTCGTTTCTTTTTATCTGGCAGCTTACGTTCTCGGCACCGCTTTCGATCGCCTCCGGGAGCATTGGTTTTGCCGGATATGCGACCTATGCGTTCCCCGATCTCAATCGCGTCTTTTTCAACCACGATTTCGCGTTGTCGCTGCCGTTCTTCGGCGACCTTGCTCTCAGCATCTCCGCCACGAATGCAACGATCCTCGCCATATTCGTCGTCGGCGTCTGTGTGTTCCTCCTTTACCGCAAGACCACGGTAGTCGAGCGGTTCGGCAAATTTTTGTGGATACTGGTGATGGTGACGATCGCCTGGGTCATCTTTGCCGGCGTCACTCATTTCGACCCCAAGGTCGCTTTCGACTTTCCCCCCGACGCTTTTACGTTGCGGCCGCAGTTCTTCCTTGGGCTGGGTGCGGCCCTCCTGGTCTCGGTTTATGACTACTGGGGATATTACAACGTCAATTTTTTCGCGGGCGAAGTAAAGGACCCCGAGAAAACGATCCCGAAGGCGATCATCTATTCCATCCTCGCCGTAGCCGCCATTTACATCGTGATGAACATCTCGATCCTTGGCGTGATACCGTGGCGGGAGTTCAGTGAGACGGCAAATTCCGACGCGCGAAAATTCGTGATCTCGGTCCTGATGGAGCGCCTCTACGGCCCGACCGCCGGGGTCGTCGCTACTCTGCTGATAATGTTCACGGCTTTCGCCTCCGTCTTTTCGCTGCTTCTGGGCTATTCGCGAGTTCCGTGGGCGGCGGCAATGGACTCAAACTATTTTCGTGTTTTTCGAAAGATCCATCCCACGCACCTGATCCCCTCGAACTCGCTCCTTATAATGGGCGGAATCGCGGCACTCTGCTGTTTTCTCAAACTCGCTGATGTCGTGGCCGCATTGGTTGTGATCCGCATATCGGTTCAATTTCTCGCTCAGATCGTAGGATTGCTGATATTGAGGGCGACCCGCCCCGAATTCCCCCGGCCATTCAGGATGTGGCTCTACCCGCTGCCGGCAATTGTTGCGATCATTGGATTTCTGTATGTTCTGTTCATGCGGCCAAATTTTCAAAAGGAGATAAAGTACGCGATCCTACTCATCGTCATTGGCTTGATCGTCTATTTCGTAAGGTCCTTCCGCCGACGAGAGTTTCCGTTTCATGTATCGAAATAATACACTCCTGGTCTTAGCCGAATGGCGTTGTGAACAGGCCTGAACACCGTGAACATTAAGGAACAACTTGATCAGGGGGGCGAACAAATTAGAACACATGAACGCGTGAACACATTAACGTGTGCAAAGTGTGGCACGTACCACAATCTGTGCAACAACGGGTGAGCACCTCAAGGCAAATGCAAAATGGCGTCATACGCCTATTGCTCGAAACAGGACCGATTTATTTTATGCTGAAAGAGTTTTCCATCGTTTTATTGCTTTTATCTTTAACACCGATATCGAGGCCGCAGGTTCGCCCGATCTATGACCGAGGTGCGACTGGTTTGGGACAGGCGTTGAAACGTCTCCAAACAACGGCGAGCGTGATGCATACCGGAGCTCATCCCGACGATGAGGATTCAGGCTTGCTCGCGTATCTGGCAAGGCATGACCAAGCTCGAACCGCTTATCTGTCGCTTACCCGCGGCGACGGCGGGCAGAATGTGATCGGTGAAGAGCTTTCTGAATCGCTTGGAGTTATCCGCACGGAGGAACTGCTGCAGGCACGGCGTCTGGACGGAGCGTCCCAGTTCTTTACGCGGGCAATGGACTACGGTTTTTCGAAAAAACTGGACGAAGCTAAGAAGGTCTGGAGCGAGCACGACATCCTCGGAGATATGGTCCGGGCGATCAGAATGTTTCGTCCGTTCGTGATCATTTCCAGATTTTCGGGAACTCCGGCTGACGGCCACGGCCATCATCAATTCGCAGGCTATCTGACGCCGATCGCCGTCAAGGCCGCCGCCGATGCGTCGCAGTTTCCCGAGCAGATCGCCGAAGGCCTTCGACCATGGAAGGCACTTAAGTTTTATCGTGGCCAAGGCTTCTCCCAAAATCAGCCATCACCAACCGTGACGCTGAACATGGGCGAATACGATCCGCTGCTGGGACGCACGTATTTCGAGATAGCAATGGAAGGCCGCAGCCAGCACAAGACGCAGGAGCAAGGTCTGATCGAGCTTCGCGGCCCGCAGACCTCCGGTGAGATGCTAATCGAGACGAACGTGCTGAAGGCCGACAAGGAAACAAGTATTTTTGATGGCATCGATACCTCGATAAAAGGCATTGCCCGGATCACAAATAATACCGAGTCGGGATTCACGGACAAGCTCGCGGAACTCCAAAACACCGCTGAGACGAGCCTTCGATCCTATGATCCATACGCTCCCGAAAAACTCGTCTCACTTCTCGCCAAAGGTTATGGCCGGGCAAAAGCCGCCGCCGGTGCTACTCAAAATATTGAATCCAAAGAATTGCTTGCCGATAAGCAGCGGCAGTTCGCTGATGCGCTGATGCTTGCTTCGGGGACTGTGATCGACGCGCTCTGCGATACTGAAACGATAGTCGCCGGCGATTCTACCAATGTCTCAGTCAAGATTTTCGCTCCGGATTCGGCCGGCGTCACACTTTCGAAACAGGAACTCAAGGCTCCGGCGGGTTGGAGGGTCGAAACGGTTCCCCAACCTGAGACGCCGCCGACAGGGCAGGGCTTTCGCCGACGTGAAGACGCGCGGTTTGCGTCTCTTTATAAGCTCACGACGCCCGCCGCCGTGCCTTTGACCCAGCCATACTGGCTGCAAAAACCGCGTCTCAATGCCGAGTTCGATTGGTCCGACATTGGCACCGCAGCAACCTTCCCATTCCAACATCCGAGCGTCTCAGCAGAAGTAACCCTGAATTTCGGCGGTCAGGATGTGGTTGTCTACAAAGAGGTGCAGTACCGTTACGCTGATCTATCCCGGGGGGAACTGAGACGCGAGTTAAATGTGGTGCCCGCAGTTTCCATCGGGCTGGATTCCGATCTGATAATCGCTCCCGCGTCTCAAAAACTGGAAAAATATCAGATAGTCATGACAGTGGCCAACAACAAGAACGGGCCGTTGAACGGCACGGCGAACCTGGACGTCCCAAAGGACTGGGTATGGACGCCTCCAGTGCAGCGGTTCGATCTGAAGCAAAAAGGAGACAAGGCTGCGCTGAATTTTGAGCTGAATATTCCCGCCGGCACAAAACCTGAGTCGTACAAGATCCGTGCGATCGCGGTTGTGGACGGCAAAGCCTACGACCAGCAGGAACGCGTTCTTGCCTACCCGCACATCCAAACGCACCGAATTTATACCGCGGCGGCCATTACGTCTCAGATCGTCGATCTGAAAGTCGCCCCGGTCCGCGTCGGTTACATTATGGGCACGGGCGACAAAGTTCCGCAGGCTATCAAGCGGCTTGGGCTAACTTTGACGATGCTCGACGGCAACTATCTGGCGACCGGTGATCTCTCACAATTCGACACAATAGTTGTCGGTATCCGCGCGTCTCAGGTCAGGCCTGACTACGTCTCAAACAATACCCGACTGATGGATTTTGTAAAAAGCGGCGGAACGATGATCGTCCAGTACCAGCAGCCGGATTTCAACCGTCTCAACTTAGCTCCCTACCCGGCAAAGATCGACGCCAACGTCCGCGTGGTTGATGAAACAGCCCCCGTAAAAATACTTGCGCCTGACAATCCCGTCTTCAACTTCCCAAACAAGATAGGTGAGACGGACTGGCTCAATTGGGTCCAGGAACGCGACCTCTACTGCATGACCGACCTAGATCCAAAATACGTACCACTGCTCGAATCCCACGACGAAGGCGAATCCCCCAGCAACGGCGGCATGGCCTACGCCGAGATCGGGAAAGGCCGCTACATCTACACCGCCTATTCGTGGTTCCGCCAACTCCCGGCGGGCAACCCGGGCGCATACAGAATTTTTGCAAACATGTTGAGTTTGGGGAAAGCCAAATAGAATCGAGTATGTCATTGGAGCAGGAAACGGTCGTGGATTTTATTTTATAAGTCTTAGGAAATCCGCCGAGGTCACGCTCACGATTTCGGATCATTTGGATTGGAAGGGCGATATCTCTGAACACCTTTTCCTTCTGCAAGAGAAGTTGAACGCATATTTACGATTTGTTGAAAGTGGAGAATTGCTCGAGTCATATCCTAAAGCTGTCGGAAAATCGGTAGTTTTTGCGGTGGTAATGAAGTTTGCTCCAACCGACGAGGCTCAGAAGTTTTTCAGAATGGCTGAGGAGGTAATTAATGGAGCCGGGATTAGACTTGAGTGGGAACAATTACTTCGCGACAAATCTCCACAGGCAAGCAGTATTAAAGCTTAGGTTGCGACGATCGTCAGTTACGGATGTAAAGAAACGGCCAGCCGCTGAAAGAGATCAACGTGAGTGAGTGTTACGGCATTGGAATGTGAGCTATTCAATTACGACTAGGATCTCGCCCGCGTTGACCGTTGAGCCCTCAGCTACGCGAATCTCTTTGACAGAGCCGTCTTTTGGGGAACGCATTTCATTCTGCATTTTCATCGCTTCGACGACGATGATCCCGTCGCCTTTTTTTACTTCAGCTCCCGCTTCAACGATTATGCGGACGACCTTTCCAGGCATAGCGGTTTTGATCTCGGCGAGGCCGTCGCCGTGTTCCTGATCAACTCCGGCACTTCGCAGGCGTTTCGGATCGATGATGAGAACCTCAAAGTCACGGTCACCTATGCGAGCTTGAAACGGTTCGGCGGGCGTAACGGGCGGCTCGACCCATGCCTCGTATATCCGGCCTTCTTGTTTTAGGAGGTAGACGTTCGGCCCTGGCTCGGAGATTTCGAGCTCGTACTTGCGGCTGTCGACATTCGCGAATACCCTGTCGCCATCGCGTTTTATTTCGATAGCGAGCTTTTGGCCAGCAATCTCGGCACTCAGTTTCATTTTTGTGTTCGCCACGGGGGCACGGCGGTCATTCAGGAAATTCCAACAAAAATATCTCTATCGCTCAGTTGTGATACCGTTTATCTTCTAGTCGATCTTTCGTACTCGCTTTGGAGCAGGGTCATAAATTCTTCGCGACGGTGATAGAGTTTCTTTGGCTTTCGCGGTTCGTGCCGAGCGAGTGCATAGGCCGTGATCAAAGGCAGGGCAATGGTCGAATCGACATACGCTACGACCGCGTCCGGCAGTTTGTCGGGATCGACCTTTCCCCAGCTAACGGCTTCGGCCGGAGTCGCTCCGGAAAGGCCCCCGGTGTCGGGCCGGGCGTCGGTCACCTGAAGGAAATAATCATGTCCTCGTTCGTCTATGCCCAAGACTTCCTGGATCTGCGGCTCGGTCTGCAAAGCAAAGTTTTTCGGGCTGCCGCCGCCTAAAATAAAGATCGCCGATTTGCCGCCTTTCCTTGTTTGCTTCCCGTTTTCGACTACGCCGCGTTTCGCCGCAAGCACGATCGAGGCGGTCTCGTTCACATCGAGGTTTGGATTCAGGATCAGCTTTCCGCCCTGTAATTCTTTGGCCGCGATGTTCATGCCGATCGATGAATCGCCGGGCGACGATGTATAGATCGGTACGCCGTATTCGTATGCAACGCCGAGGATGGACTTCTCCTTGATGCCCAATTTCTTTTCACGCTCCCGGACGTATTTGCCGCAGAGATAATGAAACTCGGCGGAGGACATTGTCTTTTGAAATTCTTCATGCTCGATCAGCCGGCGAAAAAAAGAATCGGTATCGAGCAGGACCGAATAATCGAAAAAGATATCGTAGATCCGCACGACCTCTTCATCGCGAAGAACGCGGTCATCGAGCTTAGCATCACCCTGGTGAAGTGAAAGCCCGATCCCGAAATGCGTGTCGTGATAAAGATTGGCTCCGGTCGAAATGATCCAGTCGATAAAGCCTGCCTTGATCAGGGGGATCAAGGCAGAGATCCCAAGCCCGGCAGGCGTCAAAGCACCGGTGAGCGTAATGCCGACGGTAACGTCCGGCTCGAGCATCTTTCGCGAAAAAAGCTGGCACGCCTCGCGAATTCGGGCGGCATTATAAGCCATGAACGATTCGTCGATCAGATCGGCTAGGTTCGTCTTCTTCGAGATCGGCGTTGGATCGATCCGCTTGCCAGAAAGGAATTTGCTTTGTTTTCTTTTCATTGAGCAATGAAAAGGCGGGCAAGCCCGCCTCCAAACAGCTTTCGCCG
>JBDTZW010000336.1:0-2472 GCA_040004905.1 Acidobacteriota bacterium
TTGAGCGACCAAAGATCCGTTTCACGCTTTGGCCTTTTTTACTTCCTCGATCAGGACGGGGACGGCTTCGAAGAGGTCGCCCACAATCCCATAATCGGCGATATCGAAGATCGGTGCCTCGGCATCCTTGTTGATCGCGACTATCGTCCCTGCGTTCTTCATCCCGACGATATGCTGGATCGCACCCGAGATGCCTAGAGCGATGTAAACCTTCGGTGCGACCGTTTGGCCGCTCGACCCGATCTGCCGGTCGATCGGCAGCCACTCCGCGTCGCAGATCGGCCGCGACGCAGCGAGGTCGGCCCCGAGGGCATCAGCCAGCTGCTGCGCGATCGCGATATTCTCCTGCGATTTGATCCCGCGGCCGACAGCCACGATGATCTCCGACTTCGTAAGGTCGACCGAAGCCTTCGCCTCTTGAAACGGATCTTCCGGCGTCATACGTATGTCGCCGACATTGACGTCCATCGTCTCACTTGCGGCAGTTCCCTTCGCCGCGTTGTCGCCCCGAAACGCGCCGGACTGAAACGTCACGAAATACGGAGCCTCGCCGCCCATCGTCACATCGGCATCAAGCTTGCCCAGGAATATGCGTCGCGTAAGCGTAAGGCTTCCGCTTTCCGCCCTATAGCGGATACAGTCGCCCACGACCTCACGACCGAATCGTGCACCGACCTTCGGGGCGAAATCGCGGACCTGATATGTATGCGACATCACGACGTATTGCGGATTCGTCGCCTTGATCACGGCTTCCCAGGCGTCGGCGTAACCATCCGGCGTGTAGGTGCCGAGTTTCTCATTTTGGACGACGATAACTTTTTCGAGATCATACTGAGCAATGTCAGCAGCGAGCGGACAATCTTTATCGCAGGGAATCACCGCCGAAACCTTCAGGCCAAGATCTTTCCCGATGGCCTGCGCTGCCGCGATCGCCTCAAGCGAGGTCTTGTTCAAAACACAATTTCTGTGTTCGATAAATACAAGGATCATAATTCCCTCTACCTTTGCGTCTTCGCGACTTTGCGGGAAATTCTTTCTCCCGCCAAGCCGCCAAGAAAAACTACAGCACGCGAACTTCCGTTCGCAATTTCTCTACCAACTCGACCGCACCTTTCTTGGCGTCGCCGCCGCCGAGCATCTGTGTCTGCTTGGTCTTGAGCGGCATATAAACTTTCTGGATGGCCGAGGCCGATGCAAAACTTTCAACCGCGCCGGTCACATCGCGAATCTCTTTTTTCTTCGCCGCCATAATACCCTTGAGCGAAGCGTAACGGATCTGAGAAATTCCGGACTGGATGGTGAAGAGAGCCGGGAGCTTATACGTAAACCACTGATACCAGCCGCTTTCGAGTTCCCGTTTGACCCTCAGGGAATCGCTCAGGCTGCTACGGTCGACCTCGATGATAAGCGTGCCATGCGGAATGCCCAGGAGCTCTGCCAGTATTACGCCCGTCTGTCCGTAGCCGGCATCATCAGACTGCAATCCGGTAAAAACAAGGTCTGCATTCTCTTCGCGGATCGCATCCGCAATGGCCTTTGCGATCTGATAGGGCGAAAGTTTTTTGGCGTTGTCGGCGACCACGTGAATTGCCCGGTCCGCACCGCGTGCAAGAGCATCTTTGATCACGGTCTTGGCCCCCTGCAGGCCCAGCGTGCAGACGATCACCTCTCCTTCGCCCTTGGCCTCTTTGATGCGAAGAGCTTCCTCAAGCGCGTAACCATCCGACTCGTTAGTCTGCATAGCCACGTCCGAATCGTTGATCCATTTCTCGTCCGCCGAGATACGCAGCACCGCATCTTTGTTCGCGACCTGCTTCATTAAAACAATGATTTTCATAAACTCTTTAAGAAAAGCCCCGCAAACGAGGCTTCTAACGAATTAAATATCTCTAGCAATTACGTGCGGAATATCGAACCGGAGATCCTGCGGATTCTCGATCAATTCCTGCTGAGAGGAACCCTGGCTATGAAACCCAGAATAATCGTTGATATACCCGAGAAAGAAGTCGCCGTCCCCCCAAAAAGTGTATTCCACCGAGTTCTACCCCTCGTATCGCCTAAATATCAAACAGGCATTGGTTCCGCCAAAGCCAAAACTATTCGAAAGCACGTAGTCAACTTTAGCATCGCGGGCGGCATTCGGAATGTAGTCGAGATCACAATCGGGGTCGGGGAATTCGTAATTGATCGTGGGTGGAAGTTTCTTTTCGACGATCGATTTGACGGAGAACACGGCTTCGATACCGCCGGCCGCACCGAGGGCGTGTCCGGTCATGGATTTGGTCGAACTGACCGCCAAACCATTTTTCGCGTGATCGCCAAATACTCTCTTGATCGCAAGCGTTTCGAATTTATCGTTGTACGGCGTTGAGGTTCCGTGCGCATTCACGTATCCGATCTGATCCGGTGTGATCCCAGCGTCTTTGATCGCGCGTTCCATCACGCGAATGGCTCCCGAACCGGTTTCGTCCG
>JBDTZW010000308.1:0-2456 GCA_040004905.1 Acidobacteriota bacterium
CGGCTGCATTATTAGTGACGATCTTTCCATCACGGATAACGAAAAGATTTTCGCCTGAACCTTCGGCGAGGCGTCCGTCGATATCGAGAAGAATGGCTTCGTCAAATCCGCGAGCGAACGCATCGCTGACGGCGAGCATTGAGTTCAAATATTGGCCGCACGCTTTTGCCGTTGTTGGCATCATGCTCGAATGAAATTTGCGCCATGGCGAGACCGTGACCCGGACGCCTTTTTCCAAGCCTTCGGCACCAAGATACGACGCCCAGCTCCAGGCCATGATCGCTACCTCGACTGGGCATTTGCCGGGGAAAACACCGAGGCTTGCACTGCCCAGATAGCAGATCGGACGGACGTAGCAGCTTGTAAATTCGTTGAGTTCGATCAGCACGGCGATCGCGTCGGATAATTCTTCAACCGAGTAAGGGATCTTGAAATTATAAACGGCAGCCGAAGCAAATAAGCGTTCGAGGTGTTCGCGAAGCCGAAAAACGGCCGGGCCGGCGGCCGTCTCGTAGCATCGGATCCCTTCGAAAACGCCGCTTCCATAATGCAGCCCGTGCGCGGAAACGTGGACCGTGGCATCGGCCCACGGAATGTTCTCGCCGTTTTTCCAGATCCACTTGATATTTTCAAATACCATACTTTCGAGTCAGACGGCCCAGAGAAATTGATCGGGATTTCCGTGCAGCACGCGGTCCTGACCTGAGATCCAATCGGCGCGATTTTTAGCGCAGATGTCTAGAGCAACCGTGTCTTCGAGCGCCTCGGACGAATGCTCGGTTCCAGAGGGTATGCAAAGCATCTGATTCTCTCGCAATGTGACATCTCCGTCGGGCAGGTGAAACAACCAACACCCTTTAAGGACAAAGATCACTTCTTCTGTCTCGTGCGAGTGAATTTGGGTGACCTGTCCCTCGTGGACCTCGACCTTAGCAACGCTTAGCGAATCGCCGTAGACGACCTTGCGCAGGTAGGACGAATTGATCTCGTCGTTTTTAATTTCGTTCAGATCGTAGACTTTCATATTTCCTCGTTCAGTTTTTTGCAGTATTCACCAACCGGTTGGCCGACAGCCAGGGCATCATTGCCCGCAGGCGTTTCCCGACTTCTTCTATTTCGTGCCTTTCGCCGGCTTTTTCAAGACGCTTGAAGTTTTCTTTGCCGGCATCACACTCAGCGATCCATTCGTCGGCAAATTGGCCGTTTTGAATTTCGCCAAGTATCTTTTTCATCTCGGCCTTGGTAGCGTCGCCGACGATGCGGCTGCCGCGGGTCAGGTCGCCGTATTCGGCAGTGTTTGAAACGGAATACCGCATGTTGCCAATGCCGCCTTCGTAAAGCAGATCGACGATCAGCTTCATCTCGTGCAGGCATTCGAAATACGCCATTTCAGGGGAGTAGCCCGCCTCGGTCAAGGTTTCGAATCCGGCTTGAATTAAAGCGGTTAGGCCGCCGCATAACACGGCTTGTTCACCGAATAGATCGGTTTCCGTTTCTTCCTTAAAGGTCGTCTCGATCACACCGGCACGGCCGCCGCCGATCGCCGACGCATAGGCGAGACCGATCTCCTTGGTGTCACCGCTAATATCTTTATCAACCGCGAGTAGGCACGGAACGCCGCGGCCCGACGTATATTCAAAACGCACGAGATGGCCTGGGCCTTTGGGGGCGACCATAAAGACGTTAACGCCTTCGGGCGGTGTTATTTTGTTAAAGTGGATCGAGAAACCATGGGCGAACGCGAGATATTTCCCTTCGTTTAGTCCAGGCTCTATATCATTTTTGTAAACGGTGCGTGCGATCTCGTCCGGGACCAGCACCATCACAACATCGGCCCAATCGACGGCATCGCGGGTATATAGAGATTCGAGCCCGGCTTCCTTTGCCTTTGCGTGCGAGGGGCTGCCTTCGGTCAAGCCGACGACGACGTTAAAACCGGAGTCCTTCAAATTGTTAGCGTGAGCATGCCCCTGCGAGCCGTAGCCGATAACCGCGATCTTCTTGTCCTTTAAAAGGTCCAAGTTCGCATCTTTGTCATAATAAACCTTCATCTATTTTCGTTCCTCGACCTAACTTCTACTTCAGACACTTGTTGCCAGAACTTCTTTGTGGTCGTCTTCCTTCTTCTCGAATGGCGACAGACGGTTTATCGCCACGCAACCGGTCCGCGTTACATCATTGACGCCGAACGGCTTCAACAATTCGATAAATGTATCCACCTTTTCGCTGCTGCCGGAGGCTTCCAGAACGATCTTGTCATGCGACATATCGACGACCTTTGCCCGGAAGATCGCGACAAGATTTAATATGTCCTGTCGCGCGACGCCGCCCTCAGCGTTGACGTTGATCAACGCCATTTCGCGTTCGATATGCGGGGCCGCAACAACCTGAACGTCTTCAACCCGTGTTAACTGCGAGCACTGTTTGACGATCTGCTCGACCGTCCGCTCATCTCC
>JBDTZW010000461.1:0-8159 GCA_040004905.1 Acidobacteriota bacterium
GGTGTCTTCATCGTTCGGGCGACCGAGCATGGTTCGTTTGAGGTCGAAAAGAAGAATGGGGATACGTGGCGGCCCGAGTGTTTATTTGGCCGAAGCTCGCATAAACTAGAGGAGTTTACGGCGATGTGTGAATTTCATCAAACCTCACCCGAGTCACATTTTACTAAGGGAAGGATCTGTTCGCAGATGACCGAAAACGGACGAAAAACGCTTTCTGAAAAGACCTTTGGCGTGACCACGAACGGAGTAAAGATCGAAACTGCCGTAGAATCTGAAGACGAGTTCAATCGGATACTGAAACAGGAATTTCTGATCGAAAAAGTTTAAATAATTGCTGATGACAAAACCTATTTCATATGCTGACGCAGGCGTTTCGATCGACAACGCAAATCTGGCGGTGGCGAAGATCCGCGAATATGCGCGGGCCACCTTCAACGAACGGACACTAACTGAGATAGGCAGCTTTGGCGGTATGTTCTCCGGTGCGTTTCCGGGAATGGCCGAGCCGATACTGGTCGCGTCGGCGGACGGCGTCGGCACTAAGCTCAAGCTGGCCTTCGAAACCGGCATTCACAATACGGTCGGAGCCGATCTTGTAAATCACTGCGTCAACGACATCCTCGTCCAGGGAGCTCGCCCGCTTTTCTTTCTTGATTACTTTGCGACCGGAAAGCTCGAACCCGACGTCACCGCCTCTGTTGTCGAGGGAATGGCACGGGCGTGTAAAGAAAACGGCTGTGTCCTGCTCGGCGGGGAAACGGCCGAAATGCCGTCAATGTACGCCGATGGTGAATATGACCTCGCCGGATTTATCGTCGGTGTCGTCGACAAACCAAAAGTGATCGACGGCAAGTCTATAGTTCCCGGCGATGTCGTCCTCGGCATCCCTTCAAACGGCCTGCAAACAAACGGTTATTCGCTCGCCCGCAAACTCTTTTTCGAGGTCGCCGGCAACAAACCGGACACCTATCTCGACGAGCTCGGCTCGACCGTTGGCGACGCTCTGCTCGCGACACACCAAAGTTTCCTGCGCCCGCTCGAAGGCCTCCTCGACAAAGGCGTCATCAAAGGCCTCGCCCACATCACCGGCGGAGGCTTCCTCGAAAACATTCCCCGCATCTTACCCGATGGCGTATCTGTCGAAATAAACCGCGGCACCTGGCCCGAACTCCCCATCTTCGGCCTGATGCAAAAACTCGGCAACGTCTCCGACCACGAGATGTTCCGCACATTCAATATGGGGATCGGAATGGTCATTGTTTGTTCCAAGGGTCACGTAAGCGAAATATCTAAAGATATCAGCGGTTGCCAAGAGATCGGCCGAATTGTCGAAGGGGATTGTTCCGTGACGATCAATTAACCTCAGGCTCCGTCGAACGAAGCTGGTGATGCAATGTATAACGCAAGAAATTGAGGACTCGGCCGTTACCTCAATTATGAAAAAAGTATTCTGTTTATCATTTATTATTTTGCTGGCTTCGGTCGCGCTGCACGCGTCGACAGAGGAAACCGGTGCTTGGTCTGAGGCGGTTAGCGGGCTTCGCGGGCGATTGATCGTTAAGGACGGCGAGACAATTCACGGGACCAGGCTTCCGGCGGTATATTTGGAGCTTGAGAACGTGTCGGACGTCGGCAATCAGATGGAGTTTTACTTTGATCCGATGGGTTCGATCGAGAGCCGGGTAGTCGACGCAGCCGGCAAGGAATTGACGCAGCCGCCGACCGCGGCCGACATAGTGTCCCCAGGCACATTTTGGCTGGCTTTGCCGAATGACGGATCGATGCGGTTTCGGGTTTCTGTAACGGGCTACGGCGTTTACGATAACAGCGGAACGCAGATCCAGATGTCGAGCGGTAACTGGCTGATCAAGCCCGCCGACAGAAGCAAATATTATCTCGAAGCGACCTTTGTTTCGAAACCGCCTGCCGGTGATCGGCGCCGAGCATGGACCGGTCCGCTAAAGTTGCCGCGGGTATTGATCCCGCATTAGGAATTCATAGCTCTCATGTCGTCAGGAAGCATTTTCGATTCGGAAGCAAAGCGGGGCGGAGGCCTCAAGGTCTTCGTCATCGCTTTTTTAGCGCTGGTCGTGCTGTGCGGCACGGCCTACGGCCTTTACCTATACACGAAACCGGCCGAACGGACCGCCGACGATGTGATCGGCGAAGAGGTCCGCGACACGACGGTAATGATGCTCGCGCAGCCGAACTTTACCGGCGACCAGTTTCAAAAGCAGATCCTCGGCCGCGGCCGTCTGGTCAAATTCGTCTGGACGCTCAAAGACGCGTATTTCGTTTATCCCGAATCGGACGATAAGGAGTTCGAAGATTTCCTCGCGAAATATTTCGCCGACCGCACGAAGATAGACTTTGCCAAGGCAATGAATGGTCAACTCTCCTTAGGCGGCTACGATATTCCACAATCGCCGGACATCGACCGATTTTTCCGCACGACGCTGAACAACATAAAGATAGACCCCAAGCAGACGCTCAGTTTTCAGCTTAAGGACGCGAGCTACGACATAAGCCTGACCGAGATCCGCAACCTCGCGAACAACTCCGAGGTCTACGGCGGTCGCCTTATGGCGCAGGTGCCTGTCCGCCGCGACGGACCGATGTTCATCTTCGGTAATCACGGGATAATGGTCGCCCGCCCCGACGAACCGTCGCTCAAACGCCTTACAGAGCGGCTTCTAAAAGACACTGGCCCAGGCCGCGAAGAGCGCATACAGCGTCTCGTCGATTTCGTATCAAACGATATCCAGTACAGCTTTACCGAGGCTCTCGGCACGCGCGAAACATTAAAGCGAGCGAGCGAAACACTTATGACCGGCAACGGCGACTGCAGCAATAAAACGATCCTGCTTGCCAGTCTGCTCGAGCAGATCGGCGAAGATTACATCCTCCTCTACTGCCCGCAGCACATTACTGTCGCCGTGCCGCAGGGAAATTTTGCGGACGAGAACAAGCTCGATTTCACCTGGAACCAAAAACCCTGGATGATAGCCGAGACCACTCTGTCCGGATTTCAGGTAGGCAAAACCCGCGTCCGGCAGGCTGAGATCCTGACTCATATCAACTACGTTCAGGACCCAAAGAACGCGGATGTAATTTTCGACGCCAACTCATACGAGGTGCTGAAGTTTTTATAAATTGGACCGTGAAAACCAGATGAGGATCGGGATCTTAATATCAGGCCGCGGATCGAACATGGTCGCACTGGTGGACGCTATCAAAAGCGGCGAAATACCGCTGTCGGAAGCCGTGATCGTGATCAGCGACCAGCCGAGCGCTCCCGGCTTGGCTAAGGCAAAAGAGCGGGACGTTGAAACCGCCGCAATCGACCGCAGCGGCCGAACACGCACCGAACACGATGCCGAGATCGCCGCGAAATTCAAAGAAAAAAATGTCGATCTCATCTGTCTTGCCGGCTATATGCGATTGCTCTCACCTTGCTTTATTGCTGAGTTCCCCGACCGCATAATCAATATCCATCCCAGCCTTCTGCCCGCCTTTCCCGGCCTCGACGCGCAAAAGCAGGCCTTCGATCACGGCGTCAAGATCACCGGCTGCACGGTTCACTATGTGGACGAGAATCTGGATAGCGGAAAGGTCATCTTGCAGCGGTCAGTTGAGGTGTTGGATACCGATAAGGCGGAAACCCTGGCGGCAAGAATTTTGGAAGAAGAACATCGGGCCTATGTTGCGGCTGTCAAGATGCTTGCAGCCGCACATCTACGACAAAACGCCGCGGCTTGAACTTGCGGCCGTTCCTAAAACTCAAAATCAAACTTAGCTTTAACCGAAAGCCCAAGGCTGTTGTAAAACTGGCCGAAGTTCGCGCTTGTCAAATTGCTCTGTACGTCACGCGGATTGAAATGATTTGTGAGGTTAAAGAATGCCAGCCCGACCCGAGCTTTCTTTTTGTCGAAAAAGGGTATTTTAATGCCCTTCGTTGCCTGCAGGTCGAGTGACATATAAGTCGGAAAGCGTCCGGCCTGATCTCGGCCTCCGACGAAGTTCAAACGCTCGTCAAACTTGGAAAACGGGAAACCAGATCTAATTTCAACGAGCGGCGCGAGGCGAATATCGTGTGCGAAATTTAGCTGTCCGTACACTAGCAGCCGATGCCGCGCATCGAACGGCAGCGGGCCAGATTCATTTCGCCGCAGCACGAAGTCGGGCGTGTCGCTAAAGATCCGATCGATCGTATTCAGATCGCCGTGCGAGTGCGAGAAAACGTACGAGGCATTCCATTGACCGAATGTTTTCTTGTTATAGCTTGCGACGAACTGAATCTCATCATAGCTCGACCGCCCGCCGCTGCTGAGAAATATCGTCCCGTTGCCTGCAGCGTCAACTCTCGGTTCAAACACCAGATCGTTCCTCGCCGTCCGCTTGAGATAGCCAAGCCGCACCGTCAGATCTTTCGTAATTCCCTGATCGACCTGCAAGCTCCAGCGAACGCTGCGGGGCGTCTGCAAACGGTCCGAGACCAGCGGCATAAAGGCCGTCGGGCCGCCGATCACCGTTGTCCCATCCGTTCCATAATCCGTGACGACGCGGACCGGTATTTGTGCAAAATTCGGCAGATAGCTGTCGGGCGCTTCCCTTTCGTCTTGTTCCGTAGTTCCGCCGAGTCCCGAGGTCCTGTCGTAAAAAATTCCGATACCGCCGCGTATCACGGTCCGTCCATTTTTCGCGGGTGAATAGAGAAATGAGATCCTGGGAGAAATATCGTTCCTGCCTGTCACCCCGTCGCGGTCATAACGAAATCCTGCATCGAACGTAAGCTTTGTATTGACCGTCCACCTGTCCTGAACAAAAGCATCCATCTCGTTGTAGGAAAAGGCCAGCGGTTTGCCGGGTAAGAAATCTATTCTTTGCGCCAGCGATCCGTCGAGCCGCCGGATCGAGATCGGACTGTAATCCAGGCGTCCGCTTATGTCCGTCCGAAAAAGCTCAAAACCGGTTTTGATCGAATGTGAGCCGCGAAGTTTGAATGGCTCCGCATAGTAGACCTCGCGCCACTGCCAACGCGACGTTTGCCGGCGGGTATCGGCAAAATAACCGCCGCTGTTCGCTTCGGGCGCTATGGCGAAGGGAATCGTCGATTTAGCGAAAACGTCGACGTCGAATGTCTTATAGCTCAATTCCGAGGACAAGAACGACGCATTTTTGAAAACCGATTGCTCCGAGACCGAGGCAAGTATTCCGCGCTGTTTGTAGTTCGGCGTCGCCTCGGGCGGATCGAAGGTATCGAGATTTAG
Source organism: Acidobacteriota bacterium (assembly GCA_040004905.1). Lineage (GTDB taxonomy): Bacteria > Acidobacteriota > Blastocatellia > Pyrinomonadales > Pyrinomonadaceae > OLB17. Next base: position 5,271 of record JBDTZW010000461.1, read on the forward strand.
ATTGCGGACCCGGCTTGGAAACGCCGCAAAATTGATCCTCAGCGAGTTGTTTTTGTTGACCGTCCAGTCAAGCTGCGAAAACGTGTTAAATGCCTCGGTGGTTATGTTATTCGTTGGTTTTTCAAGGCTCGGAACAACGTCATTTCTCAATCGGTATTCGAACGACTGGAGAAAATAGACCTTCTTCTGCACAAGCGGGCCGCTGAAAGTGACGCGCGGGCGGAACGATTCTATCTTTGACGAAAATACGTTGCGAAACGTCGGAAACAGTCTCGCAGCCGACACCTTGAACTTGTCGCCACCCGATTTTGTCTGCAGATTAGTTACCCCACCCGTAAACTGTCCGAATTCGGACGAGTAAGGATTTTCTTCTATCTGGACCGTCGCGGCCGCCTCGAGTGGGATCTCGAACGCCGACTTGCCGCTGACCGGGTCCGTAACGTCCGCACCGTTGACCTTGTAGCCGCTTTGGCCGGCACGGGTCCCTTTCAGGTAGTCGTTGCCTCTCCCGTCCCGGACGACGCCGGGCGTAAGAGCGATCGAACTTTGAACATTGTCATTTCGAAACGGCTCTGTATTCAGCGTCTCCGAGCGGATCACATTTACAGTCGAGGTTTCCGAGGTGCTCAAGAGTCCTTCTTCATCGCGTATGGTCACGTTCTCGCCGACCGTCAGCGTCATGTCGATGTCGAGAGTAAGGATGGCTCCTGATTCGAGTTTGATTTCGCGGGTAACTGGCGACAAGCCCTGGGCCGCTACGAGCAGAACATATTCACCGGACGGAATGCTGCGAAAGATAAATTCGCCTGCATCACCGCTCGACGTTCGATATACCTGATCCGCAGCCGCTTTTCGGGTGAGGGTGAGGTCTGCTTTAGCTACTACGGCAGAATTGGTCCCGGCTGACGCGGTCACCGTTCCCTTTATCGTACCCGCATCAAAACGCGGCAGACCGAACGAACTCGACGCGCACAAAAAAAGGATCGTGGCAGCGACCGACAACACGCTTACGCTCATTTCCCCTCCCGCAGAATGAAGCAAATTCCCGCTTCATCAATGGCCTATGACAGCCTTAATAAGAATTATGCGACCTTGACTCTATCACGAGTCGGGAATATTCGTTAGGTTTTCTGCGGATCCGGTAGTAAGGCTGCGTTTTCGCGGATGATTGAGAGCGCGGTTAGAGATCTTTGCGGTGCGTAGATTCAAGATGAGAATGCCGTCTTCGTCGATCTCTGCGTCGGGAAATTCGAGCGTTTCTTTGATCACCAGGCCTTGTTCCTTAAGCAGCCGGTAGGCCGCCACACGGCGCCCGCCGTGCCTTCCCGAAGGTGCCGCAGGATATGCGTTTCTGATCTGCCGGGACGTTGGCTTCAGGCCGATCGTGTTGTTCGCGGGGTCGTAAAGCAGCATAAAAGCCTCTGCCTCGCCCATTTTATCGTGCGCCGCCCGGTTCAACACGATCATTCCCCTGCAGTTCATCGTCACGTAGAACCCCGCCCACTGCGCCCGCGTGTCCCCTCGCGGGATCTCCCGCCACTGTCGCTTCATGCCTTCCAAGCCTCCCATTTGAATTGTAGCATAAATGAGTGATGGTTGCACAAATGGAACAGAAAGATCTGGATCTCTGAAGTTTTTCTAGCTCTATTTTCCGAGCGGAAAAGCTGCGCTTTTCCGGCGACGCCCTAACTTCTTGCGGCTCCGCCGCCTATCTCCACCCAGGGGACAGCTCTGGTTTCGCCGAAACCAGAGCTGTAACGGTCCCTCTATTCGTTCGATGACCAAAAAGACATCGCCGGGTTGGTAAACGAGTGCCAGACGTTACCTTCCGGGCCGTAGAAAAGCACGGTTCCTTCAAACTCGTCCAGCATGCCGTAAGGCAGCGATTCTCCCTGACTCTTTTTGTATGACCTTTGTGACTGTATCGCGGTCGACGCTACCACCGTGCATTTGGCATTTTTGGCTATCGCGCTGCAAAACAGGTTTCCGTCACTCATCGACCCGGGGCCGTCGATCCGAGCGACCAGGCACGAGCGCAGGTAGATCGTTTCAACCAGTGGTTTCTTGTTGACGACCAGCATGCTGAATCGGTCCACCAGGCTCCGGTCGATCCCAGCCCCCATAATAAGCTGCCCGGGCTGGCCGTGGCACTCCAGGACAAGGCTCTTTAATTTCCCGTCCGTCGTTCCTTTGGCGGCAACTACCACCTTTTGAAGAATGTCGGTCACACCTTCTTCCGGCTGAATTGTCCGGTTTATCTGCATATTCACCGTGGTCGTACCACGAGTATCATTCAATGCCATCGCTGGCTGTTCGATCACGAACATATATTTTAAATTGCTCCTTAAGTATGTTTTTATAGTTAAATACGACTTCCTAGGGCGATAAAACTTAGCTCCGCCCCGCTTCAAACGCATCGTGCTGCGTTAGATATTTCTTTCAATTTCCTGCGGGCAACAGGCCGCCCGTCCGGCACGATACTAGAGTTATAACCCTCGACCGTATGCGGATTCTTTAGAAATTTATTTGAATTTTATGAATTAATCGTGAAGAAACTGTGGGCGAGAGGTTCGGATCATTCTCGCTGAGAGTAAGCTGCCTTTCCGGCGACGCGAAAGTTATCGGATTATGAACAGGTTAATGGCGGGTTTGATGCCTGGCGTGATGGGATGACGGCGAGGGCATGATGAGGTGCATCTCGAGGGTGTCGCGCAGTCGTTTTTTGGTCATATAAGACGTCGATCTGGTCCGGAAACGAGCCAAAATGGTCATACGTCTTGTGAATTTGGGACCGTGTTCAGACGATCGCAAAGGGTCACGAATCACCATCAACCCGCGATTCGAAATGCAGGACGGTCATGTTCCCTTTGTGGTCGGTGAATTCGATCG
>JBDTZW010000040.1:0-8150 GCA_040004905.1 Acidobacteriota bacterium
AGAGCCTCCAGAAACAAGGCGTTCAGAAGATCGTCCTTGATCTGCGTGGCGTAGCGAACGGGGAGATCAAGGAAGCCGCTGCTGTCGCCAATCTATTCATCAAAGACGGCAATCTAGCTCAGGTCCTCGGGCGCGATAACAAGCCGGTCAAAACATTTACGGCCGACCCCGCAAACGCCATCTTCGACGGAAAACTTTCAGCTATCACCGATCTCAGTACGGCAGGTGCTGGCGAAGTCGTCGCCTCGGCTATCCTCGATCATAAGCGTGGTGATGTGGTAGGCGAACGAACCTTCGGTGCGGGAACCGAGCAGTCCTTATTCCCGCTAAAGAGCGGTGATGGCCTGCTTCTGACAACGGCAAAGTGGGCATCGTCGAATGGCGTTGCATTTCTCGGCGATGACCGGGCCACGACTGGAGTCAAGCCTTCGGTCGAAGTTAAACGGCCTGATCTGCCGCTGGCCGTTGACGACATTGTTGACCAGCAGAATCAGACCCCGGACCCTTCGAGCACACCGACGCCTAAGGTTAAGCCTTCGGCCGAGGACCTGCCGATGAAGAAGGCGCTTGAGCTCCTGCAGGATAAGGCTGACGCGGCGAAGGTGGGCTGACATGTCGTCAATTCGACTGACTATCAAGCCGGGCTTATGTCCGGCTTTTTATTTGATTTTGTTGCCGTCAAATGGCGAACACTGTTAGAATCGAAAACCAATGACGGCCGACAAATATCGCGTGCGGGCTTTGGCCGAAAGTGATCTTGAAGAGTGGTTCAATCTTCGCACGTTGCTTTGGGATGCGAGCAGCGGCGACGATCACAAAGCCGAGATACTCGACATCATGGAGCATCCCGACACGCAACTCGTTGTCGTCGCAGAGGTCGATACGGGCGGTCTCGCCGGATTTCTAGAGGCGAGCATCAGGCCGTTTGTTGAGGATTGCCACAGCGACCACGTTGGCTTTCTTGAGGGTTGGTTCGTCCTGTCGCAATACAGAAAGATGGGGATAGGCCGCGCACTCGTCGGTGCCGCCGAACTTTGGGCCCGCAGCAAAGGCTGCGTCGAGATGGCATCGGACAGCGAGGTCGGCAACGAATCGGGTATCGCGGCCCACGAAAGACTCGGTTACCAGGAAACCTCGCGGCTTGTCCATTTACGAAAGGACCTCTGATCAGTAGAATGAGACGCTTTGCACTTAGATCCTTGCTTATCTGCCTGACCGCCACTTTTGCGGCGATCACGATCAGCGCACAGTCTTCTGATCAAGCGTTTCCGACGGCTGTTACTGCTAGTGAAGTGACCGGAGTGATCAAGGCCCGAGATATCGGCGATTCGCGTGTCACCTCTTATTTCTACACCTTTAGCGGCGATCAGGGCGACATGTTCGTCAACGTAGTGTCCAAGAATTTCAATGGCGACATAGACATCTTCATAGCGGACGGCCTACGCCCACTCTCAAAGATCGTGGTGTATTCGGACACCTCCGAAACCGAGACCGGACGCGTAATCTATCTACGAAAGCCCGAGAAATTAATCCTTCGGGTCGAAGGCCGTACCCCGAATGACGATCCCGCGACATTCCGCCTAAAATTTGCCGGAAGCTTCGTTGCCGCCGCCGAAACCGACGAGCGGCAGCTCGATCTTCCCGACGTAAAGCTTGATAAAAATACAAGCGGCATCCAGGTAAATTCGGTCGGAACCATCGTCGCCGTGACGCCAAAACCCAAACGCACGCCTAAGCCTCCGCCTATCGCCTCTGTCAAAAAGCCGGAGAGCGCCGAAACAGAGAAGCGACCCGGCGATGATAAGAACACAGATGCAAATTCAAATGAAAATAGCGAGGCGAGAAATCCGACGGATCTTCCAAAAGAAAACCCGAAAAAGATAGAGGTCATTGTCTCGGACAATATGCCGGCGAGCACTACGGAAGCTCCAGAAGTAAAAAAGACTCCGCCTTCGCGCACGCGAACCAGAAAGCCTCCGACGCGAAAAAGAATCGAGACAAAAGATGACTCGGAGGCAAAAGTAAAGGTTAATGATTCAAAAAATGCTGAAACTGCGGCGAGTGAAAACGCAAAGAATGCGAATGAAACAAAGGCTGATCAGAAAAGGCCTGCGGTAAGTAAAAACCCCTCGCGGACGCGGCGAACACCGAAACCGCCCGAGACATCCGCACCCGATCCGCTCGAGAACATCCACCTCGTGATCGAGTTCAAGGATGGCAGCAGAATCCAAAAGGCGATGACCGAGGTTTTTCGGTTCACCGTCGACCACGGAATTCTGACGGTCATCTACAAAGACGGAAGCATCGGACGCTACCCGATCGTGGATGTGCTAAAGACCACGATCGAATAGCCGTGCTCACAATGACTAAGCGTAGCTGTGCAGTCCCGGGATAAGATAGCTCACACCCAAATAGGTAAAGATCACGAGTAGGAATCCAACCACCGCAAAATATGCCGAACTTCGTCCACGCCAACCACGCGAGATCCGTGTATGCAGGAAAGCAGCGTAGGTTAACCAGGCAATAAGGGCACCAGTCTCCTTAGAGTCGAATCCCCATGGCCGCCCCCATGATTCGTTCGCCCAGATGGCTCCGGTGATCAGAAGCATCGCGAGCCCCGCAAAGGCAAGACACGCCGTTTTGTACATGAGGCCATCGAGCGATTCGAGCGACGGCAATCTCTCGCGGAGCTTATCCGTTCTGAAAGAAAAGAGCAGCACAAAAAACGTTGCAACTGCCGCCGTGATCAAGGCGGAAAACTCAACCGGATTCGCGCTGATACTCAGGAACATCTGCGGCCCATTGGCCTTTACAAATGCACGTCCCGATCGGTCGAGATCGGTCGATGTGAGAGCTGCATATTCTTGCGCCGAAAGCTCTTGTTTGCCGGCCATTTCACGCCCGGCAGTAACGTATTGAGCCGGATTCGCCGTAAGCTGCTCTTGCAGCCGGGAATATGTATCGGCGTTGTTCTGCAATCCCGCGACAAGAAATGCGATGGCGATGATCTGGCCGACAAAGGCCGCCTTCAATAGATAATGTCCATAGGTTTTCGCCTGCTCACTTTCTTTATAAATATAAAAGAGAAAGGCGACAATAGCACCGACAAGCAACAGGCCAGTGATTACAAGGGTTGGCCCAACGTACGGTACATCCAGGCGAAATGGAGCGGTGAAGGGCTTCTTGCCGTCGCCCATCGGAACGAACAAACTCGCCCTGTACGCGAAGGCACTAAAAACAGAAAACTTACTTATCGTAGCGACCACCGCCAGGCAAAATATGCTTGACCAAATAGCCATCGCCTCGACCTTGACGCCGTCTTTTAATAGATAGATAACAGCGACCGCAAAACACACGAGTGCGATACCATAACTGAGCGAAGCATCGCCGACGTGGATCGGACGCCAGTAAGAATCGAGCACGGGTGGCAGGTCGATAAACTCGTTTCCGATAAATCTTGCGAGCGTAAGTACCAAAGCCGCGAGCGGAAGCGTAAAAGCGGTCAGGATCCGGAAATTGGATCGTCTGGCGAACAGCAGGGTGGCGATGCCCGCACCAAAGGCGAATGCAAGGCTCAGATCATAAAGATTGGCGAACGGCACGTAACGGAAGACCCAAGGGGTTTCGAGATTGCCTGCGGCACGCATCTGCGCGATCTCGCGTTCGTACGCGGCGACCCAACGGACGAGCCAGCTCGACAGATTGAAAAAGACGCCGAGGCACGCTCCGAAAAACCCGATCTTCTCTGCCATCCCGGACGGCGCGTAGAGATTGGTCAATTGAAACAGGGCGGCGAGTATGTAGCATGCCAACGCAAGCATCATGAAGGCGCCGTCGGAGACGAATCGCGGCCCGATCTCGATCCGGCCCAGGAGCATCAGAAACGCACCCGCGATCACAAAGATCACCGGCAGATAAGTCTGCCACGCGCCGGGCCTTCTGGTCGCCGTATCGCCGCCGATCAATATTTCGTTCTGGATATTTCTTACTTCTTCCATGGTATTAGGTGACCGACGTTTTTAGATCATCGGCGATCTTCATGAACTTGTCCTCAAATCCCAGGTTGTTCCGATTTGCTTCGCCCGCAAGCACGATCTCCGGCTTGCCGTCTTTGTCGCTGCTGATCATCGCCCAAACACGTTTGTGCGAGATAAAGAATACGAACATCAGAGCTCCGATCAGGCCGAAGCCGCCAAAGTACCACGCGATAAATGCACCGTTGAACGGGTCGTATTTTATCGACAGAACGTGGGCCAAGGGGGATTTCTCAAAGGCCGAGAGCCGCCATCTATAACCAGCTTTCGGGGCACCGACCGGAATGTTGTCGGCAAGCTTCGCGGCAAAGGCAAAGACACGTACCTTTTCACCCGCACTCGTAGTGACGTTGAGTACCGCTGCCGGATTATTATATTCGCCCGATTTCGTCGACGGTCTGCCATCATTGCCAAACGCGAAGTCAGGCAAAAAATCTGCGAATTCGACTTTCGTTCCATCGGCCAGCGAGCCCGAACCGTTTCGCGGTATATCTAGTTTTACCACGTCACCGCCTTTTTGCGGCGTTAGGTCGAGCGAGATCGTGCGGGCGTTTCCGATCGGGATCGTCTGTGCTTGAAAGAATCGGTAGCCGCGGTAATTAAGAGGCTTGTTCAAGCTAACATCGGCGGTTGTCGTGCCGTATTCGGGATCGTCGATCTTTAATTGCGTTCGCCAATCGAGCGTATTTGTTACTTCTATGGAACCATTCGGATCGATCAGTCTCTGCTGAATATCGGTACAGTCGAGCGAAAACGGCAGCTTTACGTTGTAGCGCTCCTTCTTATCCAGATCGAACTCGAGCATCTGGATCTGATCCGTCGTCTCGCCCGGCGTCAATCTCACGTCAGCGTCGAAACCGGTTCGTAAAGCAACGAAATGTCCCAGAAAAAGCGTCAGCAAAGCGACGTGAACGATGTACGCTCCGACGCGGTTCCATTTACCGCTTTCGCCGAAAACATACAGATTCTTTCTTATCCTTACGTTCGAAAAGATCTTGTTGCCATCCCCGTCCCGATCGTAATATCGGTTCTCGCTTTCGACGACCTTGGACTTCAGACCATGCTTTTCGAACACCGTTTTGATCTTGTCGGGCAGTTCGCTTTCGCGGATATTTTCTACTCCAATGATCATCTGTTCCTTTCGCTGCAGCAGCCATTCACGGGTGCCGCTCGTTTTCGGGTCGACGATATAACGCCAGGCAGACGGGAATCGGTCTATGGATGCGAGGACAATGTTTAGCGATAGAAACAGAAGCAATCCTTCGAAATACCAGCTATGGTAAATGTCGAAGAGGCCGAGATAACCAAAGACGAGTTTTTCCGCTGGAGTGAGCGAGGGGTAATAGGTCTCGAAGCCCTGAACATTCTGCTGCATTATCAGCATTCCGATCATTGCGAGAACGACCATTGAGCAAAGAACGAGAACACCGAGGCGCACTGAGCTGAACGAATCAAGTATCCGATTTACGATGGGTGCCGGTTTGGGCCTGAAAACCTCTCGCGGCCTTAATGTTTCTTCGGCAGCAGACATGAATGTGGCTACAAAAATCATAGCCGAGCGGCGGACTTTTGTCACTGACCTAAAAATTAGTTCGGCTACAGACCCAAAGAAGCGGAGTTACCAGTGGCTTCTTTGAAAAATTGACTCCTAAGGCGTATCCTTTTACATTCTTACCGAAAGACCAATGGATGCAGTAACAGTAGGCTTGGAAAAGCCAAAAGACCTGAGTATAAGCGAAAAGGCTTCGGCGTTTGTGGAACTCACAAAACCGAGGATCGCGTTTATGCTGGTGCTGACCTCGGCCGCCGGGTTTTATCTCGGCTCGCCGGGTCCTTTCGAAGCTGCGTTGTTCCTCAATTCCATGGCTGCGATCGCAATGCTGGCTTTTGGTGTTGCGACGCTGAACCAATACATCGAGCGCCGAACGGATATTTTGATGGATCGAACCGCGACTCGCCCGCTTCCGACGGAAAAGCTCTCCGCGACCGAGGCTCTGGTGTTCGGGCTTGCGCTTTGTATTGGATCAGAGATCTACTTGTTCTTCGCGGTCAACGGCCTGACTGCAATTCTTGGGCTTGTGGTTATCGCGGGTTATGTATTGCTCTACACGCCTCTTAAAACACGTACTTCGGCCTCAACTGCGATCGGGGCAATTCCGGGGGCAATGCCGCCCCTGATGGGCTGGACCGCAGCGGCGAACGATATTACGCTCGGCGCTTGGGCGCTTTTCGTGACGCAATTTCTATGGCAGTTTCCGCATTTTCTTGCGATCGCTTGGATGTATCGCGAGCAATATGCAAAAGCCGGTATCTTGATGCTGCCGGTGGTTGATCCCTCCGGACGGCTAACTGCCCGGCAGATCGTCCTTTTCACAGTGATGCTCGTGCCGGTTAGCCTAGCGCCTTTCTTTCTACATTTCGCCGGAGTGGTTTATCTGATCGGGGCCTCGATCCTCGGCCTTGGCTTTCTTTGGATGAGCATTTCTGCCGCACGAGCAAAAACCAACGAGAAAGCTCGTTCGCTGCTTCTTGCGTCCGTGATATACCTCCCAATCCTTTTCCTGCTTCTAGTGCTCGATCATTAACCGCAACATGGAAATTGGTACAGCCGAAACTTTAGTCATTCCCGAAGACGAGAAGAAGCGCGGTCGAGCGCCCTTGAGTCGGGGTGGAAGCGGCGGAAACGGCGGAAAACGTCCCGGCGGGGGAGGGGGAGGCGATGACGGTTCCCGCGATTCGGACCAGATCGACACCGGGCAGATCCAACCCAATAAATCACGCATTCTTACGGCATTCTTGCTTCTAGTCGTTTTAATGACGTTCGGCGGCCTGATCGCCGCCTATGTAGTTATCGCGACGAACGGCGGAGCCGAATGGCGGCCTTTTGAACTGCCTAAACCTGTTTGGGTTAGCACATTTCTTATTCTGATCAGCAGCTTGACGTATCACATTGCAAAACGTTCTATCGATCGCAATGAACAAGCCAAAGCGAAAAATTTCCTGATCGTCACATGCGTTCTCGGGGCCGCGTTTATTTCGTCCCAGATCCTAGCCTGGTTTGCTCTTGTGCAGCGGGGATTTTACGTCGCTGGTAATCCCTATCTGGCACTGTTTTATATTTTGACCGCAGTTCACGTGGTGCATGTGATCGGCGGGATCATCGCGCTCGGCGTCATTGTAATGAAAACTTGGGCCGAAACAGAAAGTGAGGCTTTGCTTAAACGCCGTAGGGAGCTTGCTGAAACGGTAGGTTGGTACTGGCATTTCGTGGACGGAATGTGGATAGTGCTTTTCATGATGCTTGGGTTTTGGAAATGAGGCTAGGCTCGCCGCACAATGGATTTACTTCAGATCTTTCCCCATCTCAACGCCGCTCTGAATGCTTTGAGCGGGGTGTGCCTTGTATTTGGGCTGATATTTATCCTGACCAAACACGTTCATGCCCACCGGCTGTGTATGATCACGGCTTGCTCGGTCTCGGCGTTATTTCTCGTATGCTATGTAACCCACCACGTGATCAGGACTTATTACTTCGGTCTCGGCCCGACGAAATTCACCGGCGAAGGCCTGGCCCGTCCGATCTATTTCACGATACTTACCTCACATACGATACTGGCGATCCTCGTAACGCCGTTTGTTCTTTTAACGCTCCGGCGTGCGTTGAAGGGAAAGTTTGATGCTCACAAAAAACTTGCTCGCATCGTTTACCCGGTCTGGCTGTATGTTTCCGTGACCGGCGTCATCGTTTATCTCTTTCTCTATCAATGGTATCCGGGACGCTAGCTGTTCAGACGGAGAATCGATAGCTGATGATGGATAGTTGGTTTGGGAATAGGAAGACATAACCGCGGTTTTTGTGGATTTCTTGGACCGGGAGGCCAGTTTTAACGTAAAATCTGCATTTAGACCTATCTTTTTTCTTGAAAAGCGTTAAACCACCTGCTAAAATCAAATTGTTGAAAAGTTGATCACCGAAGTTAATTCATTGTGAATCAACGCGGGGGACCCAATGTTGAGCAGCCAAAAGGCTCAACGGGGGCGAAGCGGTTTTGTTGAAAGTGCCGCGGGGATAATCTTTCGTTCCTAGCCCGTCAGCTAACCTCGTAGGTGTGGCAA
>JBDTZW010000436.1:0-2441 GCA_040004905.1 Acidobacteriota bacterium
AGCGTTTCCGCTCCCGTGCTTGGATTTATGGCATACAATTGTTCCCCGCTTGGTAATCCTCGCATGTGTAAATCCGTCAAGACATAATCCGTGCCGCTGGCCGGGTTCGCATAGTCAACGCCGTTCGACGGGTTCACCGATAGAAAATCCATATGCCTGTGTCTCGTTGGCAATGAAGCAACGTTTCCAACGCCCCCGTCGTACTGCCAGGCGTCCGTTTGGTTATTATGATTGTCGATTCCGATGGAACCGTTAGCCGGATTGACTGCCGAGGTTTTTGTGACGAGACCGCCGCTAATATCGGGTCGCAGCGTGGCTTTTGTCTCCGTTAAGATTGGATCCCTTGCAGGTAGATAGTCAGTATCAGGATAATTACAGACTTGCGTTGGGGTACACGAAGGCGAATATCCGGGGACTCGCATCTGCCAGGAATACTCGGTCCTCTGATAAACAGCCTGTGTAACAGGATTGATAATTTCGGTCTTGATTTCCCGTCCGCTCAGTGGGTCCTCAAGACCCCTAGCTCTCTCAAAACCGTTTTGATTGGTCGAATTGGTCGGATCGCCTCGAAAATAGTGCTTCGAACGACTCAGTAGATTATCGCTTGCGTCTTTGACATCAACCTGAACCGGAAGAGTTGTGATCGGGCTATAATCGCCAGTTAAACGTAATGAATAAATATTTGAGAAAGCGGTTTTGGTTACAAGAGAGCCCGGATTTTCGCTTTCGGAGTAGAGTCTGGCTTCAACAACCCGACGGCGAAAACTGCTATAAGCAACTTGGCCGGAAGGAAAATAGGTGTTCGACGCATAGTCGTAATCGTACTCAGTGCCCGCACCGGAAGGAAAATCAACTTTGGCGAGTTCTCCAAAGCTATTATATTTGAACTTGTACGGTTGGCCGGTCGGCAACCATACAGATGCAATGACAGTCTTATTGAAAAGATCAGTACTCGAAGCGGCATCCGGCCATAATTCGTTTTTATGTTTGACGGTGTAACCAGATCTAAGCGAATTTGCAAGATCGTCCTTAGTTATGACGATCTTCTGGTCCGCACCACCAATGCTAGGATAGTGAATTTCATCGTGTATTCCCAGCTGCGTCCCGTCCGGTGCTAGGGTGCCATCGTTGATGTCGTAATTAATGTTTACCTGCCTACCAAGGGAATCAACTATCGTCGATAACTGTTTTCCAAATTGGTTCTGAGCATCAACGTACTGAAATAGAGTTTTGTTTCCGTTAATGTCCTTTGTCCATTTAATGAGACCCTGTTCGATTCGGTAACGACTGCCGTTCTTCATCAGGATATATCCGGTTGGATACGAAAATGCAGGTTGCGTCGTATCGCCATTGGGTGCACCTGTATCATTTATGACAGTGTCAGAAATGAATGTCATAGAGCTCCCGTCGGTCGCGGTAAAATTCTTCCCTCGAGATGAATTAACTACCTGACCGTTTACGACGCTCCAGTATTGATACCGGCCCATTGTTTGAGTATCGACAAATGAGTGGCTTGAGCCATCGGGCAAGACAAAGGTAAGCGTGGTTCTACCGGCTCCCGCATTGGGAATGTTTGCATTCGATCCAAATCCACCTGCGTAGATTACGTCCGTGTGTCTATCATATGTCGCACATAGAGCTCCCGGAGCATAGGCGGGAGGTAGACATTGATTAAGCAGGTAGGCAAAGTTAAACTTTGAGTCTCCGACATACACTTGTGCGTTTCCGAAGGTGGGTACAGGATGGCATTGTCGGACCGGGCTGGCCTGGGTTTCCGTTTGGCCATCAACCGTAACGGAAGTGTACTCGTAGGCAGTGTTACATTCGTCCGTAAAACCTTGAGTCGATGCATAGAGATAGTTGGGGTGAGAATAGATAAACTTCGACCATACGTCAGAACCGATGGTTAACGGGACTGTAACACCCGAACCTCCCCTGCCATTTACGCTTAGCAACGGGACCGTGAAGTTTAGATGTCCGTTATACAGATTTACATAATCTGAGCCACCTAGCGGGTAGGTCCCCGCCGTTCCCGTTTTTTGCCCAGACTCCGGAGCCGCGTAAAACCGAGTCGTTGCTATTATTGAAAATAATATGGTCAGAGCTTTTATTAAGATATTTTTTTTCACCTTCTTCCTCTCTAGTTGCTGATCGATACCTTGCCAACGCACGCCGTAAAGAAACATGTTCGGGAAATCCTTACCGCCGGTAATAAGCCGGGACGGGGGTGTCGCCGGTGGTGCCCCAGTTTTCATCGCGGAGGGCACCGGCGGAGCCGGATTTGCGGATGTACCAGTGGCCGAGGGTGCCGGTGGGTGTGTTAACCGGTCGCCAGACGGCGATGTCGACTTTGCCGTCGCCGTCGTAGTCGTTTTGGACGGGGATGTCTCCTGCCTGATCGCCTGACGGGGTCGTGGTTGTGGTGGCGGTGCCGGCGGCGT
>JBDTZW010000340.1:0-2422 GCA_040004905.1 Acidobacteriota bacterium
GAACGAAGTCGCTCACAGCTTCGACGCCTAACTTTTGCTCTTCTTTAATGTCTTTAACGTCTTTTCGCTTTTCCGTACGCACGGCATCGGTACGCTCTGGTGTCGGTGATTCAGATAGAACATGCGTTGGAGCTTTCGGCCTCGTGTCTTTTTTGTCCGCGTTGAGATATTTTCCCGGGTCGGGTGAAACAACGGGAATCCGTGGTTCGATCTTTTCACGCATCCCCACCACGTTATTGAAAAGATCGTGATGAGCTGTACTTTCCCCCAGTTCCACGAGGCGCTTCCACGAAGAAACAAAATCTCGAGCGGTAACTGGATCACCGTTCGACCATTTCGCGTTTTTTCGTAACTGAAATGTCCAAGTCCGGCCATCATCCGAGCTCGCCCATTTTTCCGCAACGGCCGGGACCTCATGAAGGGTCTTCGGATCGACATCGGTCAGGCCCTCGTATATAGCGCGAACGATATCGGTCTCGGGCGGAGTGGACGCAAGTGCTGGATCGAAGGTTTTCGGGGATCTACCGTTACTCCAGCGAAACTCCTGCTTGCGCGGTGGAACAGCTTCGGAATACAGAGTTCCGGCCTTCGGTTCGCTAAGTTGCTTGCATGAGAGAAAAAAGGATGAAACCATTGCCAGGGGAATGATCCACAGAACCGCACCAGCCCGCCATTGTTTTCGGCGAAGGTATTTAGCGGCATTTGATCGTGGCGGGCGGTACATCCTGCTTATTTAAGAAGCTCTAATTCATGAAAAATGTCCACCGCCTGGCGGTGCGTGTTGTCATGATCCTTAGATGTGTCGATCAGGAAATCCGCATACAGTTTCTTTTGTTCCTGCGGCATCTGAGCCTCGATTCGCCTTTTTGCCGCTTCTTCTGAAAGGCCATTGCGCGACATCAATCTGTGAAGAAGTATATCCGGTTCGCACCATGCTACGATAAGTCTATCGAAACGCTTATACCCGCCCGATTCTATCATCAAGGCTGCGTCAACGAGAGCTATGCCGTTCGGATCATGCTTTTCGTTCTCCCCGAGCCATCTGTCCTGAGATTCAATTACAAGCGGATGCACGATCGAGTTGAGAATTGCGCGTTTTGACGCGTCGTAAAAAACGATCGCTCCCAGTTTTCCCCGATCGAGAGATCCATCAGCGGCTATGACCTCAGTTCCGAATCGCTCGGCGATCTCGCGGAGCCCCGCCGTTCCCCGCTCTACCACTTCGCGTGCCGTTATGTCGGCATCCAGCGTAAAGCATCCAAGCTGCCGAAAAACATTAAGGATGAACGATTTGCCCGCCGCGATAGAACCTGTTAGTCCGACCTTGAGCATTCTTCCTATTCACGTCCGTGACGTTTTGCCAGTTTGCCGACGTTAAATTCAGCGATTTCTGAGAGCGTGATCCCCAATTCATCGGCACATGCCGAGATATACCAAAGGACATCGCCCAATTCGTCCTTCAACTTGTCGCGTATTTCTTCGTTGATAACGCCGCCGTGATCCCGTTGGATCTTCTTGACGATGTTCGCAACCTCACCGGCTTCGCCGGTAAGCCCAAGCGTCGGATACTCAAGATTGGACATCCGTCGCGGGTATAGGGCCGTCATTCTCGCCGCGGATTGGTATTCTTCAAAGTTCATAGGTTTTAAGACAGGAGAATATTCAGAGAATCGGCGCTATATCTTCCGCCGCATTTTGGCAGCGGAAAGAGTGTTTTTCATAAGCATTGCTACGGTCAACAATCCGATGCCGCCGGGAACCGGAGTATAATTAGCCGCCTTCTCGATAGCCTCTTTGGGATTTACATCGCCTGCGAGAGTGAATCCGCGTTTTTCGATCGCGGCGAGGCGTTTCTCGATCTCATCAACTCCGAATAACTCATGGGCCGCGGTGACATCGGATATATTATTGATGCCCACATCTATGACCGTTGCCCCTTCGCCAATATGTTCGCTTCGAATAAAACCAGCGCGACCAATCGCCGCGACAAGTATGTCAGCCTTCGAAGTTAAATCCGACAAATTCCTGGTTCGCGAATGGCAGATCGTCACTGTCGCATTCTCGTGGAGCAGAAGCATGGCCATGGGTTTCCCAACAATGTTACTACGCCCAACAATAACGGCATTTTTGCCTGCAATGTCGATTTTCGAACGTTTTAGAACTTCTACGACACCGGCGGGTGTGCAGGGCACAAGCCCAATATAACCCTGCATCAGATGGCCCGCATTTACGGGATGAAAGCCGTCGACATCCTTTTCAGGGTCGATCCTTTCAAGTATGTCGCGTTCGTCGACATGACTGGGCAACGGTAGCTGCACGAGAATTCCATCGACATCGCTCCGAGCGTTCAATTCATCGACGGCCGCAGCGATCTTTTCATGCGAAACGTTGGCCTCGAAATGATGATGCTCGGAGATGAGGC
>JBDTZW010000090.1:0-8076 GCA_040004905.1 Acidobacteriota bacterium
GATTTGAAACACTTAATAAACCTCAAGTTTCTTTTGAACAAAACGCTCCGAGTCGATCCGAAGATTCTCTTTGAAAACGTTTCGGTCCCGCGATTCTGAAGATCGCTCTGGGCGAACATGCCGACAGAGACGGAAGCCAACTCAAAAATTACCGTAATGTTCGCATAGAAACAAAGCGCCAAGACAATATTGCAATGTCTTGACGCTTAACTAATGACAATCGACCGTGTGACTAGTTGTGACTCGAATCGGCCATGCAGAACCAGCTGCTGCCTGATTTGAGCAGGTTTCTCTGAGCGGTACTCGCTAAAGAAGTGTTGATCCTTATCGGAAGGGCGCAAGGCTCTCTAGTGACCGAACTTTCGCTCATCGCCGGCCTCGATACTTCGAGTGTTAGCCGCCGCGAGCGACACTGCCCGACAAACACTCCTGACAAACAGAAAACTCGCCTACGCTAAAGATCAAGTCGAAAGACTTTACTTAAGGAATATCGCAGATTCGCATACCTGACACCGGTTGTTTGACACACCATATCTAAACCACAGTTTCTGACAAGGTGTCTACTTGGACTTTGCTCCAAGTACATAGCGCCAGCCTTCATGGCCTTCAAAATATCCCAACTTTGACACGGGACAATAGATTAAGGATTCGCTTTGCGTTCCGGCGATTTTCAAAAGAGCTTCCTTTAGGTTCATCGTTTGGCCGTCAAGATCTAGGTCACGACTGACAACATAGCAACTACTCTCTTTCTTTTCCCCTAATCGTCTAAATTCTTTATAGACAGTCTCGGCGTCAGGAGCAGATTTGAAATGGACAATGATATTCTTAACGTCAAAATAGCGTGGATCTCGTAAGAGATCCTTGCGAAAGTCATAATACCTTTTCTGTCGGGAAAGCAAGTCCACGAATCGCTCCCTCCGATTTGTTTGTATAAAGGCCGAAACTATTTCCTCTAGAATTTGCTTGTTCACCAGTTTCACTTTTAACCGATAACGCCCTTGGATTCGGCGATTCGATGAAGTTTAGATATTTGAAATGGGCTCAATCCTCTATATCTCACAAATTAGCGTAATGTTCGCATAGAAACAAAGCGCCAAGACAATATTGCAATGTCTTGACGCTTAACTAATGACAATCGACGTGTGACTAGTTGTGACTCGAATCGACCATGCAGAACCAGCTGCTGCCTGATTTGAGCAGGTTTCTCTGGATCAGCCACTGGTGTCCGCCAAAGGTCATATTAAACCATGAACCATTATTTGCCTGAAGTTGCGAATGTCCAAAAGTCCAGGCGCATGTGTCAGCATTTTCCGCACCGCTTGAGGCATACCAGGCATTCAGGTCAGGGTCGGTGGTAGCCTCCTCCAGTTCATGTGTCATAACGGAAATTGAGCCGTCAATTCCGGGATTGTTGTTCGGACTTGTGCTCTGTGCCGCACAGCTTGTCAGACATCTATTCGCATTTCCCACGAATGAGTAACGAACCTTTCCGTTTGTTAGATTGCCCGTGGTGTGCCACCCACAGTATTGAGTGCAGAACCCCGATGACGCCGTAACGTTAGACGCGGTCACGAGAAAATAAACGCCGTTTGCATTGTAGGGCAAACGACCGCTTGTGATCGCATTGTTTACAACGTTTCTGATCTGATTGTCGGTTAGACGCGTTCTGGTTCCCGTATCAACTGCATCACCGCCAAAAAAGACGTTCCCTGAAATCGGACTGCCATAGGTCGTATTGATGGCAAAATGCGGCGTTCCGCCGATGCCGTTGGCCCAATCTCGAATAAGCTGCTTTCCGGCGGCCGTATCAGAACCGTTCGACTGGTTCCAATTGCCGTACCAAATTATATAGATCGTCGGGGTCCCGATAACCGGGCCGCCATGATTGATCAATGGAGCGGTAGCCCCGGTGCCGCCGGTGGTCAAGGCCGCCTTAATACGACCGGACTGCGTAAACTGTATTGTGCCATCGGGCTGCGAATTTGGGTTGAGGCTGTGATCGACTCGATCTTGTGAAAGGGAGACCATCGCTGTTGCCGCAAGCGCGACAACCAGTAGAAACGACGAGAACAAGATTTTCTTCATTATCCCTCCGTGAATTATTTTGAATTTGCTTGGCCGGAGCCAACCTTTATTCATAATGAATAAAAGCGAATTCTATGTATAAAGACGATCGAAAAGGCGGAATAAGAATACAAAATAGCCCTAGATCTGTTTTCGAAAATCCAAGCTTCGTCAGGGAGAAGATGGACCAGCAATAACTTATAGTCTTGTTTCGTCTTCCCGTCAACCCGAAATGAAATTTGGCGGCATCAGCGAATGCCGGGATTTTCTCAACCTTTCGAGCAGTCGATCATTCTAAACCGCTTATTAATACCACGTTCCATTTACCCACCCTTTGGAGCGCTCTCCACTAACCTCAGCCATTGATCGATAGTGAGAGCTTCGGGACGAAGGCGGGGATCGATCCCGGCGGCAGCGATGATCTCGGCTGCGTTTGGATAGAATGCCTTTAGATTGTTGGTGAGCGTTTTTCTTTTTTGCCGGAAGGCATTGCTGATCAGCTCCCGAAAGACGGTTTCGTTGGATATCTCCCTTGTTTTTGGTGTGAGCCGAACTACCGAGCTCCGCACTTTTGGCTGCGGACGGAAAGCCTCCGCAGGCACGTCGAAAAGCCTCTCAATCTCAAAAAAAGCCTCGGTTAGAACGGTAAGAAACCCGCGATCGGAGTTTCCCGGGGCGGCGGTTATTCTATCGACAACCTCGCGCTGAAACATAAGCACCAGGGTCGAAAGCAGATGCCGCTGTTCCGCGAGCTTTTGAAGGACGGCAGTTGAAATGTAATACGGAAGATTGGCAACGACCTTGAACAGTGGAGAGTTTGGTGCGGTGTGAATGTCCCGGGGGACAAGTTGGGCGAGATCGATCTTAAGAACATCTGCCTCGATGACAATCAGGTTCTCGTCGTTCTTAAATCTATCGCGAAGAAGGGGAACCAGGTCGCGGTCGATCTCTACTGCAATGATTCGATCAGCGGTCGCAACCAGCCTTTCTGTCAACGCCCCGCGGCCCGGCCCGATCTCGACGACGATGTCGCCAGACCGGACCTCGAGAGCGTCAATTATTTTCGATATGTATGAAGGATCGACAAGGAAGTTTTGACCGAGAGATCTTTTTGCGAAAGGTTTTGATTCACGCGCCCGCTTCATTTTGCCGTGTATCCCGTTATCTCTATATCTACGCCAATGCGGGCCGTCTCAACATCCGTTAACCGAAAGGCGTCCGTCAACGCCGCGGCTCCACTTCCGCCGACGGCAACCGGAGCTGTTTGTCCCCCGATAATTATCGGGGCCACGATCAGGCTAACTTTGTCTACCAGCTTTGCGTCCACGAATGAGCCCGCTACCTCGCTGCCGCCTTCGACAAGAACGCTCTGGATCGAACGTTTGCGAAGCTCCGCCAGGACAGATGCCAGATCATGGGCGTCTATCGGGGCGACTTCTACTCCCGCCTTTTGCAATTCACAAATCTTCGCCGCATCTTCGGAATTTGAAAAGACAAGTGTCGGAGTATCCGCCGCGGTTGTTACTAACGTCGAATCGAGCGAAATGCGCAAACGATTGTCGAGTACGACTCGCAGCAATTTTCGCCGACGTTCCCGGCCGCTGCGATCGGTCAGGCTGGGGTTGTCGGCAAACGCGGTGTTTCCCCCAACAAGAATCGCGTCATGCTCATGTCTGAGATCCTGAACTCGTTTCAAGGCCCCCTCGCCCGACAGAGCAGTCGAGACGCTGTTGGTTAGCGAGATCCGTCCATCCAGAGACATGGCAAGCTTAAGATGGACGAACGGCCGTCCAGCCTTATGCCAGCAGATGAATTTTTCGTTGAGCTTTGAAGCCTCGTCGGAGAGGATTCCGGTTTTGACCTCTATACCTGCATTTCTTAACCGTTCGAAGCCTTTACCGGAAACGAGCGGATTCGGGTCCTCGATCGGACAGACAACGCGTTCAATTCCCGCGTCGATCAACGCCTGGGTACACGGCTTTGTTTTACCCTGGTGATCGTGGGGCTCGAGTGAGACATATGCCGTGCCGCCTCGCGCAGATTCTCCAGCCTGTTCAAGAGCTATGACCTCCGCATGTCTGATCTCAACGTAAAGATAGGTGCCTTCTCCGACCACTTGTCCGTCGGGCGAGATAATTACGCAGCCGACGAGCGGGTTTGGCGACACCAACCCAATTCCCTTTGCCGCTGCGGCCAGAGACCGTTTTGTCAATTCAATGTCTCGTTCGTCGGCCAACATCAATTGAACAGTCCGTTAACGTAACTTTCCGGATCGAAAACCATCAGGTCGTCGACCTGCTCGCCGATGCCGACGTAGCGGATCGGGAGGTTTAGTTCTTTTGCGATCGCAACGGCGATTCCACCTTTTGCTGTGCCGTCGAGCTTGGTCAATACAATTCCCGTAACGTCGGCTGTCTTCATGAACTGGCGAGCCTGTTCGAGTCCATTCTGGCCAGTCACGGCATCTATCACTAATAGAGTTTCGTGGGGCGCTCCCGGAACTTCGCGGGCCGCGATGCGTTTCATTTTTTCGAGCTCCGCCATCAAATTTGCTTTGTTATGCAGGCGTCCTGCCGTATCAACGATGAGCACATCGGCGTTCCGGGCTTCAGCAGCCTTAAGCGAATCGAACAAAACGGCGGCCGGATCAGTTCCCTGTTTTTGCTGGATGATCTGAACACCGGCACGCTCAGCCCATATCTCAAGCTGATCGGAGGCGGCCGCGCGAAATGTGTCGGCGGCGCAGATGAGAACTTCGTTACCCTCGTCCTTGATCCGCTGGGCCAATTTCCCGATCGTCGTGGTTTTGCCCACGCCGTTCACACCGACCACCATAAGAACATACGGCTTGATATCGGCAGCGACCTTACGTTCGTCGGCTACGCCGAGCTCTTCGGAGTGATGAAGGATCGACAGCAATTCGTGCTTCATCGCGGCCTTCAACGCCGTCATGTCGTTGATCTCTTGCCGCGAAACGCCTTTTCGGACCGATTCGATCACCTGGAGCGTCGTGCTGACGCCGATGTCGGTCGAGATCAGCATTTCCTCGAGCTCGTCGAGAAATGCTTCATCGATCTGCTTCCTTCCCTCGAAGATCGAATCGAGCCGCGTATTGATCGAATCACGAGTTTTAGCGATGGCCTTCGAAAAACGAACGCCTAGTTCCTTTTCAACAGCCTCTTCGCGGGCCTTTAATTCCTCAAGAGATCGGTCGAGACCGAGGACCGAGCTTGAAAATTTGTCTTCCTTATTCCTTCGCCAAAAAAACGCCATAGATAAAGCCTACCCGATTATCAAACCAAAACGGAAAGTATAAACGAGTAGGCGTATCCAAAACAACGGTGGCTTTTGGTCAGGCCAGCTTTCGATAAACAAAATATGCGAATCCTGCGATCAGAGACATAACTCCGAAGGCGACGGGAAATTTTGTAATGAAATCATTCTGCGTGGCCTGCCGGCGGGCGTCGGCGACGATGTGAACGCGGTCCGAGGTAAAATTTGTGCGGGCCTGGCCGAGATATGCCTCGAGTTCGGCCTTTTCTGTCGTCAATTCTACGCGTCTGTTTCCAATATCCCGATCGCGCCGCTCTGCCTCGATCGTTGCGAGGCGATATTTCTCATCTACGCACTCCTGGTCCATCTCGCGTGAAACTTCGATGGGAGCGGTTGGTAGATCCGTCGGATTTGCTATCGGAACCTGCGTGTAGTGCGCCCTCACGCAGTCCGTCAATAGCGGCTCGTTAGGCGTGGCGGGTCCTTTTGCATCAAGATCCGCAATAGCCTGGTCCGCGGCGGCTAGATATCCTTGGATCGTCGTTTTTTCGTTGTTGTATTTCGCTTCTAGCGCGTCTAGGCTTGGCGTGTTCAGGGGAATATTTGCAGCTCTCTTTTCTTTCACGTACATCGAGAAATACGTAAAGAACAGCGAAGCCGCGAGCACCATCAGAAAGACGGCCAGAAACGGGTACGATCTGGCGAGATCCTTGATCGAAATGCGTGCCATTCGCTGGGACCCTCGATACTACTTGTACAGCTTCAACCTGTCAGATGCCTTGTAAAGCATGAATCCGATAAGGCAGCAGAACACCGCCCAGAAATAGAAGGAGAAAAGGCTGCCGACGATCCTGGCAGGAATGTTTACAAATCCCGGCATAGAAAACGGCGAGAATATTAGATCCAGAATGAAACTGACCATCGCCACGCAGATCACGATGACCAGCGCCATGAACAACAGTTTGAAGTAGTCGAGGCCTAGCCGGCGAATGGTATCGAGTCCAACAAGCGGATTTATCGTCGCCATGAACGACCGCGTGTAGCCCGCAACTGCACAAGCCGCCGGGAAATAGAACAGACCCCACAATAGGCCGATTCCCGCGAGAACAACTACTGGGGCAGCGAGGCCGAGGATCTTCTTCAGGAACGCCTCCCGTTCGTCGGTTTGCGTTTGCGGCGATCTTCCGATCGCGGCTTCAACCTGCGCCTTTTGAACTTTTTGTATCGTCTCGTTGGCGCGCATCACGCTTTCCTCGGTGTCACCGGCCGAGGTTGCAGCGGGCTGGCTGCCGTTCGCGATATCTGCTTGTGTCTGAAGGCGCTCGTCGTTTTGTCTTTTAGTTTCGCTGAGTACCTTGCTGACCTCGCCTGACTGCTGGATCGGCTTTTGAGGATCGTACAAAGTCGAGCCTGGCAGTTTTTGGATCTGGCTTAGCATTGCCTGCTGCTCAGCCGCCATGGCGTTATACACCATATAGCCGCCGACGATGGCCATCACCAAAAATAAACCAAAGGCTGAAATGTACACGCCAATACTCAGGAAAAATGGATGAACCACGTCGTCCCAAAGATTGAATTCGTCAAATCTCGGCATGAAATCGACGCTGAGCTTGCCCTGCGAAAAGCTTTCCGTCGTGTGTGCGAGGACCCCGAACCAAAGCATGTTGGCGAGCATAAAGCTGATGATCGCCGCCGCGTACATAAATATTCCGCCCATCGCCGTGGCCGACTGGCCCAGCGAAAAGAACATGTACATCAGCGCTCCAAAAAACAAGCTCAACTTGAATTTGAATGGATGCGCGAACGCCGCTCCTAGATCGCTGAGACCAAACCCCTGGTCGAGTGCCTGTCTATAGCCCTCGTCCCTCTTTTTTGATGCCGCCGCCTGTGCTTTTTCCTTGCACAGGCCGCCGCAGGCTGGACAGATCTTTACGCTGCCGCCGTAAGAGCTTGGGCAGCCTTTGCAGTAGGCGATATCACAAGTTTCGCAGATATATACCGCAGGGACCGATTGATGGTTTCTGCAAGAATCTGGATCGACCTGGGTCGCATTTACAACGACTTGCACCGGCTGTGGGGGAGCGACGTTCACCGTGACAGATGCCGCCGGCGTTGCCGCTGCGGGTGCGGTTTCGGCGGCCGTTGTAGTAGTGACCACTACGGGCGGCGGAGGTGTGCAATCACGGCGTGCATTGAAATGCGGCAACAAGGTCGGAACTCTTTTTGCCTCGATCCATCGCAGGTTTCCCCGACGAACCTTGTCGTCTGGCTGGAGTGCCCCTTCGGCAACCCAGGCAGCGAGTTCGCCAAAGTCGGCTTCGTAGATCTGGCCGCCGACCTCTACCTGCCAATTCTCAAGATTTGCGGGTTCGGACATATGAAATTGTCGTTAGAAACTTAGTTCGAAAGGATCGATATCGGTGGGAACGGGAATCGGTGTTTGAGAGATCTTGGTCTCGCGGGCGATCGCCTTCTGGCGTACGATGCCGTTAGCGACCTCGCCGGCACGGCAAGCTTCGACAAGTGCAGTGACAACGGCGGCGTCATAACGGGAGCCGACAAAGCTGCAAATACGGGAAATAGCATCGTCTAGATCGAGGGCCTTTTGATACGGTCGATCGATCGTCATCGCATCGAAAGTATCGGCAACCGAAACGATCTTTGCCTGGAGCGGGATCTGGTCGCCGGTTAGGCCCTGCGGGTATCCCTTGCCGTTCACCATCTCGTGGTGCATGTACA
>JBDTZW010000263.1:0-26415 GCA_040004905.1 Acidobacteriota bacterium
AGCCGTCGAGTACATAGTGCGTCAACTGCGGAAGTGCCAGCAGGGGCACGAGATATGTCTTAATACTATCCAGGTTCCAATCGCCGCCGAAAAGCCATTCCTTCTCATGCCAGACACCGCGATGCCAAAACAGTTCTTCGATATAAGCTAGAGCCCACAATGTTGCCAAAAAGATGAGCACGTTGTGCGAAAATGTCCGATAAATACGTCCGCTGGTCTCGCGTCGAAACTTTGCATAAACGTAGATCAAGGCGAAATATGGCACACCGTGAATGATCACATTGGTCACGGTAAAAGCGTAATCGGAATTGAAATAGACGATCCCGACATACCAGCAGATCGCCGTGGTCGCAACGACGATGTCCTTGCCGATATTTACAAAACCGGTGGTCGCGTACTGGTAGATCGATTTTGTAAAATACGCGACGAGAGCCGCCACATAGATCGGGAACAGGATCGTTTCAACGATCGAAGGTATCGAAACAAAATCGTTCTGCACGAACCATTCAAAATTGCGCGGAAGCCGGGTCATCCAAAATACCAGCGGATAGATCGATGCAAGATACACTGCCGCCGCGTCGATCCACCAGGTCCACGTCTCAGTCTCGCCCAACTTTCGCCGGTAAAGAGCGACCCAACCGTATTGCTGCCGAACAAAATGAAAAACAGCCACCGCAGCGAGCACTTTCCAGAAAGTCAGATCACCTTCCGAATACAGGGCAACGCCGATGGCATATCCGAAAACCGGAACGAGCAGGTATAACCAAAAACGTCGTTTAAATTCCGACTTATCGAAATACACGCGAAAAGAGGTCGACCAGACATGAGCTACGTCGATAAACAACACCGCCCAAACCCAGGTCCATTCCGGCGATTCGCCGTTTAGAATTCCCAAATGCCACCCAATGGCAAGCAGTATAAGAGACGCGATCGCACTCCCGAGAAAAACCGTGAGATCGATCTCCCGGGAAAAAAGCCAAAAACGGTTTTGAGCAAGTGCCGCGTCCATCTCTACTCTAGAATCGCCCGGGCGGCTCTTACGCCATGATAAAACGCTTCCTCAAACAATGCGACGCCGCTCAGATCGGTATGAGCAAAATGAATATTTCGATATGGCTTTGTCGCCTGTTCGCGAATTCCGCTCCAGATGAAATTTGGCCGTGGACTGACCATCGCATGGCCCCACCGCATGATATCAATTCTGTCCGCCAGCTCATAAATATCAGGATGGGCACGAGATAGATCGGTCAGACAAACATCCGCGAGATCGCGCCATTCGTAGTTGAATAATTTCGTGCGGCTGTTCTCTTCGGCACACATCGGGTAGTAATACGTCAGAATTGTAGGTCCGTAATCGATACCTTTTTGATGAGTCGCGGTGATATAGCCGAGACTCGGGCTGTCGTACACGACATTGTCCCAGGCAAGCGGGAAATCTTTTGTAAAGCGGGGCTTTGGCCGGTCCTTCAAAAACAGGTTCGCGACAAACCACGAATTGTGCTGAAACTCGCCAGCCGCAAATGGCGGATCTTCGCGAAATCCGCGAATCACATACGGAGCCGTAAACATGGGAGCCGCAAAGATCGCTTTTTGACAATGAACGCCGCGCAGGGAATCGCCGTCGATACAGACAACGTCAACCCCATGTGCGCTGGGCACGACCGAAACAACGACCTGTGATGGGCGCACGTTGGCTTTCACAACCTCATGGAAATAATTGACGAACTGCCCGTTGCCTTCCGGACAAGTGATGAATGGCTGCGATTCTTCGCCGCTCTTTCTTACCCGTGAACAGAAATAAAATAACCCGGCCCAAGCCGAAGTCTGATCAAGCTTTAGACCGTAATCGTCACGGCAAGCGTAATCGCAATACCAAACCAACCGTTCGGAAGTAAAGTTGTTTTGCCTGAGCCATTCGCCAAATGTGATCTTATCGAGCGAGGTCACCGTAGCATCTGTCGAGCACGACCCGACCGGTACAACGAACGCACGGTTACCCTTGGCATCGCGCCAGTTCACCCAGTAGTCGATCTGTTTTTGAAATGCGTCGTATTGCCGCTTGTCGTCGTCGCTGGCACCGGCGTTTAGATACAAGCCTTCGTACCAGCGACCTTTGTAAAAAACGCGCTCCTCGGGTTCACGGCAAAGATACTGCTCGGGAACGATCGCCGGGCTGCTTTCGCCGCCGCTGACCAGGATCTGCATTTCTTCGAGTAAACCTCGCAGCTCATGATTTTCCTCGAACGGTACCGGCAAGTAATGCGCTCCCCATGGATAACCGACCGGCTGGCCCTGCCCGCTGCGCGCCGTTCCGCCAACTACTTTTTCAAGTTCAAGAAGAACGAAATCGTCAAAATTCGCCCTTCGAAATTTCCACGCTGCGCTAAGTCCCGCTATGCCGGCGCCGATGATCGCGACTTTCTTAGTTTCCCAATTGTCCAGCGGCACCTCGAACGTTCGATTCTCCCGCAGAATGTGTCCGAGACTTACCGATTGTCCGACGATCTCGCCCTCCGGGAACCTTGACGAGGATCCAGAACTGCACGCCGTCAACGCAAACGGAGCGCCGAGAAATGCGGTCAAGATCTCGCGACGGGTGAAGAGCGTCACTGCTCAAATCTCCGCCATTCAGCCTCGTAATATCTGACCAACGACTGATTGTCGAGACGATTCACTTCGATATCGTCGTCGGGAACCGTAGTATCCGACGGAAACTCGAAAAGCGAAGAGAAAGATTGGTCATTCAGAAAGTGCAGCTCGATACCGGACCGTGGTTTTGCTGGAGTTTCAAATGGCTGCAGCTTCGCGAGAGCGTATCCCCAAATACCAAAACTCGGCACGGTGGTCTGGTATGGCTTTACGGAGAAGCCGGCAGTTTCCAATGTTTTGACGATGCACCAAAAGGACTTGCGCGCGATCAGCGGCGACGTCGTTTGAACTACTACCGATGAATCCGGTTTGAGTTTTGATCTCAACAGATTGTAAAAACGCGTCGTGTAGAGTTTTCCTAACGCGAAATTATTCGGGTCCGGGAAATCTACGATCGCTATGTCGAAGGGTTCGGTTTGCGCGCCGTCGAGCCAGACAAAAGCATCGCCATTGGTGAGATGAACACGCGGATCGCTGAACGAATGTCGGTTGAGATCGCCAAGGGCAGGCACAGCGTTCGAGATATTGGTCATCTCGGGGTCGAGGTCTACGATCTGAATAAATTCGACCGACCTATATTTTTCGATCTCGCGTAATGCCAATCCGTCACCGCCGCCGAGGACGAGCACGCGTTTCGGTTCGCCTTGGTATGCCGCGAAGGCCGGATGCACTAGAGCTTCGTGATAGCGATACTCATCGAAGGAATTGAACTGTAGATTTCCATTAAGGAACAGGGCATAGCCCGTCTTTCCTTTTGTTACGATTATTCGTTGATAAGCCGAACTCTTAGCGTAAATGATGTTATCAACGAACAACGCATCTTCTGCCAGAGTCGTTAGTCGGTCGGCTTTGATAAACGCGATCGCGAGAAGCACCAGGACAACGGCACCTTTGATGCGGAGAAGCGTCACGTTTCCTTTTATCAGCGGAAGCAGTAACCATGTTCCCCAAATTCCTATCCCCGCATTCAGCATGCCGAAAAGCAGCGACGTCCGGTTCAACCCGAGCTTGGGAACGAGAAAAAGTGGAAACAAGAGCGAAGCAACCAGCGCGCCGATGTAGTCAAACGCAAGAACGCGCGAGACCAGATCCTTAAAATCTAGTTCGTCTTTAAGGATCCGCATGAGCAGCGGTATCTCGAGTCCGACCAGAACCCCGATCGCGAAGACGATCCCGTATAAAACAATCGAGAAATAGGAAAGATGAGCGAACGACAGGAAAAGAAGCGGTGCCGAAAAACCGCCGACCACCGCGACCGCGATCTCGATATCGACGAATCGCTCGGCGAGATTTTTATCGATAAATCGTGATAGCCATGAACCGACACCCATCGCGAAAAGATAGACCCCGATAATTATCGAGAATTGAGTGATCGAATCACCGAGAACGTAGCTCGAAAGAGTTCCGGCAAGCAACTCGTAGATCAGGCCGCAAGTCGCGATGACAAAAACGTTGAGGAATAAAAGCGGAGCGCGTTTCATGGTAAAGGATGACGGATAAAGGACGACGGATGAAGTAAAGAAGACCTTTCATCCTTCACCCTTCCGCCTTCATCCTTTCGGCTACTGGCCTTGAATAGCTGCCGAGATTATCATCGCGATGCCAATGATCACGGCGCCGATAATGATAGCGAGCGATGTATTTTGGTCTTCTTCGATCTCTTTTTTTACCGAAAACGGAGCTACGAAAACGACGATCAAAAATGCGATCGCAAAAACGATCAACCCTATCGCGACAAATATCACAGTAGTCGTCAGCACCGGCAGCAGCTCATCGATCTTGACGATCATTCCGAGCACCGGCGAATTGATTAAAGAATTCAGCATTTATTTCCCTCCATGAAATCCCGTATAGATGAATGGAACACCGAGCCGCGAGTGACTGCCGGAGTTTGCCATCTCCCAGCCGAACCAGGAGGCCGCTCCGTAGAACACGAGAACGCCCATCCCAAATACCAGATATAATTTCTTTAGCATTTTTCCATCCTTCTAATCACTCGAATCATCGGAATCGTCCGATCCGCTCGATGAGCTGGAACCGAACATACTGTCCTTCCATCGCTTAGATTCGAATGTGATCTTTCTAAATAGATTGAGCAGCGGAATGATCAGCAGTATCACTCCGGCGCAGCAGAAATTTACGCCGCGATTGACGCTCTGCTCCACCTTAACGGAAACCGTCATCGGCTGTGTCGCCTGCTCCCAAGTGCCCTCGACGCGCAAAGTGTATTGTCCCGCGGGCAGCGACGAAAGAATCGCATCCTGCGTTTGATCGCCCTCGGTCCAGCTCTCCCCATCCTCGACCCCGGCGTAATACGAGATGGGAACGTTTACGGATTCAACTTCCTGGCTCTGATCGTTTACAAGGTCGACATCGAGGTCCGCCCAGGTATTATTAAGCGGAGCGTTCGCCGTTATCCGCACATTACTGTTGCCTTTGATCGTGAACGGCTGGCTGAAAACGACCTGCGGCGTCTGTGCATTTGTCATCGGCGGGAGCTGTATCTGCTGGTTCAGGATGGTTTTGGTCAACCCGGTCAGCGGCACCATAAATATGCCGACGACCAATAACAACAGCAGCGGCAGAAACCCCCAGGTGTAATAAAATCTTCCCGCAAAGGGCTGGTTAGGCGCGATGCCCCAGGGCTTTGGCAGGTCCGTGACCGCAAATGCTTTCTCGACCTCGGCATTGGTCATATATTTGCCGAGCGACCAATTCATCTCGTTTCCGGTCATCTCGAGCGATAGCATCATCGGCGGTGAAACGTAATCGACGGCTCGCACTGCCTCGCCCTGCTCAACGCGCCAGTAGAACTCGCCTTTTACAAATTCGACGACAGCCGGTGCATCCTGAAATATCTTGAACGAATTGCCGCCGTATTTAACGACCGCACCAGCACCGATGTATCCGGCCTGTTCGACATCGGCGGGATTTATCGGCTCGACAAAGTTCCACTGATCGTCGGAATGCACGAGCCAACGAAATCCGATCATCGGGTTATACAGCAGGTATTCGTGCCAGAAATATTTGATCCCCTCGATGGTCACGCTGCGGATCATAGCTCCGATGATCTTGTACTTTTTATCGTCGAATGTTCCCTCGCTCCCGACGGTCAATAAAAACTGCTGATCTTGCGGGGGCGGCGTCAGAGCATGGAGGTAGGTGAGATTTCCCTGATTTACATCGAGCAGCGAATCGCAGTTTGGGCACGTGACGCGTTCCGATTGGTCGGGAACGGTCAGATCTAGCGGCCCGCCGCAGTTCGGGCATCCCATGGCGGCAGCGGACACTTTTCGCGCCTCTCGCGCTACCGGTTTTGCATCGCCGAGCCCGATGTCTCCGAGCGTTACCTGGCTGCCGACAAACACCCACGGCGGATCGGAACTGTAATCGATCGTTCCGAAGGCTCCGCCCTTTCCCGCAATGTCGGCGTATTGGCTTTGCTCATTCGGCGTGAACTGGTACGGGATCTCGCCGTCGGCCGCGGCTGTCGTAGCGGTGCCTTTCTCCTGTACCATCAACGGAGCCTGCGACGGGATCTCGTTTACAAATTGGCCTAGCTGGAGACTTGCAAACGAAGGCAGCGTCGTTCCCTGCGGCAACGGCTGAAAGAATGTTAGGTAAAAACGGCCCTGTGCTTCGGCTAACCATCCGACCCAGCCGTTGGAGAACGTCGCGTACCATTCATCCCAAGACCCGCCGAGCTCATGCCGGTATTGTGCCCGTCCGGTCAGTTCAAAACGAATGTCCTTCCAGACGCCTTTTAGCCCTAATCTCAACGGCGACTGTGAATCAACGATCTCGGCAACTTTCCCCAGATCGCTCAATCCTCGATCCGTGCGTGCAACCGCCGAGCGGCAGTACGGACACACAAGCACTATCGTCGAGCCAGCCTGAAACTCGATCGCCCCTCCGCACGACGGGCAATTTGCCTGAAGCACGCTCACGCCTCACCTCCGACCATCAGCGATCTTGGATTTGAAATAGCCGAGCCGATCATGCCTCGTTCGATCTTGGTCACTGCCACGCTCGACGAATCGAGAGCATTGGTTAGATTCGTCTCCCAATTCCATTCCGGCCGCGTGCGACAGCAATATAGATTGAATGTCGCGGTCCCGTGTTCGGGATAGGTGTGGCACGTTAGGTGCGATTCGGTGAGCATTACTAATCCCGTTACGCCGCCTTCGCCTTCGAACTTATGCCAGTTCTCGCTGATGGTTTTTAGCTGGAGATCGCGGATGATATTCGCGAAGATCGAGCGCAGTGTCGCTTCGTCACGCAGCGATGCCTCATTGCATCCTGTCGCTTCTATTAGCCACTCCGTACCCACGATCATCGGCAATATTTCACCACTCCGCGACTTAACTTACGAAAAGTTCCGAACCTCCGTTTTTTTCGAAACGTTATAATGTATAGAACCAGGTGTGTATGTCGAAGAAAACTATAGCTAAAATTCTGCCGTTTGTCATACTTATCGGCGTCGTTTCGGTTTACGTTGCCAGCTGCTCGATAGCCTCGATGCACGACAATGGAGAGGTTGCGGCGGACGCGAGATCACCGTTCGCGCCGCCGCGTGTGACGGGTAAGATCGACTCAAAAGACATTACCGAAAGCAGTGGGATCGCCGCGTCGAAATGCCAGCCAGGCGTTTTCTGGACGCACAACGATTCGGACGACGACGCCTATATTTTTGCGATAAATGAGAAAGGCGACGATCTCGGCACCTGGCATGTGCAAAATTCCGAGAACCTCGACTGGGAGGATATCGCCGAATTTCGCGATACGTCCGGCAAGTGCTTTATTTACATCGGCGAGATCGGCGATAACCAAATTCGGCGGCCGGTCCACGCCATCTATCGCGTAGCAGAACCCGCCCTGTCGGACAAAACGGCCGGCACCAAGATCAAAGACGCCTTGACCACCGAGCCTGCCGACCAGCTGAAGTTTAGCTACCCGGACCACAATTCGAACGCCGAAACGCTAATGGTGCATCCGACGACCGGAGATATCTATGTTTTAACCAAACGTTTTGACGGCCCGTCGGGCATCTACAGGATAAAGCCGAATTTCGGTTCGGATTCCGTCACGACTGCCGAGAAACTTGGCGAACTCGCGGTTCCCAATGTCCCGAACGGCTATCTTACCGGCGGCGATATCGCCCCGGACGGAAGGCATGCAGTGGTCTGCGATTACACCGCAGCCTACGAACTCGCGCTTCCACCAAGTTCAGCCAACTTTGACGATATTTGGAAGCAGTCCCCGGTAACGATCAACCGCGGTGAGTTGCAGCAAGGCGAAGCCGTCGGGTATACGAACGACGGCAATTCGCTGATCCTGACAAGCGAGAAGAAACATTCGCCCGTCGTTATGATCGAGAGACAAAAATAGAGCGCACCTCGAAACTATTTTGCTACCGTGAAGCCGGCCGTATTCTCGACCTTTTGACCGCTAACTCGATCTTTCGCGATTATCTTTACTTCATAATCGCCGGGCTTTAGCCCTTCTGTCGGAAGAAGCCGGGACAAGGTCAGCCGCTGGCTCGAATCGCTCAAACCGTTCCAATCCTCAGTTGTGCTCGAGATCTGCTTGCCATCTTTCAGCACGACGTATTCGACATCGACGCTCGGGCGCAAGGTCGTCTCGTCGGTTCCCGCGTTATACACCTGCATATAGACCCCGACCGGCTGGCCTGGTTTATAGATACCGCTAAGATTCGGGACCAGCTTCATGTTTCCCACAACAAACCGGTTGCCGATCTCGGTCGAATCGGTCGGGCGCAGCGTCGTCGCCAAAACCAAAGACGAAGTAGAAAGTTTCTTCGGGTCATATTTTGGAACGGTAAAGCCCATTTTGACCACACCGATATTTCCCGTCCGGACATCGCGGACCATAACATCAGCGCGATATATCCCGGGTGACATCGGCACGACGCGCTGGTAGATCGATCTGCGGTCTTTGACTGAGGTGAGTTCGTCAGTGGTCGCACTCGTGGTGACAGAGTCTTCGAACGACCCAGCAGGCCTACCAGCAACCGAACTCAGCCGGCCAACTACATTAAGCATGGCCGTCTCAAGCCCGCCGACAGATTCAAACTTAAGATCTTTGTTATTTGTTTGAACAGTGAATGTCGTGACTACGCGATCATCTGACTGACTGAAAAATCCGATCTGCAGATCGAGGCCTATTGGATTCGGACCAAGCACACCCGTCTCGATCTTAGTTCCCGGTAGACCTGAATATTTTATCGGCGGCGGAGAGTTAAGATTTTTGAACCGATCAATAACGTTAAAGGGCCTGTCTTGTTCCCGCAAATAGCTCGCGATGGCATCAGTTTGCTGCCGCGGCCCGACGATCATGATCTTTTCGTTCAAGTCACTCGCGAGCCGGTATTCGCCGCTGCCTGTCTGGTCGACAAATTCGATCTCGATGCCGTCACCCACGCCGTCGAGATGCCGGTAGAACCACCGCTCGAACGGATAGGTCGTGGCTGAGCCGCCGCCTTCGTACGATGCCTTGTCGTAAGCGCCTCCGGACGGATGCGATTCGACCTCGTCGGGCTTGCCCCATCGGATATAGATCCTGCCGCGGTCGGTCTTCGATCCGGGTATGCCTGATGCAAAATGTTCGTTGGCGTAAGTGGTCCGCTCATAATACGCTTCGCGGTATTCATTCTCCTCAGTGTCGGGAGTCGGATCCCGGCGATTCCAAAAATCCTGGATGAAATTTTCGCGCTCCTCATCCGTCGTCAGTGCAAGGTACGCCCGTTTCTCGGCATCCGTAATGATCGGACCGGCGTCTTCCGCAACCCATCTCTTGAATGCGTTGTTCGATTCCACCTTTGCCTTGATCGGCTTTTTGTCTGGATCCGTTGGAGTAGCCGCGGGTGTTTGTGCGTTTACTGAGACGGTAAAGATAGAGGCCACGAATATCGCTATGAAAGACCTACCGAGCGACGATCTGCTCATTTGTTTTACTTCTCCCGAAAAATAGTGTCCCGAACAACGAACGGACGCCCTGAAAATTCAAAGCGTCCGCTTGTCAAAATCAAAACCTGTGTTTTTGCTATTACTGAGTGATCGTAAATTTGCCTTTGTTCTCGATGACCTGGCCGCCGACGCGGTCTCGCGTCAGGACCTTGATCTCATAATCGCCGACCGAAAGCTGCTCAGTCGGAAGCAGGCGTGCAAGAGTAAGTCGCTGACCCGAATCGCTCAGGCCACTCCAGTCCTCTTTTTGACGCATAACTTCTTTTCCGTCTTTCATCAAAACGTAATCGACGTCAACGGCCGGACGAAGAGTCGTCTGATCGACCTCGGCGTTATAAACTTGCAAGTAGATGCCGACGGGATCGCCTTGTTTATAATTGCCCTCGAGATTCGGGACCACCTTAGCATTGCCGATGACAAACATTCCGCCGATGTCGCGCTCGGTCGTGGTTCGCAGCTTCGTAGCCAAAACCATCGACGAGGTCGAAAGTTTCTTTTCGTCATAACGCGGAACCGTAAAGCCCATGTTCACGATGCCTTTATTTCCGGTCGCTACGTCGCGTACAACCACGTCCACCTTGTAGGTGCCCGGCGTCAACGCGATCGCTTTTTGGTAAACCGACTTGCGGTCCCTTGTTTGGGCCAATTCCTCGGCCGTAGCGTTTGCCGTCACCGAATCCTCAAAAATGCCCGACCTTTTGCCCGAAACGGCTGTGATGCGGCCAAAGATGTTCATCGTCGCCGCCTGCAAACCGCCAGCGTCCTTGAATGAAAGCTCCTTGTTCGCAGCCTGCACCGTAAAAGTCGTAATAACCCGATCCTCAGACTGGCGGAAAAAATCCACCCGCAGATCGAAATTCAGCGGATTTTTGTCGATCACCGGCGAATCCGAAAGC
Source organism: Acidobacteriota bacterium (assembly GCA_040004905.1). Classification (GTDB taxonomy): domain Bacteria; phylum Acidobacteriota; class Blastocatellia; order Pyrinomonadales; family Pyrinomonadaceae; genus OLB17. The sequence goes on from JBDTZW010000263.1 coordinate 10,532, forward strand.
GTTCCCTGCAGGTCGCTGAACTTTACTTGTGGCGGCCGCTGCAGGTCGTTGATGATCTCCATGCGTCGAAACGGCGTATCCTGCTCACGCTGGAAGTTATTATTATTACTGTTGATACCGCTTATCCTGTCTCCCTTGCTGGAAAGCCCAAGCTGCTCTGAAGTAGTGAGCCCGCCTCCCGGAACATTTAACAAAGCGTCTTTTTCGTTCGCGTCACGAGCGATCCGGTACTCGCCAGAGCCGGTCGGATCGACAAACTCGATCTCGATTCCGTCACCGACGTTGTCCAGGTGACGATAGAACCAAGTCTCGAAAGGATAGGTCGTAGTCGAACCGCCACCCTCGTAGCTCGGACGGTCGTAGGCGCCGCCTGACGGATGCGACTCGATCTCGTCCGGCTTTCCCCAGGCGATATAGGTACGGCCGCGGTCGGTTTTCCAGCCGGGGATTCCGGACGTGAAATGCTCGTTGGCATAGGCGATCCGCTCGTAATACTCTTCGCGATATTCATTCTCCTCGGTATCGGGATTGGGATCGCGGCGGCGCCAGAAGTTTTCAATAAAGTTTTCGCGTTCCTCATCGGTCGTCAGGGCATAAAAGGCCTTCTTTTCATCTTTCGTGATGATGTAGGCAACGTCCGTATTGATCCATTTTTTGTACACGTCCTTTACCTCGGGCGTGACCTTCCTCTGCTTGGTATTGATATCCTCGGTTGGCGTTGAACTGGGCTTGCCTTTGTCCTTCTGAGCAAAAGCTCCCGTTGCCGAAATACCCAATACCGTAAGTGTCAGTGCAAAATTTCGGATCAATTTTACTTTTGACATAGATGAAAAAACTCCTTTATTTACCGCAATACCTGACATCTCGTTCGCCGCCAGCCTTGCTCAATACTTAATTATGATTTCAGTCGTCAGGTTTAAGATTCTAGACAGTAATCCTTAAATGTTCAAGATGCGAAAAGACCCCGTTTTGGTTGCTCGAACGCGATGTTAGATAGCTGCTTGGGCGTCCGTCATCCGCTTGCGTCCGAAGATCCAGGCTATGAATATCGATATGATGTATAGAATGATCATCGGGGCCGCGAACAGCAGCATATTTGGTATGTCGTTGGTAGGCGACGCCACGGCGGCAACAATGAGAATAATGATCAGCGAGACCTTCCACGAGCGAATAAGAAAACCAGCGTTTACGATCCCGATCCGGGCCAGAACATAGGTTATCGCCGGCATCTGAAATATCAGGCCCATCGCCAGCATAATGATTATCACGAAATCGAGATAATCGTTCGCCTTCAACAGCAGCTGAAATTCGCCGCCGCCCAATCCCAACAGGTACTTTAACGCCGGCGGAAACAACACGTAATAAGCAAACCCGGCACCCAGAACGAAGGCTATGCTCGACAGCAAAATAAACGGTGTCACGTACGCCCGCTCATGCCTATACAGACCGGGCGAGATAAATGCCCATATTTGCCACAACAGCAGCGGGATCGAAACCGCGATCGCCGAATACATCGAGACGGTCACGTAAAGTGTAAACTGTTCGCCTGCAGTCGTTACCGTAAGGCGTGCATCGTCGGTCGGTGATTCAACCGCCGTTTCCCGGAATTCAACAGGAAGCCTGACACCCTTCGGGATTATTGCGTTCGACGTGTAGAGCAGCTCGTTGGTAAAGAGTCCCAACTTCCCATCCGCGTCCTTCGCGACGACTGCGCTTACAGTCGCTCCGCCGGAAACTACGGCATTCCCAAGCTGAGTATTCTTGTTAAATACGTATCGGCCCTGGTCACCGGTCTTAAGCTCGCTTAGCGAGAGGATCTTTTCATCGCCGGTTTGCCCCTGTAGCGGTACATTTCGACGCTCGGCGTCGGCAATGGCCCGGATGATCGGTGCCGAAAGAAAATCGTAGATGTATCCGGAAACGAACCAGCAGGCAAAGAAGGCGACGACGAGAATAAGCACCGAAGTAATAAGCCGTTTGCGGAGCTCGTCGAGGTGATCGAGAAAGCTCATGTGGCCGTGGCTGTCCAGCTCGGCTTCGGGCTCGCCGGCGGGCAAAACGTTATTTGAGGTGTCCGCGATCACAGCCAGTCTCTCTTGTCAGTATTGATCTCGCTCTTGGAAGGTGTTTCGAGCTGCTCAGCAGGAGCCTCATCGATCGACATTCTGGCCTTGACCTCTTCGGCATCGATCGTGCGAACTTCCGGTGCGGCGGCAGGCTCTTGCGAGGACGTGACATTTTCAGTTCGGGCGACGGGCACGGTCGGAAGCGAACCCGTCTTAAAAGCGCGTTCTTCCTCGTCGAAATTCACCTCGCGCTCCCAGGTGGCTTTGAACTCGCTCGTCGTGCTGCGAAAATCGGCCATCACCTTGCCCAGCTTTTTAGCCATTTCGGGCAGCCGCCGGGGTCCAAAAAAGATAAGCGCGACAATACCTATCAGAATTAGCTCCTGCGGACCGATCGATTCAAAGATGAATAAATACAACTTCTCTGCTCTCCCAAAAACCAGACTAACCCACCGTGATCAAATGATCGCCCTTTGCGGTAACGCTCCCGATCACGAACGCCTCGGGATAGTCATTTAAAAACTGCTCGGCGCCCGTTTTGCTGAGACTTATCAACATTCCGCCCGCAGTCTGCGGATCGAAAAGCGCGCTCTGTATCTCAGGCGAAACACCATCCATAATTCTAACTGCTTCACCCACGTAAACGCGATTGTTCTTGTCGCCGCGCGTCAGCATTTTTTGACCGATCAGTTCGAGCACATCGGGCAGCAACGCAACCGACGCCGAATCAAGCTCGAACGAAACCCCGCTCGCTTTTGCCATTTCGTACGCATGCCCCAGTAGACCGAAGCCGGTCACATCCGTGCAAGCATTCGCTCCCGCGTCCCGCATACCTTTAGATGCACGAGCACCCGATGTTGTCATTGATTCGATCGCCGCGGCCGCCGCTTTTTCACTGGCCTTGCCAAATTTCACTCCGGTATTTATCGCGCCGGTTCCGATCCGTTTCGTAAGCACTAGGACATCGCCGGGCTTCGAGCCGGCATTCGTGATCACCTTATCAGGATGGATAATTCCCGTTACGGCATAGCCAAATTTCATCTCTGCGTCGTCGATCGAATGGCCGCCGACGATCACAACGTTATCAGCGGTCATCGCCTTCTGCCCGCCGGCAAGAATTTTCCCGAGAATTTCCCAATCGCCTTTCTGCGGATAACAAACCATCGAAAGCGCCGTCAGCGGCGTTCCACCCATCGCATACACGTCGTTCAGGGCGTTTATCGCCGCGATCCGACCGTAAGTTTCAGGGTCATCTGCAACCGGCGGGAAGAAATCGACCGTTTGCACGATTGCCAGATCATCCGAAATACGAAATACGCCCGCGTCGTCCGCCTTATCGAAACCAACGATCACGTTCTCGCTGTTTTGGAGTGGAAGCGAGCTTAATATTCGCGCAAGATCGCCCGGAGCGAGCTTTGCCGCACACCCGGCGCATGAAACCATTTCAGTAAGGCGTTTTTCTGTCGTCATAACTTCTTTGTTCCCACTACTTACTCGACAGCAACTGGTAAATGCGGTCGAGGTCGTCGGTGTTGTAATACTCGATCTCGATCTTGCCGCCGGCTCGCCGTCCGCTCGGCACGATGTTTACCTTTGTACTCAAGTGCCGCATCAATTTCGTTTCCGCAGACCTCACATTCGGATCGACGTTCGCCGTAACCACTTTCTTTTCAGACGTTTGTAAGCCCGCCCTGCCTGCACGCTTGACCGTTTTTTCCGTCTCGCGAACCGAGAGGCCCATGTCGATCGCGGTTATCGCTACCGCACGCTGCACCTTCGGATCGTCCGTCATCAACAACGCGCGGCCGTGGCCCGCCGAAAGACCTCCTTCTACAATATAGCGTTGTATGTCATTCGGAAGTTTCAAAAGCCTCATCGAGGTCGCAATTGAGGTCCGGTCTTTGCCCACTCGGTCGGCCAGCATTTCCTGCGTAAGTCCAACGTGGTCAATGAGTTTGCGGTAGGCGTTGGCTTCTTCGATCGCGTTCAGTTCCTGGCGTTGGATGTTTTCGACAAGCGCGAGCTCAAGCAGTTTGTCGTCCGGAATATCCTTGACAACTGCCGGTATCTTCCGCAGCCCCGCCTTTTGCGTCGCCCGCCAACGGCGTTCGCCCGCAATTATTTGATAGCGGCCGCCATGCTTTCGGACGACTATCGGCTGCACAACGCCGTTAGCTTTGATCGATCGTGAAAGCTCATCGAGATGAACGTCGTCGAAACGTGATCGCGGCTGCTCGGGATTTGGCTCGATAAGATCGACATCGATCTCAAGTGGCCCCAGCGGACCTGAACTTTCGTCGCCCAACAGTGCACTCAAACCCCGTCCAAGTGATTGTCTAGCCATGGCTAAGAATCTCCTTTGCAAGCTCCATATAGCTCGTCGCTCCCCTTGATCGTGCGTCGTAAAGAATTATCGGCTTGCCGAAGCTCGGAGCCTCAGCAAGGCGAACGTTTCTCGGGATCACAGTCTCCAGGACCTGAGATCCGTAAAAATCGCGCAGGTCCTTCGCCACTGCTGTCGAAAGATTGGTCCGGTCGTCAAACATTGTTAGAAGGAGGCCTTCGATCGTAAGTCCGGGATTCAGTTCGCGTCGTAGTCGTGCCAGCGTGTCAAAAAGTTCGGTCACCCCTTCGAGTGCGTAGTACTCACATTGGATCGGGACGAGCAGCGAATCGGCCGCGGTGAGTCCGTTTACGGTCAAAAGCCCGAGCGATGGCGGGCAATCGATAATAATGTAATGAAAATACTCTCTGATCTGTTCGAGGATTCGCTTCAGGGCATGGGTGCGATTTTCCGTATCAACAAGCTCGATCTCGGCGCCCGCAAGATTCTTGTCGGACGGCAAAACCCACAGAGTTTCGATCTCGGTCGCGATCACCAGGTCTTTCGGAGATTCGCCCGAAACTAACGCGTCATATAGCGATTTGCGATTATTGGAACGCAGAACGCCCGAGCCGGAGGTCGCATTTCCCTGCGGATCGGCGTCGACAAGCAGCACTTTTCTGCCTTCTGACGCTAAACCCGCCGCCAGATTCACAGCGGTCGTAGTTTTACCAACGCCGCCCTTTTGATTGGCGACAGCAATGATTTTTCCCATTTCGAGATCGCTTTTGACGCGAATAGTTAAATTAACACACAAATCGAGGCGCATCTAACCGAAAAGTGTGGAACGTTCCACAATTGGCTCTTGTAGTCCTAAAACGAGAATGTGGCACGTTCCACACTTTTGCCAGGTGACATTAATTCTGTAAGCTTTGCTGGGGTTTCTGGGCGGTCAGATGGACGAGTACGGTCGAAACCGCGGCGGGCGTCAAGCCGCTGATCTTGCGCACCTGGCCAAAATTCTGCGGGCGGGCCCGTTCGAGGCGTTCGACCATCTCATTGGAGAGGCCGCTGATAGCGTGGAACTGAAAGGTTTCGGGAACGCGGAGAGCATCATGATGGTTTACTCGTTCGGTCGCAAGCTTCTGCTTTTCAATGTAGCCGCTGTACATCGAATCCGCGAGGGCAGTTTCCAGCTCATTCAATCGAACCCCGTCATGGAGCTCTTCCGGCAGCATCCTATGAATCATTTCCGGATTAACTCCTTGCCGCATGGCGAGGTGGGCTAGGGTGAATGAATCGCCCAGATCGCAGCCCAGGATTTGCGAAGCGGCTGCATATTCGACCGATGACCGTTTGAACCGGATCGAATCCAGAGTATTTCGCAAACGGGCCAGCCGGTCACGCTTTTGATTGAACCGCTCCCAATCACTGTCGCCCACAAGGCCGATCTCGCGGCCGTGCGGGCTCAATCGCTGGTCCGCATTATCATGGCGAAGCGTCAGCCGCGCCTCCGCTCGCGATGTAAACAGACGATACGGCTCATCGACACCGTGGCGGATGAGGTCATCGGCGAGAACTCCCATGTAGGCTTCGTCCCTGCCCAGTACGAATGGTTTCCTGCCCTGCACCGAACACGCTGCGTTAATCCCGGCCATCAAGCCCTGGCACGCCGCTTCTTCATAACCGGTCGTGCCGTTTATCTGTCCGGCAAGAAAGAGCCCTTTCATCCTGGTTGTTTCCATCGTCGGATGCAGCTCCCGCGGATCGACGAAATCGTACTCGATAGCGTAACCCGGGCGAATTATCCGCACATTTTCAAACCCATCGATCATCCGCAGTAATTCGAGCTGCAGATCGGCCGGCAACGATGTCGAGAAGCCGTTTAGATAAACCTCGTGCGTATTGTGGCCTTCGGGCTCCAGAAATAGTTGATGCCGGTCCTTGTCGGCAAACTTGACGACCTTGTCCTCGATCGACGGGCAGTAGCGCGGCCCAACGCCTTTGATCTTGCCCGAATAAAGCGGTGACTGGTGCAGATTTTCGCGGATAGTCTGATGCAGCCGGTCACTCGTGTACCCGATGAAACACTGGATCTGCGGCTGTTCGATCTTTTCCGTCGCAAACGAGAACGCCACCGCCTTTTCATCAGGAGGCTGAGGCTCAAAAGCGTCCCAGTCGATCGTTCTTCCATCAAGCCGCGGCGGCGTACCGGTTTTCAGCCGTCCGACTGGAAACCCCTGATTCTTAAGGCTTTCCGCCAATTCGATCGAGGCTGGTTCACCTGCCCGGCCCGCGGAGTAGGTCCTTCGACCGGTATGGATGGTCCCGTTGAGAAAGGTACCCGTAGCGATCACCACAGCCTCAGCGCCAAACCGGCGAGCGTCCTGCATCTCCACGCCTATAACCTTATTATTCTCAACAATTAGACTGACGACAACGCCTTGGCGAAGATGTAGATTCGACGTTGCCTCCAGCACCCGCCGCATTTCAGTCCGGTAAAGGCCGCGATCGGCTTGGGCTCTGGGCGACTGGACCGCCGGTCCTCGGGAACGGTTGAGTAGCCGAAATTGGATCCCCGTCCGGTCGATCACCCGGCCCATAATGCCGCCAAGTGCGTCTATCTCCCTGACAACATGGCCTTTAGCGATTCCTCCAACCGCTGGATTGCATGACATTTGTCCGATCAGGTCAAGGTTGATAGTGACGAGCGCGGTTTCCGCCCCGAGGCGCGCCGAGGCCGAGGCTGCCTCACAACCCGCGTGGCCCGCTCCGATCACGATCACATCGAAACTCTCGTCAAACATACGCACCGCCCCAACTCGGCGAAAGTTAAGATTTTAATCGAATCCCGGCCATTTGCCAATAACCATCCTGTCAGGGCATGAACAACGATGAATATCGTGAACGCTCGAACACAAAAAAAGACGGCTGAAGCCGCCTTATGGGATCTATCTCAATGTGGGTTCAGTTGCTGGCTACCAAAACACTAACATGCGACGGATATTTCACCGACCGATAGATCTGTTGCGTCGCCGGCCTGTAATCACTCTCTTTCGCGAGAAAAATGTTTTTCACAAACGTTTGCGGGTTTCGATCGTAGAGCGGAAACCATGTGCTCTGAACCTGGACCATTATCCTGTGGCCCTTGCCAAAGGTATGGTCGTTTCCGCGCATATCGACCGTGTATTCGGCTATCTTGTTCGGCTCGATCGCTTCCGGCTTTTCCCAACTTCGCCGATACCGTCCGCGAAATATCTCATCCGCGACCATCAATTGATATCCGGCCATGGATGGCTCGTCCGTATTCACATCAGGATAAACGTCGATAAGCTTTACGACCCAGTCGCTGTCCGTACCGCTGGTCGACGCGAATAGATGTGCAACGATATCGCCCGAGATCGTCACATCATTTGCCAGAAAATCGGTCTGCCAGCGCTCGACATCCTTTCTGTCACCTAGAAAGCGCTGGTCCTCGACTCGCCACGTATACCAGCCCGAACCTTTTGGATCATACGTCGCTTGTATCGGGCGCTTTCGATAAGGCACCGGATTTGATGGATCAGAAACGTAGGAATCAAAACTCGTTTTATCATCCCTGGATCTCGGAGCTTCAAAAGAGAGCTTTCCGTCCACCTGGAAATACAGCGCGCGAGAAGCATTTTCACGCGGCGGCCAACTTTCGTAACTCTTCCATTTGTTTGAGCCGCTTTCAAAGATCTCTGCCTCAGGCTGTTTCTTTGTACATTTGTCCTCGAGTTGGCAGGCAAAGAAAGGAGCTTGAATTTCTTCATGAAAATATTTGCCGGTATCGCTTCCAAAATCGACCGCGCCCAATTTACGGCCGCGGCCGCCCCAGCCGCCGTGATTCCACGGTCCCATGACAAAAAACACTTTGTTCTGCCTATCAAATTTCTGAAGCGTTTTATATGTTGAAATGGCACCGTACATATCTTCCTGGTCCCACCAGCCGCCGACGACGAGCGTGGGTATCGATGTCTCTTTCAGATAGTTTTCAGCGCCGCGAGCCTTCCAATAGTCGTCGTATGCCGGATGGTCTACGAACGAATTGTAAGTCGGAAATTTGTTTTGAAGATCCGCGGTCAATTTTGAAAGAGAGCCCAGATTCATATACCAATCGTACGCGTCGATATCAAACGAAACGTCCGTATTCTCCTTGTTGGTCTCCATCATCTTGACGTATTCGTGCCCATAGGTTTGTCGCCAGGCGCCATTGTGAAAGAAATCGTCACCCATCCAGGCATCGGTCATCGGAGCCTGCGGCGACGAAGCTTTCAGCGCCGGGTGCGGATCAACAAGAGCGACCGCCGATAGCCAGCCATCATACGAAACGCCATAGATCCCGACGCGGCCATTATTGTTTGGAACATTCTTGATCAGGTAGTCGATGGTGTCGTAAGTGTCCGTGGTTTCATCAACGGACTTTGGATCACGCTTATCCCGCAACGGACGGTTCATGATGAATTGGCCTTCGGAATTACTTCGGCCACGAATATCCTGATAGACAAAAATGTATTTTTCCTTAGCTAATTCGGGGCGTCGATTTGGCGCATTGGCACCGGTGTCTTTTACGCCGTACGGTGTGCGTTGCAGCAAAATGGCCGAGAGAGCGTCTGACGAAAGCGGCGTCAGAATAACTGTGAATAGCTTCACGCCGTCACGCATCGCGATCATCGCCTCGGTGCGTTTGTACGGGACCCGGGTATCCGGCTGCGGCGTATCCGCGATCCTCTTTGTAGTATATTTTCCGCCCTGGCTCCAAACCATGCTTGTAACGCGGCCATTCGCATCACGAAGAAATTCGCATTGAGCGGACAGCTCTTTTAGAAAGAATCGAGATTCGGAAGCCGCGAATATTTCGATCTTGTCTTGATTCGTGACGCGAACGAAAAACTTGTCTCCCTCCCTAAAAAAAGAAAACACGATACCCTGCAGGTTCACGGCGTCCTCGTACTGTCCTGTGTAGGAATCGAAACTGGCCGGGTCGATCTTGACCTCAGCCGGAGTTTGTTGCCCCGACGCAGCTAGTGTGAATAAAAGTAAAATAAAGGCATACAAAAAAATGCCACGTAGACGGTGCTTGTACATTTCTTTCTCCTTCTATGGCCGAGTTATATCAGAGTTAATTGGTCGAGAGTGTCAGACAATTATAGCGGGCTACAATAGCGAACCCCGGCATTTATTCAAAAATGCCGGCGGCTTCGTGATTTCAAATATTGACGCTAATTCCACCGGCCCTTTAGCTTTTTCACCGGTTCGGTGACCGATTGGATCCGCGCCAGCTTTACATGGTCTGCATTCTTGTACGAGACCAGTGGCATCAGGCCGTATTCCATCAGCTTGTCACACGCGACATCGGTCAACTGCACTTCGGCGCACGGTGTGTAGACGTTTTCACCGTCCTGCTTGTAAACGTGCAGCGGCATGCGCTCGATGTCTTGTTTCAGCATGCGGCCCATTTCCCATTCGTTTTCGCGAAAGCTTTGTGCAAGCAGCATGCCGCAGGCGAACGCGGCATTTGCCCAGACGTATCCGTCGTGAACGGGCGTGCCGGGAAATTCTTCGAACGAAAAACTTTCGAGCGGCTCGGTGTCGGCTCCGTACGGCAGACGCGCAAGAAACCGCGGTATCGTCAGGCCCAAATATTCAGCCTCAGGAACCGACCGCAGGGCGTACCATAGCTTGCCAGCCTCGTTCTCGGTTGAAATATCCCATGCCTTCGGATCCGTGTTTTCGAACAAAGAGCGAACGCCAAGCACGTCAGGCCGCATGTGAGAAACGAAAGGAGCGTTCGCGCCCGAAGCAAGTTTCGACAACCGGACCAAAGTCGCTACGTCATCAATGCTAGGCGAAAAATCGTAAGCGCCTATTACAAGCGACCACGGCTCGCCGCCCGGAGTGTCGATCGCGTCGGTGATCAACGTTTTGTAGAGGACGGTGTCGGACAGGTTGCCGGACGATTTCAAATGGTCTGCTAGTTCGTCCTTTGAAACATCAAGAATATGTATCGACAGATCGCTGTCGGTTTCGATCCTGCGAACCATGAAAAAGAGGCCGCGCCAGGCGGCTTCCATCGCTTGAAATTTGTGGTCATGCAGGATCTTCCGCATTAGTTCGCCGGTCGCGCCGTCGACCGCCGAGATCATCTGTGCCTGCTCGTCTTCGTCCAGGTGGACAAGGTGTGGGCGAACCAATTCACTAAGCAGCGAACTCAATTCCTGCGATTCACGCGACCGCGAAGGCTTGGGTACCGCACCGCCGCCGCCCGCTAGTATCTGGGCAAGCAGGTCTTGCGGTTCGTCGTCAGACGCAGGCGCGGCTTCAGCCGAAGTTTCAACCGGTTTTGCTTCCTGCGGAGACCACGAACGGACCTCTCGCGCCGCTTCGTAAAAGGTATCTTCGCTTTTCAACCTTCGCCGGACATCGCGAAGCTCCGAAAACAAGGGAATCTGAGCGAAAATGCGGTCAGGGTGAAAATCCTCAAGCTCAGAAAACCGCAGAGTGATCGGGCTCGAACCATCGCCTTGAAGGTCCAGGTCCAGGGTGGTCCCGATCTTGTTCATTACCTCATCAAAATTATCGCGGTCGATCTCACGCGTGCGGCGCGAGGAAAGCGCTGGTTTTTCCGCGCCGCCGCTCCAATCGCCGAGCACAAGCATCCGAAACGGCGGTTCGTTTACCACACCGCCCTGGCCGCGCTCCAAGGTAAATTTTGACTCAAGATTATCGTCTGAAATTGGCATTTTTCGTGTTCCTTAGTTTTGATTTTGTGTCGTAAATATTATCCTTTTGATATCAAAAGTCAACGAACAGGCCGGAGACCGCATTGGGCTGGAATTGCTAAAATCTAAAACCGTGGGCCATATGATCGAAGTTCGCGAAATGAATGACCATGAGATCAGCGAGGTGCTCGAGCACATCGGCTACGGGCACCTCGCTTGTTCTCTAAATGACAAGCCCTATCTCGTCCCGATCCACTATGCCTACGTTTCGCCAAAGATCTATATCTACACGACCGAGGGGAAAAAGGCAGAAATGATCGGAGAGAATCCAAACGTCTGCCTGCAGGTCGAGGACGTCAAGGACAATAAGCATTGGAAGAGCGTGATCGTCACCGGAACGGCCGAACGCTTGACCGACGAACGGGCGCGCGAGGTCGCGTTAAAAGCGATAGTCGCAGTCAATCCGTCACTTACGCCCGCCGTTAGCATTCACTGGATGGATAATTGGGTGCGCGAAAATATCGAGGTGATCTATTCGATCACTCCGTCGGAGATCACCGGCCGGTTGTCCGTGGCATCGCACGAGATAGACGGGCAGTTCGTGCCGCGATCATCGTCACCGCAATAGGTTCCTGAAAATTATTTATTGTTTGACTGGTCTCGCGACCTCAACGGAACATTCGGCTCTCGCCGCGACTGCGGATGAAACGCTGCCGATAATATATTGCTCGAACGAATTTCCCTTGCAATGCGGGCCGACGAATAGCGAGCATGCTCCGCGTTTTTTTGCGAGCTCGACTAGGGCTTCCTTCGCGTTTCCCATTGACACCACAACGCTGACGACTCCGCCCGTATCGCACAGACGGCGTCGGGCACTGTCGGCAAGAGCTTCGCCCCACTGCTGCGTGATCTTCGGTGCGGTCTCCGGCGGCGACATAAATCGGCCCAGAGAACAAAGCACGGAACTGTCGGCGACGACGGCCAGGCAGAACTTTGTATCACGCGGCCAGTTTCGGCGGGCGACGATCTCGACCGCGGCCTGCGACGCCATCGAACCGTCAAATCCAATTACCACCTCATGAGCGGCCAGGCCGTTTGCGTGTCCGCGGGCTATCCTTACGGAACAATCCGCCTCGGTCATTACTTTTTTCGTTGTAGTGCCGAGGAAGATGTTTCGCTCGTTCAGTGTCTGCTCGCGTTCAGCGAGAATGATCAGATCAGGCTGAAACTGTTTAGCGGCCTCGAGGATCTCTGCCGCAGGTGAACCGGAGCTTGCCTTTACGGTGACCTCGGCGTGCGGAAAATCGAAACGAAGCTTTTCGGCCGCGGAGCTTGCGATGCATTCTGCGTCGTGTTTCACCTGTTCGGCATCCGACCACGCCTCGGCAACTGTCAGAACCATAATTTCCGAATCGTCCGGCAACCCCGCGTTCTTGAGGTCCGCGATCGCTGCGGCCCCCGCCGGCGAACCGTTATAGCCAAAAAGTACTTTCATCTTATTCTCCGTTTCCAACCTGATCGTGCCGCCTGAGAGCACTTTTCCTGCCCCTCCTGTCGCAACGCGTGTGCCAGCCTAGCCCGTCCCCGTAGTTCGCTAATTTGCGGTCTCTTCCGGTCTTTTGGTTGCCGATCGGCCGGCTTTCTAACGCGGATATTTACGCAACCCAGCGGAATACTCCACACCGCAGCATTGGCCAAATTCGTCACGGGCCGGGCTCTTTCTCCAATTGCCTAAGTCTATTGCCCATCACGAAGTGGTCCTCCCTTCAAGTCAATCGGCACGCTGTTTGCTTTCTTGTATATTCGAATTTACCGAGCCGATATTTTGCGATGTGCTAGATTCCAGCAAAATACCAGGGCATCCAGAAAAAAGGGTTATCCCGATCAATTTAAGCGGCTATGGGCGATAAGGGAGTAACGAGCGAATATGACGAATTGCAAATGCGCGCGTTCACCCGCGGCGTGCTCGGCGACCTCCAGGCGCTCGATCATATGCTGGCTGGCGGCTACTTCGAAGAAGGCGTCCGGCGGATCGGCGCCGAGCAGGAGATGTTCCTGATCGATCCCTCGTATCATGCTTCGCCGGTCGCGATGGAGGTTATTGAGGAAGCAAAGGATGGCCGCCTAACCACCGAGATCGGCAGGTTCAACTTGGAAGCCAATCTGACCCCCCGCACCTTTTCCGGCAAATGTCTTAGCGCTATGGAGCACGAGCTCAACTCGATCATCGGAAAGGTCCGGCAGGCCGCAAAAAAATTCGATTCCGATGTTGTTCTCGCTGGAATTTTGCCGACAATACAGCCGTCCGATCTGACTGCCGACAATCTTACGCCTCTTCCGCGGTATCACGAGATCAATCGTGTCGTAACGAAGCTGCACGGCGAGAATCGCAATATTCAAATAAACGGGCTAGACGAACTGCAGCTTACCCTCCAGGACACATTCATCGAATTCTGCAATACGAGTTTTCAGATCCATCTGCAGCTTGGCCCGAGCGAGTTTGTCAGCCACTACAACTGGGCACAGGCGATCGCGGGACCGGTGCTCGCATCGGCCGTAAATTCGCCGCTGCTTCTGAATCGCCGTCTATGGCAGGAAACCCGGCTCGCGCTCTTTCAGCACGCTACCGACACTCGTTCGCTCGTGCACCGCGAACGCAATCAGCCGCCGCGGGTCAATTTCGGAGATCGCTGGGTGCACGACTCGATGGTTGAGATCCTCCGCGAGGACGCCATCCGCTTTCGCATTCTGTTGACGCAGGCCGTCGACGAAAACTCGCTCGATACATTGGCGCACGGAGGCGTTCCCGCTCTTTCCGCGTGGCGTCTTCACAATGGAACCATCTGGCGATGGAACCGTCCGTGTTACGGCGTGATCGACGGCCGGCCGGGCCTTCGGATCGAAGCGCGTTTCCTGCCCGCCGGCCCATCGGTCGCGGATGAGATGGCAACCGCCGCTCTTTTCCTCGGCCTTATGACCGCCCTGCCTGAGGAGTTCGGCGATGTCACAAAGCTGATGTCATTCGATACTGCAAAGGATAATTTTTTCAGTGCCGCACGCCACGGCCTCAATTCGCAAATGATGTGGATCGACGGCGAGAGCCGCCGGGCAGGCCGTTTGATCGCCGAAGAACTCCTACCGCTGGCGCGCCGGGGACTCACTTCGGCCGGGATCGACAGCGATGACAGCGAACGTCTTCTGGGCATCATCGAGGACCGTGTCGCGAGTAGGCGAACGGGAGCTCAGTGGATGCTCGATTCGCTCGCCGAAATGGATGTCCGCGCAAAACCAAATGTCAGGATGAGGAGCCTGACGGCAGCCATGAAAAAGAACCAGGAAAACGGAACACCGGCCCATGAGTGGCCGCTCGCGAAGATCCCTCAGAACGCGGAGTGGATCGACAATTATCGGACCGTCGGTCAGTTCATGATCAGCGACCTGTTCACGGTCCGGCCCGAGGATGTCATAGATCTCGCCGCGAGCCTTATGCATTGGAAAAAGGTTCGTCACGTGCCGGTCGAGGATGATAACGGCGACCTGGTCGGAATCGTTTCGCACCGCGACCTGATCGAACTGCTCGCGACTGGGAATGCCCGTTTGACGAGCGAGACCGCCGTTCGTGACCTGATGCAGACAGACTTGATAACCGTGGGCCCGGAAACCGATTCGCTTGAGGCCTTAAAGCTTATGCGTGATAAAAATATCGGCTGCCTTCCCGTCGTAAACGGCAAAAAACTCCTCGGTATTATCACCGCCTATGATTTTCTTACTGTCTCGGCAAAGCTTTTCGAAGAAAAGATCGGGCTGCTCACGGCCGCACCGGCAAAAACGCTCAAAGCGCCGAAGACTAGCCCGCGGCCGCTGTCTCGCTGACCGGCAGGCAGATCACAAACGTCGTCCCCTTGCCCATCTCACTTTCAACGCTAATTGTTCCTTTGTGCTTTTCGACGATCACGGTGTGAGAGATCGCGAGGCCCTGGCCCGTACCTTTGCCCACCACTTTGGTCGTAAAGAACGGATCGAATATCTTTTTACGGATATCTTCCGGAATACCTCCGCCGCTGTCGCAGATCCGTATTTCCGCGAAATCTCCGTTTTTCGTGGTAGTGATATTGATGCTTCCCTTTTCGTTGCTGCCCTCACCGATCGTATCTGAAATGGCATGAGCGGCATTGACGATCATATTCAAAATGACCTGATTGAATTCTCCGGCAAGACAGGGAATAAGCGGCAAGGTCTCATCGTAATTGGTAACGACGTCGGCGATATATTTCCATTCGTTGCTGGCGACGGTGAGGGTACTCTCGATCGCTTTGTTAAGGTCTGTGAATTGCATAGTAGTCGTGCCCGGATGTGCAAAATCCTTCATCGACTGGACGATCTTTCTGATCCGCTCGACGCCGTCGAGGGCCTGATCAAATGCTTTTGGAACTTCCTCCGAAAGATATTGGACATCTGCGCGTTCAATGACGCCTTCTATCTCAGGTACAAACTCCGTCAAAATATTCTGCGATTTACATAACTCGACCATTTGCGCGGTCTTTTCAAAAACCGACATGAAATCCTCAAAACTGTCCTTTAGGAATCGGACGTTATCGCCGACGTACTGCGTCGGAGTATTGATCTCGTGGGCGATACCGGCAGCAAGCTGCCCGATCGACTCGAGCTTTTGGCCGCGTTGAACTTTTTCTTCCAGCGACTTTCGCTCGGTAATATCCTGGATCTGTGCTATGAGGTATGCGGACCCGTTCG
>JBDTZW010000240.1:0-8056 GCA_040004905.1 Acidobacteriota bacterium
AGAAACGTCGTCAAAGGAAACAGGTAATCTCATCGATCTAATTATTCTTATTTTCTTTTCCACCTGACGCCGTCTCTCGTGTCTTCGAGAATAATTCCTTTTTCGGCTAGGAGGTCGCGGATCTCGTCTGACCGAGCAAAGGTTCGCTGTTGACGAGCTTCCTGGCGTTCGGCGATGAGAGCATCGATGTCGGCGTCGAGCATTTCGGTTTTTTCCTCGCCGAAAATACCCAGAACCGAATCGAATTTCGCCACAGCATCTAGAACCGCTTTTTGGTCATCGGCTTTCAGGCCATCGCCGGCGACGAAGGTGTTTATTTCACGAACAAGGTCATGTATCGCAGCTAAAGCATTCGCGGTGTTAAAGTCGTCATCCAGCGAGGCTTCGAACTCGGCCAGGGCATTATCCACCCGGGACTTCACATCGGGATCGGATCCATTCTCCACGCGGGCATCGCGAACCAGCCGCCTGAAATTCAGCAGGCGTTCGATTGTGCTTTCCGCACCTTGCAGCCCTTCGAAGGTGAAATTCAATTGCTTGCGGTAGGGAACTGACAGAAGCAAGTACCGGATCGCGAGCGGTGAATAACCTTGTTCGCGGAGATCGCGAAAGGTAAAGAAATTTCCCTTGGATTTCGACATCGTAACGTCGTCGATCTTAAGGAAATCGCTGTGAATCCAATATTTCGCAAACAGCTTTCCTGTGGAGCCTTCACTCTGGGCGATCTCGTTTTCGTGATGCGGAAATTGCAGGTCCATTCCGCCTGCGTGCAGGTCAAAAGTTTCGCCGAGATATTTCATCGACATCGCCGAACACTCGATATGCCAACCGGGCCGGCCGCGGCCAAATGGAGCGTCCCAGCCAGGCAACTCGTCAGCTCCGACCAGCTTCCAAAGTGCAAAATCGCGGGCGTCTTCCTTTTCGTACTTGTCGGTATCTACGCGTTCACTGCCGCCAGCGATGTTGCCCTCGAACTTGATCTTTGATAGCTTGCCGTATTCGGGGAACGCGGAGATGCGATAGTAGATCGAACCATCCGACTCGTACGCATGCCCGTTTTCGAGCAGCTTCGAAATAATGTCGATCATCTCGGCGACGTGGTGAGTCGCTCGCGGGGTGATGTCCGGCCGCTCATTGCCGAGAGCGTCGAAATCGTCCCAAAAGTATTGAATATACGGCGCTGTAAATTCGTCAATACTTATACCTTGTTTGGCCGATTCATTGATGATCCGGTCGTCAACATCCGTCAAATTAAAGACATGCGTCAATTCGTAGCTCTTGTATTTGAGGTAACGCCGAAGGATATCGCCGAAAATGAAGGTTCGGAAATTACCGATATGGGCAAAATTCCAAACGGTCGGCCCGCACATATACATTCGGACCCTGTTGTCCTCGATCGGATGAAACTCCTCTATTTGCCGCGATAATGTGTTGAAAAACTTGAGCATAAAGTGCCGGGGCCCGTCAGGTAACTAAGCGCGAACAAATATCTTACAGTAAAAACCTCCCGCGGAAAATGGATTTGCGAACCTAAATCTGCGAATTTGCGGTGTTTAGATCGCCCTCGACGAACTTTGCCCTCGCTTTGTCCGAGAACAAATATTCGCGGCTGTAGAATCGCAGTGGGTAATTCTTATCGTAGCTGGCGACAAGTTCGTTCACTTTGTTTACCAGAGACGTATCACCTTTCGACGCGTTGAAATCACTGACTGTCCGCATCCAGAAGATGGTAAGGGTTTCGTGATACGGCATTTCCTTGGTCAGATCGATCGTGAACGCGTCTAAAAGATTGAATATACCGGTCCGCATCTTTGCCGCGGCCGTTTCGAAGTCATGATGCGAAATGTAGCAAAGGGCGACCGTCAGATGCTCGGGATGTCCCCACGCTTCGCGGGCGATAGTAGCATTCTCAAACGACCGCAGAACGTCCAGGATCTCTTTTTCTGAAGTATATCGTTTCATAATTGCTAGTTCTTATCCGATTCAATAGAATTGATTTACAGACCTAATTCGAATCAAGCGGAGGCCTTCAATATGAGTTCAATGACAGACGTAAAAACTTTGCGCGAACGTGCCCGTCGTGAAATACAGGATGGCGCGGTCACGCAGGACTATAAAATAAACAAAGAGCAAGCGGTCAAGTTGTTGAATGAGGCTCTCGCAACCGAGATCGTTTGCGTTTTGCGCTACCGTTTTCATTACTTTATGGCCTCTGGCATTCACAAAGACGGAGCCGCGACCGAATTCCTACAGCATTCAAACGAAGAACAGGGCCACGCTGACCGAATTGCCGAGCGGATCAAACAGCTCGGCGGCAAACCGGAAATGAATCCAGCCAAAATATCGGCGGCCAGTCACTCGGAATACATCGAAGGCACCTCGCTCGAGGACATGATCCGTGAGAACCTTGTCGCGGAACGCATTGCGATACAAAGCTACAAAGAAATGATCACTTTCTTCGGCAGCCAAGATCCGACCTCGCGACGCTTGATGGAAGAGATCCTTGCGGTAGAAGAGGAGCATGCCGACGACATGTCTGATCTTCTTTTTGCGGTCGAACCGGACAACGTCGAGAATACCAACAGCCTTTACTTCACGGAGGAGGTCCCGGGAGTCAGTGGCGCCGGCAAAAAGATCGGCACTGTAAATGCATCGAAACCTTCAAAAAAGGCAAAAAAAGCTAAGGCTGCCAAAGGCGGAAGATAGTTCGTTTCAAACAACATAAATAAAAACAAGCGGTAGTCGATGCGAACTACCGCTTTTATCGTGCCGTTCGGTTACGGCCGAACTTATATAGAAACCCTGGCTCTTTTATTTCACGATATTTTTATAATATATCACGCCAGGTTGAACCGTTCGACTATTTGGCCCGCCGCATCGCCCGGTTGGACGATCGTGTTCTCTATCGTAAATGTCTCGCGGTTCGGGACTTCGGAGAATAGATCGTACGTCTCGAAAAACGATTCCATCTTCTCGACGGTCTTGGCTTTCCCGTATCGCTGGCGATTCTCAAATACCACACGCCGCTTCAGTTCGTCCTTGGTCGCGGTCAGCAGCACAAAAAATATCTGCCCGCCGTGGTCCTCGACTGCCTTCGTGATCCGTTCGACGTGCTTTTCATCGATGCCTTTAGCGTAGCAGAATGTGTAGACCAGATCGACGTTTTCTCGTGCCGCTTCCGCGACCGTTTCTACGCGGATCATTTCGACCAGTTTGTTAAACGAATGCGAGCCAAACGAAAACACCGGCTCTATCGCGTCGACGCTCATGTGATTGTGAAAAACCTTGAATCCAGTCCGGCTCGCGATCTCATTCGCCACTGTCAGCTTTCCGACAGCGGGCGGACCATAAAGAAAGATAAGTTTCATAGCTTCACCATTTGGCACGACAAAACGTCATGCAGTAACAAACACAGATCCCTCCCGCCGTGGAAGATCCGAGATCAGTACCCCATCCTTGGTTTCAACCTCATATCCTGTTGTCCATTCTCGGCATGCTCCGGCAATGGGGAAGTTGGGGATCTCATAGTTTTCCAATTCAATGTCTGAGAGATTCAGGACGACAGCAACAATATTTCCGTCGTCATCGTGCCGACTAAAACAGATTACACCGGAATCGGCGTTTTCGTGAAAGAAATCGATCTTGACGGAGTGAAATGCTCCGTTAGTTGTGCGAAGGTGGATCAACGCCTTGTAGTAGTTGAACAGGTCCTTGTTCGCGTCGTTCTCCAATAGCGTCCAATTGATTTTGTTGCTTTGCTCGGACATCGGGACATGTTCGCCGAATTCCTCGCCCATCCAGATCATCGGAATTCCGACCGAGGTCATTAGGATCAACGCACCAAGCTTTGCGCGCGTGTATAGTTCGGCGTCCAAAATACCTTTTTCGCCAAGTTTTCGAAAAAGACGGTTCTGGTCGTGGTTAGCGAGATAATTCGTAATGCTCGTCACGCCCTTATATCCAATTCGAAGCGGATCGATCGCGTTTTTCAGGTTCTCGAGATCTGTTCGCTTATCTCCGAGACACTCGATCAGCGCGTACATAAAATTATCATTCCAACAGCTTTCGACAGGGCCGTCAGGTTCTGTGATCTCAGGCGAGGGCGGAATATATTCGGCGACGGTGAAGAAAGGCTTCATATCCGACATCTTGCGCGCATTTTCAACGAAACCGCGTAGAGCATCGAAGTTATCGATCTGTTTTGCGGCGTCAAAGCGAATTCCGTCGATGCGGTATTCTAGGATCCAAAACCGGATCGAATCAGCAATGAATTCAAATGCAGGATTGATCTCGCGTTCTTGATCAAAAGATTCATAGTCAAATTCCGGTCCCCAGTTTTGTTCCGGGTCTTTACCCTCGCGGCGAAACCAATAGTCGTGGTCGATCTGCGTCAATGCAGTATCGGTGCTCGAATGATTGTAAACACCATCGACGATCACCCTGATCCCGAGGCTGTGGCACTTATCGATGAGCTCCTTCAACTCGGCGGTGGAACCGTAGCTCGGCTCGGGTGAAAAGTAATGCACGGGCGAGTAACCCCAGTTGAAATCACCGGGCGACGTTTTTAGCGGCATCAGCTCGATGGCGTTGACGCCAAGATCGGCGAGGTAGTCCAGTTTTGCGATCACGTCCGTGTATTTTCCACGAGCATAGCCGTCCTCCTCCCCGCCCGAAAAGTCGCCCACGTGCATTTCATAGATAACCAATTTGCTGTTGACCGGCAGCGGAGTCGCATCCGATTTCCACACGTATTCGTCGACGACCTTTACGCCGTTTTTGATCTTAAGGATCGAATTTCCAGATTCGATATCGACGTTGGTCGAGTAGGGGTCTGTTATCGTCTTCCACTCGTTTTCCTGATTGAACCAACTCCGCGACCTGATGTTGAACCGGTACTGATAAACGCCATCCGGAAGCTTTTGGACGAGATGAAAATATCCGTCACCGCCTTTCTTCATGGAGATTGCTTTCCAATCAGTAAAGTCGGCGATAAGGGTTGCTTCTAGATTATTCGGGGCGAACAACCGAAATTCGTAGGCGTATTTTTTGATACGTTTAAGCATAGAAACAAACGGATACGTTCCGGCGGGTTGCCGGCGACCTGGACACGTTTTGATTGTAATCGAAAGCGGGATGAAAGAACGAAAGGGTGCACAACGACCATCCGTCGAAACGGACGGTCATCAATACTTAGGCTGCGGCGATGCTTGGCGCGGCGATCTCATCCGAATCGTCCATGAAAAGATATTTCTTCCACTCCGGACGAGATTCAGCGTAGTGACAGAGCAGGACGTGGTCAAGACCAAGCCTCAAGAGCTTTTGCGAGGTGAGCAGCGGCATGCGCGCCTGTTCCGGCGTCCGGTTGCCTTTGCGCTGGTTGCATTTCACGCAGGCTGAAACGAGATTGTGCGGTGTGCTTTCGCCGCCTTGGGCACGTGGGAGAATATGATCTAATGTCAGGTCCTTGGCGTGTTTGTGATCGCCGCAATACTGGCAGCGGTAGCGGTCACGGATGTAGATCCGGGCACGCTTCATCGTCGTCTCGCGATTGTTGCGGCGGACGTGCACGTAATGACGCAGACGAACCACGGAAGGAACCGGGAACGTCGTCGACGGGGAATGAAGGACGTTGTCGCCGTCGTTTTCCTCGACGAACACCGCGCCGCGGAACCATAGGCAGACCGAACGGGCGACGCCGACCGTGCCGAGCGGCTCGTATGAAAAATTCAACAGTAAAACGCGACCTGTGAGCAAAACTCCTTTTCCTCCATTCTTTCTAAGTGTAATTTAATGTAAAACCTCGGGTTTGCGCAAGCACAATATTTAGTTGCGTAACAATTTTGTCAGACAACATGTCGGCGGTCCGAAGGGTTGTCTGCTCTGTTCAGTCTGTTCATGGGATAAGGTTGTACAGTTTGTTCAGACGTTCACAATGTTTAGGGGTTCAGGATGTTCAAAATGTTCAGCGTCATCAGATGGCATGAGCCTGTCCAAGACGAGGCCGGATCAACCGGTTCGCTTCGCCGCGGTTGAGACAGCTAAGCCTTTTTTTATCGACGTTCGCCCGGAGGTCGTAAAATATTACCTCATCCTTTTCCACTAGCTAAAGCTAGTGGAAATTGAGACAAAACCCAAGCGCTGAGGGAATATGAGCCGGAGTTCGGCAGAGGACGTTGCGCAGTCGCGATCCTTCAACTGAGAGCTTAACGAGGCGTTTACATTCGAGGCAATAACAGTGTGCTCAAACGATGATGCGACCATGCTGAATATCTCGCCTTCGACGAATTCGTGCCGGTCGAACCCCGATCTTTCAAATTCAAGATATTCATCGGGCATAAAATATTTTCTGTTTGAGACCGGCCCCATAAATTCCTCTCGACGCCACTATTACTTCAACTCAGTTCGACCGTTTCCTCGTATTGCGGGACTTCGACATTCCAGCCGAATTTGTCGCGGATGTGCTGGGCCATCGCTTCGGCTGCGTCGGGTTCGCCGTGGGTTGTGAAGACCTTTTTTGGCGTGGTCTGGAGGGTGCCGAGCCAGCGCAAGACAGCTTGCCAATCGGCGTGGGCGGAAAAGCCCTCGACGGTTTCGACGTGGCATTTCACCGGGATCCAGTGTTTCATTATTCGCACTTCGCGTTCGCCGTCCTGAACGCGGCGGCCGGTAGTTCCAGCGGCCTGGTAGCCGACAAAGACGACGGTCGCATTCTCGTTCGGCAGGACACGGATCGCGTGATGCAGCACACGGCCGCCGGTCAGCATGCCGGACGCAGAAAGGATTATCCGAGCTCCGTGCATTTCGTTAAGCCGCTTCGATTCGTCTCGCGACGAGGCCGTCTGCATCGACGCCGTCCGTAGCGGGTGCCGTTTGTGTGCGAGAAGTGAGGCGTATTCTTCGTCGTGCTCCTCGTGCCAACGATTGTAAACCTGCGTCGATTGGGCGGCCATGGGAGAGTCGACGATCACGGGCAGGATCGGGATCCGTTTCTTCTCTTCCAGTTCGCGGATCATATAGAGAACTTCCTGCGTGCGTCCCACGGCGAAGGCCGGGATCAGGATCGGAGATCTCCGGGCGGCGGCTTCGTTGATGATCTTCGCCATCTGGTCCTCGGACGAAACGTCGCCGTGAAGCCGGTTGCCATAAGTAGATTCGACCATCAAATAATCGCAATCCGGCGGCGGTGCCGGGTCTTTAACGATAGGTTGATCGTAATGCCCGAGATCGCCGGAAAATAAGAATCGGGTAGGCGGCGTGCCGTCTAATTCAACTAAAACGAGACTCGCTCCCATGATGTGCCCGGCCACCCGAAAGCTGGCGCGAATGCCTCGCGCGACCTCGAGCGCCTTGCCGTCGTTGTGCACGGGCTGGATCAATTGGATCGCCGCCCGTGCGTCGTCCTCGCCATAAAGCGGTAGAGCGGGTGTGTGAACCGTCAGGTCATGGCGGTTACGGTAATCGGCTTCTTCCTCCTGCAGGCGAGCCGAGTCCGGCAGTAGGATCTTGATGAGATCTGCCGATGCCGCCGACGTAAAAACCGGCCCCTTGAAACCGAGCTTCACGAGGCGAGGCAGATAGCCCGTATGGTCAATGTGCGCGTGCGTGATGATCACCGCATCGATCGCCGAAGGATCAAACGGCGGGTCGTTCCAGTTGCGTGCGCGGTTCTCCTTCAAGCCCTGAAACAACCCGCAATCAACCAGGATCCGTGTGCCGCTATGTTCCAAGAGATACTTGGAACCGGTCACTGTCCCGACGCCGCCATAAAAAGTGATCGAAGCCATAATTCTTGGAATCTACCACATTCTCAAACCCTTTACGAGAATAAATCGCCGACTTTTTGAGCTACTTTTTAGGCCATTTTAGCCGAAAATGCCCGATTTCTTCAAAAAAAGGCATAAATCTTTAAAAAAGCGATTTTTTTGACGACTATTAGGTTGACTATCGCCCGTGACCTCTCTATATTGTGCAATGTTCCAAAAATAACTGGTTGGGACAAGGCTGCGTTTCAACCGCAGTCCCCGGTTAAAATAAACTAAGTTAATCTTTGAAGAAG
>JBDTZW010000239.1:0-8055 GCA_040004905.1 Acidobacteriota bacterium
CATTGCATATATCGATGCACTCGTTGCAAACATAAACGCCGGGTCCGGCGATCAGCTTACGAACATCATTCTGAGACTTGCCGCAAAACGAGCAGCAAAGCAATTCTTCCGGTCTGCGAAATTGAGCCATATCTCGATTTTGGATTTTGGATCGCGGATTCCTAAGTACGACGACCAAATAAAATCTTATCCGTCATCCAACCTAAATTACTTCTCCCTATGCTCGATGACTTCGTCTATCAATCCATATTCTTTCGCTTGGACTGGCGTCAGAATCCGGTCGCGTTCGACGTCTAGTTCGACCTGTTCGAACGACTGGCCGCTATGGTTCGCAATGATCCGGGATGTCATTTCACGCATTCGCAGGATCTCCTCGGCCATGATCCGGACGTCAGTCGCCTGGCCTGATGCTCCGCCAGACGGCTGATGAATAAGAACTCGTGCGTGCGGAAGAGCGAAACGCTTCCCGGGGCTTCCCGCACATAACAACAAAGCTGCCATCGAAGCGCACTGTCCGACGCAGATCGTAGTTACATCATTTTTGATGAACTGCATCGTGTCGTAGATGGCCATGCCAGCTGTGATCGAACCGCCCGGACTGTTGATGTAGAGATTGATATCGCGTTCGGGATCTTCGGCTTCGAGAAATAGAAGCTGGGCGACGAGCAGATTCGCGATCTGGTCATCGACCGGCGTCCCGATAAAAATAATACTGTCTTTCAACAAGCGTGAGTAGATGTCGAACGCGCGCTCGCCGCGTGAAGTCTGTTCGACTACCATAGGAACTAGAGCCATAGTGTTTCTCTCTTTAAGATCAGGATCTCGTTATGAAATACCTCAGGAATTTGGTGAATTAAGTGAAGCTAACTTGTTGAAAAAAAGGCTATTGCCAATTTGGCTACTGATTGTACAGCTTTTTTTCCAAAATGCAAGCAGTAATATTTCCCGTCTTCCCAGACAAAAGATCCGGGCATTCAAAACCCGTTCGCGGCGTCTCGGACCGCTTCCGAAAATTCGGATGAAAGCACGGATCAAATTCAAAGAACAATTATCCCTTTGTTTTCGCGGTTTTTTTCTTAGTTTCCTTTTTCTCGGGTTTCTCTTCCGCGTCTGCGGCCTTTGATTCCGCCTTAGCTTTTTTCTTCGGTGCGGCCGTTTTCTTTTGGCCGTCTTCCTCGGTGTCGGCCTTCGGCTCGCCTATGTGCTCATCGACCCACGGACCTTCGCTGATCTTCGCTTTGTCGATCAAGGCCTCTATCGATTTGCGGGTTTTAATGTTATTGCGAAAGTTGTCGATGCCGTTCTGCTTTTCGACCGATTCCTTCACCTGTTCAGGTGTCGACCGGTAATACTCGGCCATCTTGGCTATCTCTTCGTCAACTTCGCCGTCGGCAACCTCTACCTTTTCGGCGACGGCTATCTTATCGAGGAGCATCGCTCCGCGGACGTCACGCTCGGCCTGCTTACGCATCTGTTCGAACGCCATCTGAATGAAGTTCGTTTCAACATTGTTGAGATCGACACCCCGTCCCTGCAGGTCCTGAGCGAAGTTATTCAGTAAATTACGAGCCTGATTTTCGATCAAAACATTGGGAACTTCGAATGCATTTTCTTCGATCAGTTTAGCTACGGCATTATTACGCAGACGGGCATCGGCGTCGGACTTGGCATAAGTCTCGAGATCGGTACGAAGCTTCTTTCGCAGATCGCCAAGCGATTCATAACCTTCGTCTAGGCTTTTGGCCCATTCATCGTTTAGTAAAGGCACTTCCATTCTGCCAACTGACTTGATCTTCGCGTTGTAATGAACGGTCTTTCCGGCAAGTGCTTCGGCGGAAAAATCGGCGGGATATTCGACGGTGAATTCTTTCACTTCGTCCTCAGCCACACCGATCAGATTTTCGGTGAATGCTTTTTCAATGATCTCGTCGCCGAGCTTTACTTCGAGGTTGTCCGCCTTGATCGTTTCGCCGTTCGGGGCATCGTCAAAGGTTCCTTCGAGATCAGCCAGAACAGTATCGCCGATCTCAGATTTTCGCCCTTCGATCGGTATCAATGCAGCTTCTTTTTGAAGGCGTTCGGCGATCAGGTCCTCGATCTGTCCGTCCTCGACAGGTTTGACTCGGCGTGTCACCTCGATGCCTTTGTATTTCGGTTCCGGGATCTCCGGCATCACCTCAACGTGAACACTGAGCGAAAGAGCCTCGGAGCCGTTGACCTTAATTTTGTCCGGATCGTCGAAATGAATGTGCGGCTCGGTTAGCGGCTGGAGCTTATGTTCGAGGATCGCGTCGGAGATCATTCCGGGCAAAAGCTGCTGCAGAACCTCGTTCTTGATCTCTTCTTTAAACCGCAAGCGAACCACGTCTAGCGGTGCATAACCCTTGCGAAATCCCGGGATGCTCACGCCCTTCGCGTACTTCTGACTGACGCGGCCGTAGGCGTCCTTTAACGACGCTGCGTCTACCTCAATTTTTATCTCCTTTTCTGTGGGAGAAACTTCTTTGATCTCGGTTTTCATTTGCTTTGAAAAGGATAGCTAAGTGACGGGAAAAAGTCGAATGAGTGACTAGCCCTCATTGGGCAATCCAAGAGTTAAAAAAAGAAGCGGCGGCCGCTGCCTTATCCGACAACTGACCACCGACTCCTGACAACTGATTTTTGGTGCCGAGGGCGAGACTCGAACTCGCACGTCTTTCGACGCTAGATCCTAAGTCTAGTGCGTCTGCCAATTTCGCCACCTCGGCTTGAGTTAAAAATCTACCGAATCGGGCGAATAATGTCGAGCCTACTTCTTGAGATACTTACGGTCGTATTCTTCCCAAGACATGTTGGTATCCGGAATGTCGAGGTATCCCGTCGACGCTCCGTCGCCGACATATTTGGTCTCCGCCTTCCTGAAAAGCTTATAAACGCCATAGCCGGCCGCTCCGAACAATGCGACCCAGAAACCGTACCAAAGAAGCGTGGTGACAAAGCCAAACAGCCAGAAGAACAGCATCACGCCAAAAATAAGGCCGAGAATTGCGAGAATGATCTTGATAATGCTCATCGCGAAACCTCCATCGTAAAGGCTATTACGAAATTCAAACCCGGATGTTCGTGCAATTTTTTTCGTTGTCGTATAATTCCTGTGAATTGATCCGAAATGCCAATAAACGTAATAAATATGGGCTTGGTCGCAGACGAACTAGGAGCTGCGCCTAACAGTTACACGGAATGCGAAGTAACAGGTGTAACACACGATTCGCGCCAGGTCCGCGAAGGAACCCTGTTTGTAGCCATCAAAGGCCATACTCTCGACGGCCACCGTTTTGTCGAAGACGTAATCCGTCGCGGAGCTGCCGGGATCATTTCGGAATACGACCCACCGGCGGACTTTGAGGGTGCCTGGCTCAAGGTAAAAGATGCCCGCGAGGCGTTGGCGAAAGCGGCCGCTCTGATCAACGGAAATCCCTCGCACGACCTCGGTCTGATCGGTGTGACCGGTACGAACGGAAAGACGACGACAACATATCTCTGTTTCGCGTTGGCAGAAGCCGCCGGAGTGAAACCCGCCATGTTGACCACGGTCGAATATCGGGTCGGAAATAAAAGCGAAGAGGCGGTCCGAACAACACCCGAAGCATCCGACACAAACAAATTTCTTCGCGATGCAGTCGACGCCGGTTGCACGATGGCTGCGATGGAAGCTTCGTCGCAAGCGATCGATCTGCATCGGTGTGACTGGCTGCGGTTCAGGGTCGCGATATTTACGAATCTGACGCGGGATCACCTCGACTACCATCACACTATGGAGAATTACTTTGACGCCAAGAAAAAGCTTTTTGACGGAACGCTCGGAGAAAAGCCGGGGTCGAGTGTGATCAATATTGACGACGAATGGGGAGCTAAGCTCGCCGATGAATTAAGGGCAGACTATCAACGTGTCGTCACCTGCTCGCAACAGCCGAACGCAGAAAATGCCGACCTGACGGCAACCGATCTTCACGTCTCGCTGATCAAAGGAACTTCGTTCACGTTGAAGACGCCGAAAGGCGAAGCTGAGATCATTTCCCCTCTGGTCGGAAAGCCGCACGTTTATAACATGCTTTCGGCGACCGCTGCTGCTCTGGAATTAGGTTACGATCTGGATTCGATCAAGAAAGGATTGGAAAAATGCGTCGGAGCTCCGGGACGATTCGAACGCGTCCCACACGAGGGCGATTTTGCGGTGGTCGTCGATTATGCACACACCGACGATGCGTTGCTAAATACTCTCAGGACCGCACGTGAACTAACGGACGGGAAGATAATAACGGTGTTCGGCTGCGGCGGCGATCGAGACAAGACAAAACGTCAGCCGATGGGCACGATCGCTGGCGAGCATAGCGATCTCGTGATGATCACTTCCGACAATCCGAGAACTGAGGACCCGTTAAAGATAATCGATGAGATCGAGATCGGAGTGAAAAAGACCGGCACCGAATACCTGACCATTTCCGACCGCCGGACGGCTATTGCGACTGCGATCTCAAAAGCCGGTCAAAATGACGTGGTGATCATTGCGGGCAAAGGCCACGAGACGTATCAGCTAATAGGAAATGAGAAGTTCCACTTTGACGACCGCGAGGTTGCGGCCGAGGCGTTGGCTAAACTGGCGGAGAATTCCTGAGGTCTAGTTTCCCTTCGTTTCGAGATTGTTTACCATCCGCTTGAGCAGCGAATCCTGCACATCGGTCAATCCGACAAACTTCACGGCAAATCCCACTTCGAACACATGATTTACGATCTTTCCCCAAAAAAGAGCCCGGTTGCCATTGTTCAGCGGAAAGAAAACCTTGACGATCTGTCCGTCGTCGACTTCCCCAGCACTAAGTAAAAAACAGCCCGCGAGGCTCACATCGCTGATCCTCGCGGTACGTTTAGCTCCGGGGCTTTCCCAATCGACATCTATCCGAACGGTATGCCTAGCATACCGCCGACGGTCTTTGCCTATTCTGCGGTCTATCACTGTCATTCAACTAAACGGAAGCTTCGGGTGACTCAGCTTTGCTTCTAGTTAAGTAGTAATAGACCGGTAATCCCAGAATAATGATGAAAATTCCAATAAAAGATTGGGCCGGTGTCGACACCAGAGTCGTGATCAAAAGCCATCCGGCGACCAGTAAAAACAGTATCGGGATTACCGGATAGCCGAAGGCTTTGTAGGGTCTTGCGAGATCCGGATGCTTGATCCTGAATACGAAGATCGACGACGTAACTAACGCGTAAAATATCCACGAACCAAAGATCACGTAATCGGTCAGCGTATCGAACGAACCCGAAAGCGCCAGAATACAAGCCCAGATTCCCTGAACGATCAGCGATCGGACCGGAACACCGGTAACGGACAATTTGCCCAGCGTCCGAAACATCAATCCATCCTGTGCCATCGCGTAGGGCACCCGCGCACCGGCGAGGATAGAAGTATGCAGCGTTCCCAGTGAAGAGAGCATCAAGCCGAACGTAAACAACGCAACACATATCCCCGTTGCGAACGTCTGAATACCTCCGCCAAAGAAAAGGCTAACGACAGTTTTACCGACCGAAGAATTCTTGGACACCGAAGCAATCGTCGTCGGATCGAGAACGTAGAAATAGCCAATGTGAGCCAGAACATAAAGAACGATCACAAGGATCGTGCTACCGATGATCGCCAGCGGAATATTGCGATTGGGATTCTTTACTTCGCCCGCCACAAACGTCAGATTGTTCCAGCCGTCATAACCCCAAAGTGCCCCCAGCATCGCCGCCGCAAATCCTGCCGCAAACGAATAACCGGGTGCTCCGACCCGGACCGAATCCGCAACGCCTTCGCAGGTGCCGCCTGAATTCGCCAGCGAAAAGTGGCCGAAATCTCCCGTTACCCATACGAACGCACCGAGGGTCACAAACAAAATGAGAGCGATCTTAACCCCTGTGAGAACGGTCGCGATCTGACCGCTTACGCTCACTGACGCACAATTTAGCGTGGTGAAGATGACGATCACCATCAATGCAGTCACTTGCACCATCGTGACCTCCAGAGGCAAGTCTAAATTGACGAATATCCCTCTGAAATAGAAATGGAAAGGTATAACCCCTTTGAAGAAAACGACCGACGACAAGGCTCCGTCCCCGAGAAAATCGTTCAACCCGATCGCGAACGCCATACTCGCCGCAGCCTGCGAACCTGGCTTGGCGATCAGCATTTGCATCCAGCCGAACAGAAAGCTCGATACCCTGCCGTACGCGTCCCGCAGAAACACGTACTCGCCGCCCGATTGCGGTTTCATGGCGGTCAATTCCGCATAGGTCAAGGCTCCTGCGAGCGAAAGAATTCCCGCGGCGACCCAAGCTAGGATCACCCACCACGGTGTGCCCACGTTGCACGTCATAACGCGCGCCTTCAGGAAAACACCGGTGCCGATCACGTTGCCGATGATCACCGAAACTGCTGCGATCAAACCGAGTCCACGGACCAGTGCGTATTTATCGTTCGTGTCGGATTGCATAATTTATAGAGGAGAATTGCCAACATATTACCGTAAATGGCTGATGATGTGAAATTTCCGGTCATCGGCTATCGTGATAGAATCCGAGAGAATGCACCGCCTTAACCTTTCCGCAGATGAGCTGATCCTCCGCCTTCTCGAAATATCAAAAAGCGAGCCGGTTTGCATTTTGGATAGCTGCGGAGTCGGACATCTTGGTTCGCATTTGCTTATCGCCGGAGTCCGTCCATCCGAAGTTCACGAGATCACTAATGACGATCCCAGCGAGACATTGACGTTTCTTGATGAAAAGCTTTCGAGTGAAAAGGCCGCTATATTTACGTTGTCATATGACCTCGGACTTAAGCTGGAACATATCCATTCG
Organism: Acidobacteriota bacterium; assembly: GCA_040004905.1. GTDB lineage: Bacteria > Acidobacteriota > Blastocatellia > Pyrinomonadales > Pyrinomonadaceae > OLB17. The sequence continues at coordinate 6,880 of JBDTZW010000239.1, forward strand.
AGACATGAAACAACGGAAGAGCCGGATGTGTTTTTGGCCTTGTTCGACGCTCTGATCGTTCACTATTACGACACGGGCGAGACGCATCTGATCGGTGATCTTAGTGTGTTTGACGACATCGAGAAATTGCTCCGTTCCGTCCCGTTTGAGAGAGACCAGGGTGGAACACCGAACGCAACTTTTGCCTCCAATTTCACCCATGACACCTATCTTGATTCGATCGACGATATCAAGGAACGCATTCGTCGAGGTGATACGTATCAAACGAATCTCACGCAGCGGTTGACGGTTAGCCTGTCTCCGGCAACATTTCCGCAGGCCATATTTCACAACCTTCGCCGTGACAATCCGGCTCCGTTCGCAGCTTTTATTCAGAGAAAGGATTCTACCGTCATATCGGCCTCGCCCGAGCGTTTCTTTCGTGTTGAAGGCGATGCGATCACGACATCTCCGATCAAAGGAACTCGTCCGAGAGGAACAAATGCTTCAGAAGACGAAGCCCTAAAGAATGAGCTTCTAAGTAGTGAAAAAGACATCGCCGAAAATACGATGATCGTCGATCTGCTAAGGAACGATCTCGGACGGGTCTGTAAATACGGCAGTGTTCGTGTCGAAAAGCTCTGCGATCTGGAAGAGCACCCGACCCTCTTTCACCTGGTTTCGACAATCAGCGGAAAGCTGCGAACGTATACGACATTCTCCGAAACTCTACAAGCCCTCTTCCCGTGCGGCTCGATCACCGGAGCCCCAAAGATCAGCACAATGCGGATCATTGACGAACTAGAACCCGACTCGAGAGGATTGTCGATGGGAGCGATCGGAATATCGATTCCGGGTCCCAAATTCGATGTTCCAAACTCGCCGAGCCTGGACCTTTCAGTCGCCATCCGAACGATGGTCATTCGCGACGACAAAGCAGTATTCAACGTCGGCGGCGGTATCGTCATAGACAGCGATCCAGAGTCTGAATATGAAGAATCTCTCTTAAAGGCAAAGGCTTTATTAGAAGCGATCAGGCCCTTCGATGGCGGCTTTCCGCTCTTATGACTGGCTGGAGGGGCTTGCCCTTCCATAAGATTCATCTCAACTTCTGCGGCGGCTTGCCGCCAGAATGAGCGGAAGGGCTTGCCCTTCCGAGCGTTTCCCCTGAAAACTCTGGAGGCTCTGCCTCCGATC
>JBDTZW010000137.1:0-8050 GCA_040004905.1 Acidobacteriota bacterium
GAGAGTCCGGAACGATCCAGCAATTTATCGACGAAGAAAAGAAATGGTACGACCCTAAAAATAGTGACAACAAGACGCGGGAGCAGTACGATCAGGAGGTCGAGGACCATTTCAAGAACGAGCTTTTGTGGCAGGACCGGCAGATGTTCGATTCGGACACGATCTTGATCATGAACGAACATTTTCCGGTCAGCGTCCTGATCGATGTAGAGCGTTCACCGGCCATCCCGGATTACCTTCGCGAGCGTTTTGCGATGGCGATATGGACGCGTGCGGTTTTGCTCGAAGACTATGCTAGTGCCGCGAGGATCGCTCCCGAACTCGTTAAATTCCATCCCGAATTTGGGGAATCAATAGCTCAAATAACCAATGCCAAAACCCAACTCGGGCGGCAAAACGCAATCCTGTATTTTATTCTCAAGAACCCAATATTCACGCCCGAGATCCAGGATGGGATGGGCCGCAGCCGTGAGGATTATGATGGCGGCGAGATAGAGCTGGGGAATTATTTTAACAGCTATGATCTCTGGTGGTGTGCTCCGTATGAATCCGAATCGGAACAGACGGACTCGGATGCCACGAAAAAACGATCTCCAGATCCAGCCTTTCTTACTCCAGCTCAAGTCGAGGCTGTGAAAGCCGAACAGGCAAAGCTGAAAGCGATCGGCAATGCTCCGAAATATCTTGGGGAGAAGGTTCTCGCCTGGGCCAAACGTTCGCCGCTCGACCGAAGGGTTCCCGAAAGCCTGTTTATCGGCTACGAAGCCAACGGCATGTCTAAGTACGGCTGCGCAGACAATACCGAATTGCACGATGAGATCGGCAACTACCTGAAATCGCGCTATCCGCGGAGCGAGTGGACGCAAAAGATGGCTAAGGAAGAGACGGGCGATCAGTAGACCGCCCGTCTCAGGCTATTTGCTGGATTTCTTGCTGTCTTCCTCAGCCTTATATTTTTCAAGATTGGCCCTGAAATCCTTGCAGGTTTTGGCAAGCTGGACCTTGTCGGATTTGCTGTCCTCGACAGCTTTTCTGAATTGCGACTTGAACGCATTGATAAAGGTCTTTTTGACTGCCTTGGTCACAAAATCTTCGTCCGGATTTTCCTTGTCGATCTCACTGTTAAAGAATTCGACCACGTCATCGCACTCAGGCACTCCTGTTTTTTCATCGCCCAGAGCCACATCCAGCCCCTTGTCCGTGAGCGTCTTGTTGTCTTCGGACGTGCGCGAATTTCCGGTTGATTTCGAGCCACTCGGAATTATCCGGCTGCAGCCGAGGACCATCGTTAGAATGATAAGACCCACCGTAAGAATTGCAGCTTTATTTTTCATAAGTTTCGCAGAGTAAACCTCACCGGGTAGACGTGTTCAGCTTAGACCTTTTGCAGATTTGCGAATTTCTCGATCAGCTTCTTTTGACCAAATCCAGGAAAGCTCACAGTCAGCTTGATATTATCACCCGCACCTTCTTTTCGAAGAACTAGTCCCTGGCCGTATTTAGCGTGAATAACGTGCGAACCCGGAACGATCGATCCCTCGCTCGCCGTTGCTCGCTTTTGGGCATCCGAAGGTTTGGACGAGGCCGCCTTTAGTCGGTCGTAGGCCGAAAGAGGCGACTTTTCTTTGTAGCGGTCGAGGCTTTTAGGCGCCTTTTCGACGTCATCGCCGGCAGGCAGCTTTCGGTCAGCGGATGCCGGGTCGATCTCCTTCTTTTTAAAGAATTCAGCGATCGCATCCGAACTATTATAGGTCTTGCCGGTATAAAGATTCTTAGGCTTCTCGGGGCGCGCCTCACCACGTAGAGCGGACACGGCGGCATGATTAGCTCTTACGTTAGAGCTTCTAGCAAACGAAAGCCATGACGCTCCGTGTGACAGGTCTTCGATCATCTCGAGCGGCAACTCGTTTAGAAACTGCGACGGCTCTGCAGCGATCTCTTCACCATAAACACGGCGGCGCATCGAATGCGTTACATACAATATATTTTCGGCCCGCGTGATCGCCACGTAGGCAAGTCTGCGCTCTTCTTCAAGCTCTTTCGGATCGTTGGAGGACCGTGAATGCGGAAAGATCCCATCCTCCATCCCGACAATGAACACGATCGGAAACTCGAGCCCTTTAGCGGAGTGGATCGTCATCATTGTGACCGGTGCGTTTCGGTCGAATTTGTCCGTGTCTGAAGTTAACGCCGCATGATCGATAAAATCGCGAAGTCCGTCGGATTCAAGTTTGTCGTAATCGGCAGCGGCATTTACAAGCTCTTCTAAATTCTCGAGACGCGACTCCGCTTCGTCTGAACTTTCACCCCGCAAAGCGCCGGCGTAACCAGTGTCTTCGATCGCCGCGATCACGACCTCAGTCACCGTTTTCTGGCCTTGAACGGAATCGTTCGCAAACGATTGAAGTGTCTCAAGGGTCTGCTTGAATTTTTTCAGAGCGTCCTTCGCTCGGGTAGTTAGATTCACCTCACCCGAATGCGCTCGATCCGTCAAGATCGAGATAGCCTCCCATAACGAGCCTCCAAGCTGGTTCGCCCGCATCGTCAGTTCATCAAGCGATGTCTTCCCGAGGCCCCGAGTCGGGGTGTTTATTACTCGCATCAGGGCGATGTCGTCGCGCGGATTTAATGCAAGTTTGAGGTAAGCGATCACGTCTTTGACCTCGGCGCGATCATAAAACGAAAATCCGCCGACGATATTGTAATCGATCCGTAAGCGGCGAAGGGATTCTTCAAAAACGCGGGATTGCGAATTGGTTCGGTAAAGGATCGCGATCTTGTCTTTGGTGCTCCGCCGTTGATGCTCTTCGATCTTGGACGCAACAAAACGTGCTTCGGCATCAGCGTTGTAGGCCTGAAAATAAAACAGCTTCTCGCCGCCCGGATTTGCCGTCCAAAGCTTCTTTTTTTTCTGATTGATATTGTTCTTGATTATCGAGTCGGCCGCATCAAGGATCGTCTGCGTCGAACGATAATTCTGCTCTAGAAAGATCACCTTCGCCGTCGGAAAATGCTGTTCGAATTCGAGGATGTTGCGAATGTCCGCCTGCCGGAAACCGTAGATACTCTGCGCGTCGTCACCGACTACGCAGATGTTCTGCTGCTTCTCAGTGAGATAATTTATCAATGCGAACTGAAGCGCGTTGGTGTCCTGATACTCGTCGACCAGAATGTATTTGTACCGGTTGTTGTATTTTTCCCGAGTCTCGGGCGACACCCGCAGCAGTTTTACGGTCTTGATCAAAAGGTCGTCAAAATCAAGAGCGTTCGCGTTTGCCAGGCGTTGGGAATACATCTTGAAAATCTTCGCGATCGAAGCCCGCTTTTCATCTGTGTATTCGACTCGCGAGGCAAACATCTCAACATCTTCGCCGCGGTTTTTGGCTGAGCTGATAGCGGACAGAACGTATCGGGCGGCGAGCTGTTTTTCGTCGAGGCCGAGGTCTTTGACGCAAGCTTTGATCACCTTCATCGAATCGTCGGTGTCGTAGATGGTGAACGATTTCGTAAGGCCTTCGTTGAGTTTGTCGATGTCCTGCCGAAGCAGTCGCACGCAAAGGCTGTGAAAAGTCGCGATGAGAGGCGCGGAACTCAATTTCTGGCCCTCAAGAAGAGTCACGACGCGCGACCGCATCTCTCCGGCCGCCTTATTGGTAAACGTGACAGCCAGAATATTGTACGGCTGAACTTCCTTTTCGGAGATCAGATATGCGATGCGAACGGTTATGACACGCGTCTTGCCCGAACCCGCACCCGCCAGAATGAGCAAGGGCCCTTCGGTCGTTTTAACGGCCTCGATCTGTTCGGGATTTAGTGAGGAAAAAATATCCATTTGAATAAACAACTAGAGCCGGTCTATTTTACGAGTTGCTGAATTTCCTTAAACTTTTCGTGCTTTGCGTCCCGCATCAACTCAAAGAGCATCATCTCCGCGGAGGAGGGAACTACGCCGCTCTTCTGCATCTTTGCGAGACCTGCTACTTTGTCGTGCTCGAAGCGCGATCCGACACAGTCCGTCAGCAAGTGAACATCGAACCCGCTATCGAGCAGATCATGTGCGCTTTGATTTACACAGACGTGCGTTTCGATACCGCAGAGCACAACCTGCTGCGTTCCGAGTGCGGCCAAGGTGTCGGTGAACGCAGATGCTTCGCACGAACTGAAGGCTGTTTTCTCGATCGGCTTGCAATCGTCGGGAAGGGCAAAGAGGACCTCTTCCACCGTGCTTCCCAAGCCCTTGGGGTATTGCTCGGTCACGATCACAGGAATTCCCAGGACCCCGCATCCCCTAATGGCGATCGAAATATAGCCGGCAATTTGAGCGAAATCTGGAATCGAGGATCGGAACGCCTCCTGCATGTCGATCACGACAAGGGCGGTCTTCGAACTGTCCAAAAGCTTCGGGTGCGGCATAACATACGACGAATCTCAATCAGGAGGCGGCTCGGCATCGGCACGCTTTTTTGCTATGCGTTCTTCCTTTTCCCTCATCTCCTTTTTATACGTCACAAAGAAGAAATAGATCGCGGCTCCACAAACGACGAAGATCAATATCATCATCGCCGTGATGAAATAGATCTCGGCTCGTGATCCTCCCGGCATACTTCGAGTTTAAGGACACTCACCCCAAGATTCAAGTTGATGTCTGAGTTAGTAAAGTTCGAAACTCTCCGATCTAGTGCGGAGCTTGATTGGCGGGAAAAGCATTGACTTCCGGCAGCGGGTCTGACAGCAATTTTGCGCGATAGATCTCCGGCAGAATGCGGACCTTTTTATTCTCGTCGGTTACAAGATGCAGTGTCTCACCCTCGGCGATCAGGGCATTATCAGACGGCCGGGAGATCTCGTAAATAAAACGCAGCGAACGACTTCTAATCTCTCCGACGCGCGTGCGGACCTTTAGGAGATCTTCGTAGAATGCAGGTGATTTGTAACGGCAATAGCTTTCGGCGACCACAAGGAGAGCATTGTCTTTTTCCTCCATGTCCTTGTAGGAAAAGCCTCGAGCGCGGCAGAAATCGCTCCGGGCCGATTCGAACCATATTAGATAGTTCGAGTGATGGGCGATGCCCATCTGATCGGTCTCGGCATAGCGGACCCGGACTTCGGTTTCATACCATTCGTCCATAAAAAAGTTGTCGGCTGCCCGCGACTGTTGAAGTAAATTGGCTGGGAGACAGGGATTCGAACCCCGATAGGCAGATCCAGAGACTGCAGTCCTACCATTAGACGATCTCCCAGCGTATGTAATAATTTACGTGGCGAAACCTAAATCTGTCAACTCTTTAGCTCTGACGAGCTTGCCGTAAACCCCCAATGGTAGGCAGAATATAAGTTTATGTCCGAGGACAAAGAAATATTAAACAACCGGCAGGCCTATCACGAATATCACATTCTCGATAAATTCGAGGCCGGTGTCGCGTTGCTCGGTACTGAGGTCAAGAGCATAATGGCTGGCCGGATCCAGTTGAAGGATTCATATGTCACTATCAAGGACGGCGAGGTTTGGCTGCTTAATTCCCATATTTCGCCGTATTCACACGGAAATATCAACAATCACGAGCCTTTACGCTCGCGAAAACTCCTGCTTCATCGAAAAGAGATCGAAAAGCTCGAAAAAGAAACTACTCAAAAAGGCATGACGCTGGTCGTGACGCGGATCTATTGGAAAAACGGTCGGATCAAGATCGAGGTTGGGGTCGCTAAGGGTAAAAAACTCTACGACAAACGGGAGACCGAGATGCGTAAAGCGATCGATAAAGAAACCCGTCAGGAGTTGAAAGAAAAGTTGAGATAAGTTATAGATATAACAGGTTTTTCGGTTGTATAAATAAATATTTTTGCTTGAGGTGTTGATGAAACTCACTGGAATCAACGGTAATTTCACCGGAGCGAACACGGCCGTTTTGGCCCTACCGGTATTCAAAAATGAAAAGGCCGCATCGGCCGCACTCAAAGATCTTGACAAGATCACCGGGGGACTCGTCTCCGGGCTCATGAAGGCCGAGGGTTTTAAGGGAGACGCCGGGCAGACCGCTCTTATCCGCTTCGCGCCAAAAGGTAAGGTCAAAGCCTCGCGGCTCCTGCTCATCGGTGTTGGTGACAAGTCGGACTACAAGATCTCGGATGTCGCCTGCGTTTCCGGCACCGCGACACGTTACCTTCGCTCGCGCGGGCTTAAGAATTTCGCTTTTCTACCGCGTTTTGACGGGGATGCCGTTGAGATCGCCCAAAATGCCGCCTCCGGCTTCATTACGAGCCAATTCGAGCTTGATAAATACAAGACCAAAGATCGAAACGACAAGACGGTAAACAGCCTGACCGTCTGCATCGATGGCGCAAAGGCTGCGGATATTAAAGCCGGACTGGATCGAGGCAAAATCATTGGCGAATCGATCAATTTTACGCGCGATCTGGCGAATGAGCCGCCGAATATTCTCCATCCAACCGAAATGGCACGCCGTGCACAGGAAATGGCCAAGGAGGTCGGCATCAAGTGCGAGGTTCTCGACGAAGCCAAGATGGAAAAGCTCGGCATGGGTTCCCTGCTGAGCGTATCTCTCGGTTCTTCGCAGCCGGCCAAACTTATTGTCCTGACTTACACTCCCGCAAAAAGCACAGCCCCGACCGGGGAAATGCTCGCTCTTGTGGGAAAAGGAATCACCTTTGATACCGGCGGCATTTCGATCAAACCTGCTGAAGGCATGGATGCGATGAAGTACGACATGTCCGGCGGCGCCACTGTGATCGGAACAATGCGGTCGATCGGCCTCTTGAAGCCGACAGTGCCCGTTATGGGGGTGATCGCGGCTGTCGAGAATATGCCGGACGGCAATGCCTCGCGGCCCGCGGACGTTGTGACAGCCAGTACCGGTAAGACCGTAGAGATCCTGAACACCGATGCTGAAGGCCGACTTGTATTGGCCGACGCGGTTGCATACGCCGAAAAGAACGGAGCAACACGAATCGTCGATATGGCTACCCTGACAGGTGCCGTGATCATCGCTCTCGGCGATGTGAATACTGGCATCATGGGCAATGACCAGGGACTCGTTGACGAGATCATTGCATGCGGCAAGGAAACTGGCGAGAATTTCTGGCAGCTTCCGGTCGGCAAGGAATACAGCAAACAGATCAGGTCGGATATTGCCGACATCAAGAACATCGGCCCTCGCGGAAAGGCGGGAACGATCATGGGTGCCGTATTTATTCAGGAATTCATCGATAAAGCAAAGTGGGCACACCTGGACATTGCCGGTACGGCCTGGGCTGACGGAGCAAGGCCCCATCAGGCAAAAGGCCCCACGGGCGTTGCGATTCGTACGCTTCTGCGGCTCGTCGAGAAGTCGCAATAGTGACCGACCTGAAATGTTTTTCCGGAAAAGGCTGATAGATTTAAGATTTATCGGCCTTTTCTTTTGGCAAATAATTGACATTGGCACGTCAAATCTTGTCTAATCCAGACAGTTCATCCCAACTAAGAGAGATATGCGCAAAAATCTGGTCAATTTTTCGATCGTTGTAGGTGTCTTTTTCCTGATCACCGCCTGCATGTGCAAGCCGGACAGGGATTCGCGAAATTCGTCGTCCGATCCGTCGAACTCACGACAGGAAAAGCCTTCCAATTCGTCGACCAAGGACACGCCGACCGGCGATCAACCGGGGAAGAAAAAGGACGAAGGCGACTTCGTAGCCGAACACATAGACGTCACTACGTCCAAATACGCCGAGATCGACCGGCAGGTCCGGCAGGAGCGGCTGCTTGAAAAGGCCGCGGATGGTTTGAACCGGGCGTTGATCCTGCCCCAAAACATCACGCTTCGAACAAAGGAATGTAATCAGATCAACGCATTCTACGACCCGAGCGATGTTTCGGTGACGGTGTGCTACGAACTGATGGAGCATTTCTTTCAGGTATATAAGACAGGAGGGAGCACGGACGATGTTGCTTACCACAAGATGTTCGATGCCGTCCGTTTCGTTTTCCTGCACGAACTCGGACACGCCCTGATCGATCAATATAAGCTGCCGGTAATGGGCAACGAGGAAG
>JBDTZW010000462.1:0-2407 GCA_040004905.1 Acidobacteriota bacterium
GCAGAAGCGGGAGCGTAACCTTGCCTTCGATCAGGTCGGCCCCCGAGGCTTTGCCCAGTTTTTCATCTGAGCCTGTGAGGTCGAGAGCGTCGTCAGCCAATTGGAAGGCGATCCCGAGGTTCATCCCGTATTCGCGAAGCGCCGCCTGCTGCTCGATGTTCACTCCTCCAAGGAGTCCGCCAATCTCACAACAGGCCGAGAATAGGTAGGCGGTCTTGCGCTTTAATATCTCGAAATATTCGGTCTCGGTGATATCGAGTTTGCCCAGCATCGTTAGCTGGATCAGCTCGCCTTCTGTCATTTTTCGCGTTAATCGCGTCAGAACATCGAGGATCTCAAGCGAACGCTCGCGAAGGCTCGTCTCAAACGCGGACATGTACAGCCAGTCACCCATCAGGACGGCAGTCTGATTTCCGAACTTTGCATTTACTGATGAACGGCTTCGTCGAACCACCGCGTTATCAATAATGTCGTCGTGTACAAGTGTCGCCGTGTGCAGCATCTCCATCACGGTCGCGAGCCGAACAACATTCTCGTCGCCTCCGTTCCCGCCGACTGTGTAATTAGACAAGATCAGCAACGCCGGCCGCACGCGCTTTCCGCCAGACGAACGAATATAATCGCCAAGGTAACTTATGACCTGAATATTCGAACTCGCCTGCCGCTCGTACTCAGTCTCGACGAGGGTCAACTCACTGCTAATCAGATTGAAGATCTGCTTCGCTGCCAGATCGGTACGGAGTTTTTCTTTTTGAAGAGCGAACGTTTGCATTTCTAAATACTATTCATCTGACCATCCTGGATTCCAAAATGTTCGGGTGTACTTACGGAGAATTCGACCTTTTTGAATGGCTCCGTAGAAGCGTGAGTCCTTTGAGTTATCGCGATTGTCTCCTAATAAGAAATAGGAGTGTTCATCTAAGGCAAATTTCCCGTATTTAAATTTATTTACATTATTTTCCGGAGAGACATATATTTCCGATAACTTCTCTCCGTTGACATAAATATCACCGTCCGGGATCTCAAGTGTTTCGTTTGGTAAGCCGACAACGCGAGCAATATCAATAGAATCCGGCTTGATCGGATCATAAAAAAATACAATGTCACCACGATCCATTTTCTCAATATCACCCGTAGTAAGAACAATGTCTCCGTCCTTTAATCTAGGCAACATGGACTTACCGTCAACCGTGTACGAGCCGAAACAGCCGCATTGAAGGATTGTCACGGTAAAAACAAGGATGATTACGAGATTTCTTTTCATCTCACGTCAGTCGCTCCTTAAAGCTTAACCTCACGATAGAGTTCTACTGCTTCGCGAATACGTTCCATCAAAATATCCAGTGAATTCGCCTGCGTGTGGCATCCCGGAAGTTCAGGAACTGATGCTACGAAAACGCCGTCTTCGTCCTGCTCAATAACAACATTGAAATCTCGCGTCATTTTCAATTACTCCTGTAATTATCAAAAGTCATATCGATACCGAAATCTTTTCCCTTCAAAGCAGCGATCACTTCCTGTAGGGTGTCGCGGTCCTTGCCGGAGACGCGGATGGTTTCGCCCTGGATCGAGGCCTGGACCTTGACCTTTGAATCCTTGATGAACTTCACGACTTCCTTCGCTTTCTCGATCGGGATTCCCTGCTGTACCTTGACCGCCTGGCGAACAGTTCCGCCGGCGGCCGATTCGATCTTTTGGTAATCGAGAGCCTTTAGCGAGATACCGCGTTTGACGAGTTTGCCCTGCAGAATATCGTTCATATTGCGAAGCTTGGTCTCATCTTCGGCGGACAGCGTCAGATCCTTGTCCTGAAGTTCGACCGTCGCTTTGCTGCCCTTAAAATCGAATCGCTGCGATACTTCCTTGGTGGTCTGGTGTATCGCGTTGGTCAGCTCGGCGTAGTCAGTTTTCGAAACTATGTCGAATGAATTTTCCTTTGCCATACTTGTATTTTGCACGAATTTCTCGATCTGCGCGAGGTACAGCGAACGCGTTTTGGCGAGAGTCACCAAGGCTATGCCGCTGTGGGCTTCGACTGGAAGCGAGACTTTAGCCGAAGGAATGGCTGTTCAACGCAATAATACGACACTGCAGCCAATACAAACGCCAGCGTTACGCCCACAAATATCTGAATGCCGCTCGTGGCAAATTCTTTCTTTGCGTATTCGTACATTAAGTAATGCCACAAGTAGAGCGCGTACGAGACGTTCCCGATCCAACGGAGGATCGAATTCTCAAGCAGCTTGTGTATGATCGTCCCGTTCGTCGAAACCAGCCAGAAGAGCATGACCGCCACCGCGAGACTAAAAACGGGCAGCCCAAATACGTAAAGATTTCTATCCTCGTGCGATAGGCTGAAAGTTACAATAAGCGAAGCGATCACAGAACATGCCACAAGCACCTTGAA
>JBDTZW010000417.1:0-26338 GCA_040004905.1 Acidobacteriota bacterium
AAGGACGGAAAGACCGCCGCGAGCGATTATTATGGATCGGCGAATCTCGAAAAAAACCAGCCGGTCGACGAAAACACGATCTATCACTGGGCTTCGAACACAAAGCAGTTTACCGGGATCGCGATAATGCAGCTGCGCGATCGAGGGATGCTAAGACTCGATGATCCCGTGACGAAATATCTGCCAGAACTGCGGTCAGTTCATAACCCGTTCGGATCGATGGACGACATCACTATCCGGCATTTGATGACGCACTCGGCGGGATTTAGAAACGGGACGTGGCCGTGGCACCAGGCAAAGGACTGGGAACCGTTTGAGCCTACCGAGTATTCGCAACTTGTAGCGATGCTGCCGTACACGGAGATCCTTTTTAAGCCGGGAAGCAAATTCAGCTACTCAAATCCGGGAATTATTTTTCTTGGGAAAATTATCGAAAAACTGTCGGGCGACGATTACGAGGTTTACATCGACAAGAACATCCTGAAACCGCTTGAGATGTATCACGCCTATTTCGATGCGACACCATATCATTTGCTCAAATACCGCTCGGCCTCATATTACGTCGAAAACGGGAAGCGGGCGACCGCGAGATTTGACGCGAATACAGGGATCACCGTTTCGAACAGCGGCTTGAATTCGCCGATCCCGGACATGATCAAGTATCTGAATTTCCTGATCGGCGATGATTCGAAAAGGGAAGTCTACGACGGTGTTTTGAAACGGTCGTCACTTGAGGAAATGTGGAAACCGCAGATAAAAGCCGAGGTGGACGCGAACGGAAACGCTGATTTTACGACAGATATCGGACTGATATTTTTCCTCGACCAACGGGTACAAACGCTGCATCTCGGCCACGGTGGCGACCAGAATGGCTTCATCAGCTATATCGATTTCGAACCGAAAAAACGTGCTGCCTCGATCATGGTTTTCAATACCAACGTCCTATATCGGGATAAAACTCCACCCGAGCAGGACGTCGTCTATCGTTTAAGAAAGGCAGAGCGGAAATTGTTTGCAGATGTTGAATGATAGGAGAAGCTATGAGAAATCGTTTTGGTTCGCTCATGAACAAATGCGTTATCGGGTCAGCCTTTTCCATTTTGGCGATCGGCAGTTTTGAGCAGGTGCCTGCCCAGTCAAGCGAAACCGCGGTTATCGACAGATTTATTTCGCAGCAGGCTAGAAGAGAAAATGGCGAGGAATATCCAGAGGCTCGTAAGGTGCTTAAGGGCGATATTAATGGTGACAAGAAAAAAGACCTTGCGGTGTTATACACCCTTGAAGGATTCAACGGTTCTAATAATTATCGTCAATATCTCGCCGTCTTTTTAGGCACAGGTAAAGGCTTTCGATACGCAACCAAAGAAGTTGTTGGTGAACATGCTGGTCGCGGCGTCGAACTAAAGTCAATAATTGGCGGAAGAATCAATCTTGACACCATGGAACCAAGAAAAACTGATCCGGCATGCTGCCCGAGTAAACCAGGAAAAGCTCGCTACCTATTTGCTGCTGGTAAATTAAGAGAACTCAAATAGCAGTTCAGGAAACGCCTTTGTCGGCCTCCCAGCTTCCTTGCAATTTTCTAAGCAGCAGGATCTGGCCGATGTGGTAGGCGTTGTGGATGTTTTGCTGGGCGAGCGGCGACCGCCAGGGAGCCTGATACTGCTCGTTGACCGGTGAATCGAGCTTCTCGTCATCGATCAGCCCAAGCTTTTCACGCCATTCGTTCATCACGGAATTCATCCTAGCGATCGTCGCCTGCCAATCTATGTCGTTTGAGCGAAACGTGCTCTTATTCTCGACGTCCTGAGGCTCATTCAATTCTCCGCGAAAACGCTGGAGCCACCGCTCGTTCCAGAAAATAATGTGATTGACTGATTCCCATATCGAATTCTCGACATTCGCCGGTTTCCACGCAGCCTGATCGGCCGTCACACCATCAAGCACACTTTTCAGCGAGACAAACCAATTGTTTTCGTCATAGCAGGCGGTAAATTGTTCGAGCAGGACTTCTCTGGACATATCGTAAACTCCCCGCTCGATATAATCATTTCGGCCGGATCATTTCAATGCGAACGGCGTGATAAAATTCGATAATCGGAGTGATCAGGGGATGACGTGGTATAAGAATTTAAGTGGTAAATCTGGAGTTGATTCTTACGAGATCCGCGAAAAGTCGATCGTGATCAAATTCCGATATGCCGGAAGATACTTGTACAACTACGATCGGCCAGGTGAAGAATACGTAGAAGAAATGAAACGCCTTGCCGTCTCCGGGCTTGGGCTTTCAACGTATATCAGCAAGAATGTGAAAAAGAAGTTTGCAAAGAAGCTATAACGACGCAAGAGTCGTCTTGGAGCGTTATGAAGCGAGTAATGCGGATCGAGTACAAAGGAGGAAATATTGGCGGACCGGCGAGAATTGGTTGGGTTACGGTGCGTGATAAAGGGAAAACGCCTTGACTATGGAGGTCAGTCTTTTAGAACATTAAGAGGACAAGGATTAAAGTCTAACTATTATGATGTTGAGACGCGGGAAGAATATTGGACATCAGGTTGTCATAAAGACGGTCGTGACGCTCTTTATAGTACCGAAGTTGAGATTGATGAGGATGCCGTTGAAGAATATTAGTTGAAGATTCGAAAACAACCTCACAATCTAAAGCTAAGACGCTTTGGGGCCGCGAGTAAATATTAACGATCGGTTTTACCAACCGCCGTATATTTTCCACTGATCGACGATCTCGCCTTTCTCGATAACATTGTAATGCGAGTGCTGGGCGGCGGTCAGGCATGAGTGATTCGCGAGAATTCGCAAGCGTGAGCCGACGGGGAATTTGTCGATCAGCGAATCATCGTCCGACCCTATCTCGCCGTGTTCCTGAGAGAGTGATGTGACACGCATTCCGGTTTCGTTTCCTTCGATATCAAGGACGTGCCCGTAGCCGCATGTGGGGTCGATGTGAGCGGGGCCACGGTCTTTTGAAAGGGCAATTCCTCCGGCATCGACGACGAGACGTTTTCGCGAACGATCGCGATGAACGACCGCGGCGAGAACCGTCAACGCCGTGTCCTCAAAACGGCAGCTTCCGAGCGTCGCCTGATAAGCGTCGAAAAAAATGTAGTTGCCCGGCCGAACTTCATCGATGCCGTTGAGATGATCGACGTGCTTAATGGTCGGGGTTGAACCGATGCTAACGGTCGGAACCTCGATGCCGCCGCGACGCAAGGTTTCCGCAAGGTCGACCATCACATCGCGCTCGTGGCGAGCCACGGCTTTGATCTCATCGACCGTTTTTACGTCGTATGAATGCCCGGCGTGAGTAAGAATTCCTGCGAATTTTAGATTTGCGGCGTCCGAGATCGCACGCGGAATGGTGACGGCTTCAGAGGTTTGCGGTTCGACGCCGACGCGGTGCGTGCCGCAGTCGATCTTTAGGAATACGTTGAACTTTATACCGGCTTTGCCTGCAGCGATGTCGAGATCGGCGACAGTTGCGGCATCGTCGGTGAGCAAATTCAGCTTTACGCCGCTATTCAATATTTCTATTGATTCGGCAAATTTACCGCGTTCGATCGGCACGGCGTAAGTGATATCCAAAAAGCCGTTAGCCGCGAAAGCGTTTGCCTCAGCCAGCGTTGAAACGGTTATCGCTCCGTTATGTCCGGCAGTTTGGATCCGCGCGACTTCGATACACTTGTGCGTTTTTACGTGAGGGCGAAGTCTTACACCGTTCGACGTCGCGATCTCACTGATCCGGGCTGCGTTTCGCCGGACGCGTTCGAGATCCAGAAGCAGTGATGGTGTCTTGACTGATTCGATATCCATCCTATCGAAGCAAGTTCTTGGCCTTTTTGATGACGTTATCGACGGTGAAGCCATAATCGCGAAAAACGTCTTCGGCAGGGGCAGAGGCGCCGAATTTATCGACGGTGAGCGTATCGCCGGAATCGCCGACATATTTCGACCAGCCGAGAGAAACACCGGCTTCGATAGCGAGGCGTACCTTTACCGCTGACGGCAATACCGACTCTTTATATTTCGGAGATTGCTCGTCGAAGAATTTCCAGCACGGCATCGAAACCACGCGGGTTGCCGTGCCGGCGGCGTTGAGTTGCTCACGCGCCTGCATAGCGAGGCCGACCTCGGAACCGGTGGCGATGATTATCAGTTTCGGTGTCGTATTTTTACCGGTTGCGTCTTTTGCTTCGGCCAACACATAGGCACCTTTCTGAAGACCGTCAGCCTTTGCATTTTTCTTGCGATCGATCAGAGCGACCTTTTGCCGGGAAAGCGAAAGCACCGTTGGAGCGTGCCGTCGAAGAATAGCGGCCCGCCATGCCTCGCGTACCTCGTGCGCATCACAGGGGCGGATGACGGCAAGATTCGGGATCGTACGTAATGCCGCAAGGTGCTCGACCGATTGATGAGTTGGCCCGTCTTCGCCAAGACCGATCGAATCGTGCGTAAAAACGTAGATCACTTGAACGTGAGACAAAGCCGCAAGCCTTATCGCCGGACGCATGTAATCGGAAAACGTCTGAAACGTTCCGCCAAATGGGATCACGCTGCCGAAAAGCGACATGCCATTCATCGCCGAGCCCATCGCGTGTTCGCGAATGCCGTAATGGATGTTGCGATTTTGGTAGGCTCCGGGTTGAATGTCTGCAGATGAATTTATGTAAGTATTGTTCGATGGTTTGAGATCTGCTGAGCCGCCTATGAGACCCGGAATTGCGACGGCGATCCCGTTTATCACATCTCCGCTGTAGGCACGCGTCGCCTTTGCCTCGACTCCGTCGAATGTCGGCAAGAAAGACTCCCAGTTTTCTGGTAACTGAGCACTTCGGATCTGTTTGAAGTCGGTCCCGAGCTTGCCATTTGTTTTTTCGTATTTTTTGACCAGCTCGTTCCAATTTTTTTCGAGTTTTGCTCCATCGGCGACGGCTTTACGAAAGTGCGTCGAGACTTCCTTTGGAATGTAGAAACTCTTGTTTTCGGGCCACCCGAGATTGCGTTTGGTTTCTTTAACCGCCTCAGCCCCAGGAGCATCGGAATGTGCCTTTGACGTTCCTTGTCTTGGCATTCCGAAGCCAATTATCGTGTGAATCCGGATAAGCTTTGGTTTGCCCTTGACCTTGTGAGCTTCTTTGACCGCATTCTCGATCGCCTTGAGATCATTGCCGTCCGCAACCTCCAACACGTGCCAACCGGCGGCCTCGAAACGCTTTGTGCGGTCCTCAGTAAACGCAAGATCGGTCGAGCCGTCGATTGTTATCTGATTGTCGTCATACAGGTAGATCAGGTTATCGAGCTGCAAATGGCCGGCGAGCGAGGCGGCTTCGTATGAGACACCTTCCATCAGGTCGCCGTCCGAACAGATGCAGTAGATGTAGCTATCGGAAACGGGAAAACCGCGTTTATTAAACGTCGCGGCCAGATGCTTTTGCGCGATGCCCATCCCCACGCCATTGGCAAATCCCTGTCCAAGCGGCCCGGTTGTGATCTCGACACCCGAAGTCAGAATATTTTCAGGATGTCCGGGAGTTTTTGAATGAAGCTGCCGAAAATTCTTAAGCTCATCGAGCGAAAGATCGTAGCCCGTGAGGTGTAGCAGGCTGTAAAGCAACATCGAACCATGGCCGGCCGACAGCAGAAAACGATCGCGCCCAAACCACTTAGGATTTTTCGGATTGTGGCGCAGGAATTTGGTCCAAAGGACATACGCTGCCGGAGCCATGCCAAGCGGCAAGCCCGGATGGCCCGAATTCGCGTTTTCAACGGCGTCGAGCGATAGCGTTCTAATTGTGTTAATGCAAAGCTGGTCGAGGTCGGTTTTCGGTTTGCTGGATCTTTTCATTTAAGATTATTTGCTTTTGTTAACTATTTACGCGGAGAAAATCCTTTAGGAACACACAAAACATTTGCGCCAGGGCTTTCCTCATCAAACCATTCAATGGGACGTAGCCTTTGGAGACGCTCGTCGAGCAAAAAGAAATCGTAGTCGGCTTTGCTCGAGATAAATTTGATCAAGTCATTAGGCTTGTTCCCGAAGGCTTTGCACGTTTCTCTTGCCATTTCCATAAGCATAACAGGAGGTGTTTTCTGTTCAAAAAGCCTTACTGCACCTTTTAAGAACATCAGCTCGGCCCCCTCGATATCAACCTTGACGAGATCGATATCGCCCGTCTCACGTTCTGAGATATAGGAATCTAGCGTGATGATCTTAACCCGAAACGTTGCCGAAATACTGTTGTTCCCTACCGACAAAGATGAGTGACCACTCGGGACGTCAGCGAATAGATACATTTCATGGTCCCCGATCTCATCGCCCAAGCCAAGATTGTTCAAGTAAACGTTTTCGGAATATGCATTCAAAGCCACATTCTTTTCAAGTTCTTCAAACATCATTGGAACCGGTTCGAAAGCATGCACCTCTCCTTCTTTGCCGCAGACACTCTGAAAAAGCGTAGTGAACCAGCCAATATTGGCGCCCGCATCGACGCATACGCTGTCTTTCGCAATATATTGGCGGATAATCTCTGTACAAAAGGCCTCATAATCGCCCAGAAAATAGATCAGGTCGTCGCACCAATCTCGAAACCCGACGCGAATGTGTCGACCATCACGTGTCAGAACCGAGGCAATGCCGGGGAGCTCCCGACAAAAACGTTTGGCAAATTTGAAAATCCTTCCTTTTCCCTTGTCTATTGGAAAATTAAATGTATACAAGCGCACCAATCGCAGCCAGAGCGTCGCAAATCGTGAGTCGTTCGCATCAGCCATTGATTCAGTTTTGCACTTTCATAAGTTCCTGGTAAAGAAGCCGATGCCGGAGCCGCGCGATCCTGTAAATTTTATTTCGTTTTTCGTGGGGCCTATATCGCCGTCCCTTAGGCGTCCTTACCGAATCGATCGAGGATATTCTTTGCAGAGTTTCTAGTGCAAGCAAAACCGCGCCGCGAGAAGACGCTTCGCGGATGTCGGGCAGCGACATTTCACGGCCAAGAACGTCGGCAATGATCTGTGTCCAGACGGGCGACTCGCGAAGGGCACCGCCGGAGGCGATGATCTCGCGAATTCTCGCAACGCCGTTTAGCTGATCGAATATCTCCGCGAAACGATAAGCAACCGATTCCAGGGCGGCCTGGACAATGTCGATCGAATCAGTCGAAGAATGAAGTCCTAATACCGCACCGTGTGCGTTCTCGTGGTAGCCGGTGCTGCGCTCGCCGGCCAAAAAAGGAAGAAAGGTCAGGCCATGCCCGTCGGGAATACGTTTTGCGATCTCGCCCTCAGTCTTGTTGTCGTCGGCGAGGAGCCTTAAATTATCCTTCAGCCAGCGATATAGTCCACCGCCATCGCTCAACGCTCCTCCCATGATCAGACGGCTGCGGTCGATGCGATAGCACCACAGTCCGGGCGGGATCTGTTTTGGTGGCTCCCCCTTGAACGCTACTCGCAGAGCACCGGAGGTGCCGATCATTAGAGCTGCCTTTGTCTTTGCGACACAGCCTGCGCCGATATTATTCGCGGCTCCGTCACCGATCGCTGGGAACCATTGTGTATTTTTCAGTCGCGGCCATCGGTGTGCGAAGGCCGGAGCGAGCGAAAACATTGCAGAATCGGTCGCGGGAATTTCGGGAAGATTTTTTATTTCGAGTCGTAGAAATTTGATAAGAGCAGTGTCCCATCCGCACTTCCTGATATCGAAAATGCCGGTTGCGGACGCCATTGAAACGCTGGTTACCGCCGACCCGAAAAGCTTGAGCGCAAGAAAATCGCTAAGTGATAACCATTTCTCAGTCCTGTCAAAAATTTTGGGGAAATCCTTTCGTAGCCAGGACAATTTTGCCGGCCAGAAGCTCGAATGAAAACGTGCACCCGTTCGGTCGTGGACCTCGGTTTCGTCAAACTTTTTTCTAAGAACAGCGGCCTGACCGCGGCTGCGTGTGTCGGCCCAGCCAAGCACCTTGGTAGTCGGCTTACGGCCCGAATCGACGCCGACCAGACTGTGCCAGAACGACGACGCGGCCGCACAGATTATGTTGCCTTTGATCTTTTCCGCTTTATGCAGAACATCATCGATAGCAGCGGCGACTTGATCGAAAGCTTCGTCGGCGTCGATCTCGGCACCGCCGTCGTCGGTGGCAATGAGCCTGCGCTCATTCTTTACCATCGTTCGCGTCAGGACGTTTCCGGCGCAATCATATAGGGCCGAGCGGACGCTCGATGTACCTATGTCTAGTGCAAGAACGAGATCTTTGTTCAAGAAAAATTAGCTGACAGCGCTTTTAGCCAAACATTCGACAGAAGCTCATTTTACTCCGACGACTTTTTTGAACCACCAGCGAAGGCCGACGAATAGAAACCTGTAATCTTTGAAAAACTCAGGCGGTTTGCCTTCGAAATAATGGCCGATGAACTGGAGTACCCAGCCGGCTACGAACAATCCGAGGGCTATACGCCACGTTCCGCCGACAAAAAACGAGACTGGGATCAGCAGCAGCGACAGAGCGATCATCGGAATGCCGAAACTGTGTGTCAGCTTATTGATCGGATGCATGTGCGATTCAGCATATTCTTCGATCCAATCGTCCCAAGATCGTCCACCCATCATATCGCCTTTCTCCTTGTCTGCTTCTTGCAACAATTCTACATCAGAATTAACGGCGGGTCAGAATTTTTAAGGATAGGTCATCGTCAAGCTTCTTTTCTTCGACGATCTCGAAACCATTGAGGAAATTCGCTGGCATGAAGGTGTCGGCATCCTCAATATCCGCGGACACCTCGGTGACGAACCATTTTTCGATCACATCGGCGAAATCATTAAATGTCTTCGCACCGCCGATCACGAAAAGATCGCAGTTCAGGAATTTAGTCAACGCAGCCACTTCGTCTTTGCTGTGCACGACTACGACATTCGGCTGTGTCTCGATGTTTAATGATCGGGAGAGAACGATATTCAGCCTGTTGGGCAGCGGTTTGCCGATCGACGCCCACGTGTTCGAACCCATCGCGACGGCATTTCCGTTCGTCGTCTCTTTAAAGAATTTAAGGTCGCCCGAATAATGCCAAGGCAGTTTGCCGTCCTTGCCGATGGCGAAGTTTTTTGCGATGGCTACGATGCCGATTATCATCTATGGAAGTTTCCCGCAAAGACGCAAAGAACGCAAAGAACGCAAAGAAGAAAGGATTTCAGCTTTTTATAGGATGACACCCTTATACACTGCTACCTCTGAGCCTTTTGCCAGCAGAATAGAATGAGGTTGGGCGTCATGTAAAAACCCAAACTCGTCTCCATACGTTGTTCTAAAATCAACCTCGATCGAAGGATTCTTGACGGAAAAAAGCTCCCACTTCGGGTGTTCGACCTTATACTCGTCGGTGCGTTTTTGGTCGCGTCGGGTGTAACCCCAGTAATGTTCGATTATAAAGCTGCCGTGTGAACCTTCGTCTGGAACGCCGAGATTTGAATCGATCTCCACTTCCAGACGATTTATATTTTCGCCCTTTGACCAGGAATAGCCCACGATCGAATCGGTCCGAACGTGACCCATTTTCATTGCCTCGTACGGCTCTCCGTACAGAGTCCGGGCGACTGTCGCGATGGCAAATCTCGGAACGATCTCCTTGATAAAGACCACGCCGCGTCGGACCTCGTCTTGCGTTTCGCGTCGGACGTAGAATCGTAAATTCACTTCTTCGAAATTCACGTGAAACGGGACCAGAAACCCGAGCACGCGTGTGTCGAGAAACATAAAACCGACAAGGCTGACGAAACAGCGGCCTTCGTTTAGGTCAAGCTCGGTGCCGGCGGGAACGCGCGATGCGAGCAGCGACGGGTCGACCTCATAGTTCACCATTATCAAGTCTTGCCATTTTGCGGTCAGGAATTCCTTCATCGCAGGTTAGAGAATAAGCCTTTTGTCGCGCGCTCGGCTCGTGATCTTTTCACGATCAAAATATTCGAGCAACGGGATCGCGTATTTGCGGGAAATGCCCGCTATCTCCTTGAATTTTGGAACGTCGATAAGGCCGTCCGAAGTTTTCCGGGCAAAATCATGCAGTTTCTCGATCACATTGTTCAACGCGGCTCGAGAAAAGAAGAACTCATCTGTTACTTTTACGATCTCACCTGCGTCGAGGAGCAATTGGAAAAGCTTTCGCGCGTGTTCAGGGCGAATTTTCGCATCTTTTGTTGCCGCAGCCAGAGCATCCGCGAACCGCGGCACTTCGAGTCCTGACTCCGCATAAGTTTTTCGCAATCGATCTCGCACGATCTCATCTTCACTGGAGATCTGCCGGGTAGCAGCAGCGAGACGAATCGTGTCCTTTTCGACCAAGATCGTGCCGTCGCGTTCGAGATCGGCAAGAACGTGCTTGAACACGTCGAATCCCGTGTGAGCAAAAAGCTGTTCGCGTAAGGTCTCCCGCGAAATGCCTTTCGACAGCGGCTCGTCGCAATGGTGAGTTTCGACCTTTGCGAGAATGTTTCCTTTTAGGATGCGGAAATTTGTGTTCGAGAGATATGTATCGCCGGCGGCGATCAAGGATCTTTTTTCCACATTTTCTTTGAGCTCCTCGTCCAAAATTTGGCTTCGAAATCCAGTGCGTGCCTGAAGTTCACTCTTGATCAGCCCCACTTCTCCAGAAGATTCGACAAATACCCTCATTAGTTCGGCGGAACCGCCCAATGCTCGTTCGATCGATGCCAGTAACGATCGTACCGACGGCAGATCTTTCTTCCTGTGTCGGCCAGGGCGCGCATCTAGCACGGTGCCGCCCGCGGTCGTCATTTGCGGGGAATAGCTGCGCAGGATAAATCGTTCGCCGGGAACAGCGATGGCGGGTGATTCGAAACGAAGTTGGGCGAGGCCTTGCTGATCGGGCTTGATCTCGCCCGTGTCGTCGAGAACGGCGATCCGCGCCAGGATTTCCGCTGTCCCGATATGAACGCGGACCCGCTGGCGCGACATTAGGGAGTGGGCCGCCGAGGGAAGTACCGCGATCTTTGCATCGATCACCTGCGTTGACCGCAAAGCGTTCTTTTCAGCAAGGACCATTCCGCGGACTAGGTCGCTACGATCTATGCCGCCGAGATTAACGGCCGTCCGTTGGCCGGCGTGCACATGTTTTACCGAGGAGCCGTGAGTTTGCAGACCGCGGACGCGAACGATTCTACCGACCGGTAATAGTTCGAGTTCGTCGGCTTCGGCGATCGAGCCCGACGCGAGCGTCCCGGTTACAACCGCACCAAAACCTTTCACCGAAAAGCTTCTATCGATCGGCAGACGGGTTATGTACCGGTCGTTTGGGCGAAGGAGACTGTTGCTCAAAGCTGTTAGAGCATCGCGAAGTTCGTCAAGGCCCTCGCCCGTGCGGCTGCTCGCGGGAATTACCGGAGCATTTTCGAGAAACGAACCTGCTGCGAGTTCCGCGATCTGTAGGCTTGCGATGTCGAGCGTTTCTTCATCGACCAAGTCTTTTTTGGTCAGAACTATCAGCCCCGACGATATGTCGAGGAGCCGGCAGATGTCGAAATGCTCGCGAGTCTGCGGCATCACGCCCTCGTCAGCCGCGACGACCAGCATTACGACGTCGATCCCGCTTGCTCCGGCAAGCATATTTTTTACAAAGCGTTCATGCCCGGGAACGTCGACGAAACCGAAATGAACATCGCCGAGAGTGAGGTCGGCAAACGCGAGATCGATCGTGATGCCGCGCTGTTTTTCTTCGGGCAGGCGGTCTGGGTCGATGCCCGTGAGCGCTTTTACGAGAGCGGTCTTCCCGTGGTCGATATGTCCTGCAGTTCCGACGACGATATCCATGTGCGTCTAAAAAATGAAGTAAAAATAGATCGAAGGAATGCCCAGCGTCAGAACGAATACGAGAGTCGAAACCGCAAAAGAATAAGCCCACGCCCGCGAACCAGAGCGGACCTTGAGAAACCACAACAGGAGCCGCTTCAAAACAATGAGCAGAACGGGGGTTATCAGAATGGCCGAGACCATCGCGAACCACAGCGTCGAATCGTGCCCCGGAACCTCGCTGAGCGAACCGTCCCAAGCCATCGCGAGCATGATCCCAAGAGTTACGAATGATGTGAAAAGTCCGATGCAGAATCCGAGAATGTTCGTGCCTGCGGCAAACAAGAGCCCGCGGCCAAGCGTCATCCATGAGGAACGGCTAAGCCATACCGCTTCCGCGATCGTCAGGCCGATAACGCAGAAAACGAAAAGAAATACACCGAGCCATTCCCGAGCAACAGAAGACATAGATAAAGGATCAAGTGAATTTTTAGGACTCGAAGAAGATTATAGCAGGAGGATTTGGGTGGATGACAACGTAGCCATTCTAGCGAAGACGGAGCATGCTTTCGACAGAAACATCCTCATCGATCGCTTCCCAGCGGATGCCCAAGCCGCCGCCGATCAGCTGCCAATTTTTGCGTTCTTTGGCGGACGCGTTACTGAGGCGCGGATACCATTCGAGCGGAACTGAGATCTCGCGGCCATCGGCAAGCGCAACCAGAAGAGCGTCATCTTTGCACAAGACATCAATCGCGAGAGGCTGGACATGAGAAGCCGAAACTGTCATTTACGTTTTATCGTCAGTACTAAGATACAAAAAACGGAATGATTTGAGCAAACCCGGCTCAATTTGCACCGTTCTCATATTGCTCAAGTTTCCTATAAAGTGTCTTTCGGCCTATATTTAAAAGACGCGATGCCCGGGATTTATCTCCCTCCGCATAATCGAGCGTTGCTTCGATCACCTGTTTCTCGATCTCCTCCATGGCGGCAGGTAATTCAATCTCGATCCCGATCGAGCGTCCCTCGCCGGCGGCTGTGGCACGTTCCTGCCTAGCCTGAGCAAAGGCTTCGAAGGCTTTCTTACTGATCGCCTCGGGCAGGTCGTCAAGTTCTATCTGCCGACCTGATGCGATGATAACCGCACGTTCGATGGCGTTCTCAAGCTCGCGAACATTGCCCGGCCACGAATAGTTTACGAGCGCCCGCATGGCCTCCTTCGAGATCCCGGAAATGAATCGGCCGGTCTTTTCCTTGTAACGATCGAGAAAATGGAAAACCAGAAGGTGGATGTCCTCGAGCCTTTCGCGAAGCGGCGGCAGCTTGATCGGAAAGACCGAAAGCCGATAATAAAGATCGGTTCGGAACGTTCCGTTTTCCACGGCTTTTTCGAGGTCGATGTTCGTCGCGGCGATCACTCGGACATCAGACTTGATGACCTGCTTTCCGCCGACCCGCGTAAATTCACCGTCCTGCAGTACGCGCAGGAGCCGGACCTGCGCCTGTAGCGACATCTCGCCGATTTCGTCAAGGAAAAGAGTCCCGCCGTTCGCTTCTTCAAATCGGCCCATCCGCTGGCTCCGGGCGTCAGTAAAAGCTCCTTTTTCGTGGCCAAACAGCTCGGATTCAAGCAGGGTTTCGGGGATGGCTCCGCAGTTTATTTTGATGTGCGGCTTGTCGGCGCGACCCGAATTGTAATGAATCAGATTTGCGAGCAATTCCTTTCCCGTGCCCGATTCGCCCTGGATAAGAACGGTCGTGTTAGTTCCGGCGACATTGACGCCAAGCTCGATGGCCCGTCGAAGCGGTTCGGCCTGTCCGATGATCTCGCTATAGCGTTGATGAAGCTCGCTCTTTAGGCGCATGACCTCTGCCGAAAGCTGGTCGCGTTCAAGCGCGGTTCCGATCTGGTCGGCGATTCCCTCGACAAGCGCCACGTCATGCTCGGCAAAAGAGCTCTCGGTGCTCCAGACAAAACCGAGTAGGCCGAATGCCTGTCCGCCGACTCTGACGGGCGTTACAAGAGCGGTCTTGCCCTTTAGCTGCGTGTTAAAGATCAGACGAAGCGAGAAAGGCAGCTGTTTATCGACCAGGCGGACAGTCTTGCCATCGCGCATAATGTCGCCGAGAGCGGGAAAAGGTTCGATATCAAGCGATTTTCCGTGGTCTTCGATAAGGCGGAGCAGACGGCCGAGTTTAATTCCCTCGGCAGATTTGAGCGATGCGAGGGCGATCCTTTTGCCGCTTGCGTCAAGAACGCCTAGGGCTCCGTAGTCAGCCCCGACCAGTCCAATCGCACGCTCGAGCACGCCGGCTGAAACCTCTTTGAAATCCGAATGGGAATTCAGAACATTTGCGATCTCAAGCAGGGCATTGGTCCGCCGCGTTTCCTGTTCCTGGGCGACGTAGAGACGCGTGTATTGGTAGCCTACGGCAAGCTGCCGGGCGATCGATTCGAGAAAGCTGACCTCTTCGTCCAGCCACTCGCGGGGCGAATGCGTGTCATGAAGTCCGATCAACCCTAGAACGCTTTCCTTGATCATGATCGGAATTATCAGAAGCGAACGCGTTTCGAGAGCCTTGGTAAAGAATTTAAGTGTCGCGTCCTTTGACTTGGCTGTGTCGTTTATCCGGATCGGTTTGGTGATATCGATCCGCTCGGCGATCTTTTGCGCATCGACGGGAATGGCAGTACCTAGACTCGACGGGATCGATTTGTCGCGACGCCATTCGTGGCTGATGCTCAATTCCTTGTCACCCGTAAGCTGCAAAAGGTCGCAGCGGTCGGCCTGAAGCATTCGCCCCAGTTCGGAGACGACGACGGTAAGGAACCGTTCAAGATCGATGTTTGTCGGGAGGTCTCGGGCGAGGCGGTCAATGATCGCCTCTCGCGCCTCGTGCATTTTCGTCTTGCGGTCGAGCGAAAGTGTTTGCGGGGTATCAAGCTCGATTTTCATTGGGGCAGCCACTAAATCACTAATTTGCGGTTTAGGGGCGGGAATGTCAAGTTGATACAATGTGGCTCCTCGGTGTGTTGTTTGGAATCACCGAACGGATTTGGTGGGTCGCTGTTAGTGCTCACCGGGCGCCGGCGTTCTGGTCACCTTCGGTTTCGCTTCCGGCGGATTTTTCTTATCGTTCGCCGCGGGCCTATTTGCAGGGACTTCGGATTTCGATCCTGAATTAGTGTTGGACCCATTAACATTTGCATTCGAGTTAGAGTTTGCAGAGCGATTGTCATTCTTTGATGGAACATAGTCGATCCGGGCACGGCCGGCTTCGGCGTCGTCAAGAAGTTCCTGCGCTTCGGAATTGTCCGGATCGAGGTCGAGAGCGATTTTGAGTGGATCGATGGCCTCGCGGTATTTGGCGAGCTTGATCAGGATCGCACCCAACTGCGTTTGATATTCGCCGTCGTCGGGCTTTAATTTAACCGCCTGGCGAAAGGCCTTTTCAGCCTCAGTATCCTGATTGAGCTTATTGTAGGAGCGGGCGAGATTGAATTGGGCGACATCATCGTTCGGATTGGCTGCGATCCATTTCTTATAGGACTCGATCGCGTGCTCAAAAGCCTTTTCGGATTTGGTCTTGGGCTCTTTTTTCGTCTGCTCACCGGGAAGCTGCGGGTCGGCGGAAAGCTTGCCTTTCTGCTCAGCTTCGACAAGCGCATACGCAATGCCCAGCTTGAAATATGCTTCGGCGAGGTCTGGATCGAAATTGACCGCCTGTTTATATGCGTCAATTGCCTGCTCGGTCATGTTCAAATCTAGCAAGCGGTTGCCTTCAGACAATGCCGAACTCGCGTCGGGATATTGAGCTTGCTGAGGTGCGGAATTGGCGTTCGACGGATCACCGCCCGCTCCTGTCCGAGAGCAGGAAATGCCGCCACAAAGAAAGGCGCATAAGAAAGCCGTAAACAATAAGATCCTGGTCATAGCTCGATAATTTAGGAGATCAGCCCGGCGGAAATACAAATGGGCGCCCGCCGAGAAGATGCACGTGCAGATGGAACACGGTCTGGCCGCCATCGGCATTTGTATTGATCACGACGCGATAACCGTCGGTGGCGATTCCTTTCTTGCGGGCTATGTCTGCGGCCGTCAACAGTAGGTGACCCAAAACTTCTTTTTTCGCCTCGTCCGCTGTGTCCAATGAGTCGAAATGTTCGCGCGGCACAATAAGCATATGAGTCGGTGCCTGCGGGCTGATGTCACTGAACGCCACGCATAGCTCGTCCTCATGGACAAGCACCGATGGGATGTCACCAGCAATTATTGTGCAAAAGAGGCAATCGATGCTCATAGGTCCTGAATCCCTAAATTACATCACAAATGGCGCCGATTGTTAAACGTCTTCGGGAAGCAGAAGTTTCAGTTGTAGGCAGATCTTTAGTGGCCAGAATACCAGTCGTAACCGCGTTCGGCCCAAAAATCCGCAGGCCTGGTATTTGTAAATTCGATTCGTCCTATCCGCTTAATTTGCTTGATGCCGTACTTTACGGTGGTCACTATCCGCAGCGGAGCTCCGTGCTGTGGAGTAAGTGGGGCGCCGTTCATTTCGTAAGCCAGCAGGGTTTGAGGATGCATGATACTCGGCATATCCCACCCAACATAATAAGCATTATCGGGGGTTTTCAGGCTGACGTAATCCGTGGCAAGTGGCTTGAAGGCAGCGGCGAAATCGGAAAAGCGAACGCCGCCCCAATTTACGATGATGCTCCAACCTTCAATACACTTCAGCTCCGTGGTCATCTCCACACGAGGCAGCATTTTTAAGTCATCGAGCGTGAGCAAAACGCCGGGAAGTGGTGATTCATTGGTAGCGACATTGTTCAGATCGGCGGTATATTGGCGGAAGCTTTGCGGCGAAGCGAGGCCGGCAACTTGAAGTCGCCAACCCGGAGGGTCGAACTCGCCGGTCAAGCCCACATCCCCGTTATATCGAGGCTCCGCGGCCATCGACCGGGGAAATTCTGGAGCCAGATGCCGGGCGCTGAAATAGTCCTGGCTAAAGTTCTCGTTCACTTTAAACGCCTTGTCGAATAAGTGGGCGTTCTCTGGATCTTTGAGCCAGCTATACCCCAGATAACCGAAAACCGCGGCCGCACCGCCGATCAAGAATCCACGCCGCGACATAGCCCGCATCCGGCGTTTTGCCTCGACGTCATCGAGCGAGGGCGACAGGCGTTTGGCTTCGCGAAGAAGAACAGCGGTATTTTCCCGGCCGACATCGGTCGTCTCGCTTTTAAGTCCGCGCACCTTTTCGAGGAGTATTTCGTCCTTTTTTTCCACTTCGCTCATGCGTTAACTCCTTCGTCAAAGGCCGGTACCGGCTCTACCGTCGGCAGCGCTTCGTTCGAACTGACGATCTCACGCCCGGTTATCATTGACCGGAAATTGCTCCATCCTGCACGGATCACCTGACCTATGTGGACGACAAAGAACATCACGAACGAGGCCATGAGCCAGAAATGTTCCCAACGAGCCCATTCGTAACCGCCCAAGAGGCTTGTCAGCCACGACAATTGCGTTGGCTTGTAGATCGCAAAACCCGTGACGACCGAGCCAATCGCCATTAAGATCACGGACGAATACGCAATTCTCTGCGCGTCGTTATATTTCCCCTGCGGCGGCAATTCTTTTCGCAGGCCGAGATCGTATAGCGTTACGTGGATCGCACGTTTGAACGATCCAGGAACAGGCAGCAATGCCCGCCATTCACCGGAAATGATGGTGTACGAAACATATAGGATCCCGTTTATCGTGAAGAACCACATGAACAGGAAATGCAGGCTGAGGCCTTCAGCCAAACGGAACGGAATACCTAGGTAGCCATAGAAGGATTGGGGAAAGAAATGGAAAAGCTCGTAGCCGAAGATCCTAACGCTGAACACGGGATTTGCCCAATAGATGAGGATGCCGCTCCAGATCATCAGGAAAAGGATCGGGAAATTGATCCCGTGAAACCACCGGATCGCGAGCAAATGTTTTTTTTCGAGTTTTTTTGCCACTTAGGTTTCCTTTGACGCTACCAGATTCGAAAAGGAATCGTAGATGGATTTAAAATTCGTTCGCCGACCGCATTTATTCCAATATTCTCAAATAGGGGCGTCGCCGGCGGCCGCCGTGTTTTCGATGTTTTCGCTTACGCGTTCGATCTCGGCGCCAACCGAGCGAAGTTTCCTGACGATGGTCTCGTATCCGCGGTCGATGTGATAAACGCGGTCGATAGTGGTTTCGCCGCTTGCGCACAAAGCGGCTAGTACGAGTGACGCCGAAGCACGAAGATCGGACGCGATGATGCGGGCACCGGTGAGCGACGTTTTTCCGCGAACGATCGCCTGATTGCCCGAAATGTGGATGTCGGCTCCCATCCGGATCAGTTCAGCGGCGTGCATGAACCGATTCTCGAAAATAGTTTCCGTAATGGTCGAAGTACCTTCGGCCTGCGTCATCAAAGCCATGTACTGCGCCTGCATGTCCGTCGGGAAAAGCGGGTGCGGTTCTGTCGTAACGTCACGCGAACGTAGGCCTGCAACCGGGGCTTTGATGTGAAGAGTGGTCGAATTTAGCTCCTCGATCTCTACGCCGGTTTGGCGGAGTTTTTCGATCACCGCGACGAGATGGTCGGGTCGGCAGCTTTTAATTTCAATCTCGCCGTTCGTGATTGCGGCAGCGACAATGAACGTGCCCGTTTCAATACGGTCGGGTATGATCGTATGCTCGGCGGAGCCCAGGCCTTCAACACCTTCTATCTCGATCGTCGATGTTCCGGCGCCTTTTACACGGGCTCCCATCTTATTAAGCAGATCGGCCAGATCCTCTATCTCAGGCTCCATAGCCGCGTTGTGGATCGTGGTTTTGCCTTCCGCCAGGACAGCGGCCATCATCACGTTCTCGGTTCCGGTGACGGTAACCTTTTCGAACGAGAGGTCAGTTCCCTTTAATCGGCCCTTTGGAGCGCGGGCGACGACGTCACCAGATTCAAGGGAAACGGTTGCGCCTAGTTCCTCAAATGCCTTAAGATGCAGGTCGATCGGCCGGGTCCCGATCGCACACCCACCGGGCAAGCTCACTTTAGCCTGGCCAAACCGTGCGAGAAGCGGCCCGAGAGCCAAGACGCTGGCGCGCATCGTTTTGACCAGCTCGTACGGAGCCTCAAAAACCGCGATATTTTTGGCGTTTACCTTATGTGTTCGGAGTTCCGGTGTCAGAACCGTTGCACCCAGGTCCTCCAGGAGCCGCCGCTGGGTTATCAGGTCCTTAACGTAAGGGACGTTATGCAAAATTACGGTTTCCGGCGTCAGCAGCGTTGCGGCCAAACACGGTAGGGCCGAATTCTTGGCACCGCTGACCTCGATCTTGCCGCTCAGCGGCCGGCCGCCGCGAATCAAAAACTTGTCCATAGATCTCCACCGTGAAACGGTCAGCTAATCTTATACCTTCGACTACGAAATCTTATCACACGGCAAGGTTTGCCGATATCTCAAATAAGGCTAAAATTGGCATGTAAGGTTTCCTATTTAACGGGAATTTGCGGATCAAGCACCGGCTGTGGTTTCGGCCTATAAGATTAAGGTTGAGAATGAATTCATCTCCCCGGCCGGGGAGAGTCGCGGCGAAGGACGACGACAGCGACTGTAAGTCCGATATCGCGATATCTCGTCCGTCGAACGGCGTCTGGTCATTCGGATAGTTCAAGTGGCGGCGTGCAGATACGGGCAGGCAGGAGATGTTCCTGTTAAAGAAAAAAGGAGGCGCTTAAAAAAGCTCTTCCTTTTTTAGGCAAACCTTTGGCGATCAACCGCATCTTATCCTACGCTTCATTCATATACCTTTATTTAGAGTGAAGCATTTGTTTGGACTCATTTAACCCCGGCTGTAACCCCTCCTCGCAGCCGGGGCTTTTTATTGCCTGATCTTATTCAAAATCTTTTCGATCTGCCGGGTATGGCGTTTCATGTGTTCTCCTGACATGACCAGCCAATCCTGCGCGGAAAGCGGCCCGAAGAACGGGTGTGGGAATTTCGGATTTATCCCATCGAATTCGAGGAATATTGGCCGTAAGTTTTCGTACGCCGCCAGATTTTCGTTCAGCTTAGTCAGCGAGTCGTCGACACCCCGCTCGCCGGTTGGCACAACTCGTTCGGGAGCCTCGAGCTTTATTTCCTCGCCATTCTGCGTGTAATTGCGAAATACCTCGGAGATCGCCACTTCGCCGCCCTTAAGGCCCGCCTTCTGCGCCTCGGCGAGCAGCTTTCCGCAGATCCGCGACATGCCTTCATCAACGATCGAGATATGCTCAACGATCTGCTCGATCGACCATTTCTCGTCCGCCGGACGGACCTTTGCCTCATTGAGTGCAATCACGCTTATCGTCTTACCGAGGGTTTCTCTAAAACAAAGGTTCGCGGCATAGATTTCGTCGATGCTTTTATAATCCATACTTATTAAGGCTGATAGCTAAAGATCAGTCGGTGCCAGCGGGCAAAACTGGTTACGCTGTCGGCGTCGTTCTTCATGCGTTTTACATACGCTGTACGGAAGAAAAGAATATTGTCCGCCGTCCAGTCGAGTTCGACGATCGGATTGAACGAAACCAGAGTTTTCTCGTCCGGCAAAGTGGTCGCGGACTGCTGGCCTTCCGGCGCCGCGTTCACCGCGGCATTTGTTTCGGCAGTGGTGTTCGTAGGCTGAAGTTTGCGCTGTTGGTCGCGGTCAAACGCTTGTGACGAGATCAAAAGCTGATTACGAAGCGGAATGGCAGCCTGTGTCGGATTGATGCCGCCGGCGTCGTAGATCCGGACCTGATTGCCGAAGGCGTCGGATACTTTGGCCGAGTCGGGCGACCAAACGGGCCTGACAGTCGTCGCGGCGTCATCGAGCCTGCGTTCACGGCCATTTTTTTCGATCACGCGAGGGCGCCCAGCGGGTGTGAAATTTTCGCCCTTTTGTTCCGCCGAACTTAGCATTATCTGCCACTCACGCGAGGTTGAGGCGAGGGAGACGAGCATCGAACTGTCCGGCGACCACGCGTAATAAAAATAGATCAGGCCTTCGTTCTGCGTCAGCGGTTTTGTGTTCTCGCCACTCGTGCCGCATGTATAGAGCTGCTCTGTGCGAAAGGCGAGCACACCAGTCGGAGGAGCCGGAGCCGCCGCAGTATTTGAATTAGTGGTGTTTGCGTTCGTCGGTTCCGTTATGTTCGCGGGTGCGGAATTCTCCGGCGTGATGGCCGGATCGACCGGAACCGACCCTGATTCATCCTGGCTCGCCCGCACCATCCCGACAAACGCGGCAGTCGACGAGTCGGGGGCCCAGACGATAGTATCCGGAAAGTGAACCGCCAATGCGTCAGGCGTTATCTTTCGCAGAAGTTTTCCGTC
Source organism: Acidobacteriota bacterium (assembly GCA_040004905.1). Lineage (GTDB taxonomy): Bacteria > Acidobacteriota > Blastocatellia > Pyrinomonadales > Pyrinomonadaceae > OLB17. The sequence continues at coordinate 21,200 of JBDTZW010000417.1, forward strand.
GCTCGTGTACATGTCGAGCCGGAATTCAGACCCGACATCCGAAGGGCGATGATAAACCGCGACATAATGTTTTTTGTCCGGCGATGGCAGTGTCCTATCCAAAACCTCCTGCGGGCGGGTTTGGTCAAAGTCAGCCTGGACGGCTGCACTGCGTTCCTCGATCTTTGAATCGGAAGGGTCGGGAGCCGGGACGTCGGCCTCATATCGAAAGTTAAGCCGCGCGGCAGACACTTCAGCCAATGTAGACGGAACTGCTCCTTGCGGCATCCGATCATCTTTTTGGCAGGCTACCGCAAAGATACTTAGAGCTAAAACGATCAATGAGCAGCGTAATTTCAAAAACATCTCGATCAATTTAATTCAGCGTTCAGATATTCGCGGTAACGCCGCTTTTGTTCATCGGATGGAGAACTGACTGGTACGAAACTGTAATCTTTTCGGGGATTGCTGCCGAGTATAAAATCAACATCACGCAACTTGTCGAAGCGGAAAAGAGTTAGCTTTATTTTATCGCCCGGCCTGCGTTCAGCAAGATAATTCTGAAGGAATGACTGGCTGGCTCGGTAGCCGTCGACAGCAATGATCTGATCGCCTGCATTGATACCTTGGTCGTATGCAGGAGTCCCCGCAGTAACCGACCCCACTTTCAGTGTCCCTCCATTTTCCGAAAGATCGAAACCGGCATACCCCCGCGTTTGAGACCTTTCGTCAGCCTTTAGATCCAATCCTATACCTTTAACTGTCGGCCCGTAGTCGAGTTCGACAGCTCCCCGTATATACTTCGAGAAAAATTCGTCGAGAGAACGTCCTGCCATCAACTCGCTCGCTTTTTGGAAATCTTGCGGCGAATAATTCCGGTTTTTCTTGTAAAACTCGCTATACAGATACCTGAGAACATCATCGAGAGATTTAGATCCGCCCGATGCTTCGCGAATCGTAAGATCAAGCATCATGTTAACGATCGCGCCTTTCTCGTAATAAGAGATCTGATTGTTTACCGAATTTTCGTCCGGCCTGTAACCCTTGATCCACGCATCAAAACTTGCTTCTTCAAGACTGGTTTCGAACCGTCCCGGCATCGTTTGCAATCTTTGAATATGTTGGGCGACGTTCCCCAAATAATCCTTTTCTGTGATCAATCCTGCCCGTCGAAGCAACACACTGGAGTAGTATTCAGTACCGCCCTCGGCAACCCACAAAAGCTTCGTGTAGTTCTCGTTCTCGTAATCGAACGGGCCCAGAGCATCGGGGCGAATACGCTTTACGTTAAAGCAATGAAAATATTCATGAGCTACGAGGCCCAAAAAGCCATTATACGAGCCTTCCGGTTTGAAGCCGAATTTATCGAATTGCAAGGCCGTCGAGTTCAGATGTTCAAGCCCTCCGCCGCCGCGAAGATTGACGATGAACGTATAATTGTCATAAGGCAGTTCGCCAAAGATCTTGTACGCCTGCTCGACTATCTTCGGGACATCAATCGTGATCTGTTTGAGGTCGTAATTGCCTTCACCTGAAAAGACCATACGATGCGGTTTACCCTCGACGGTGAACGACACCTCTTTGAAATTGCTTACCTCAAAAGGCGAATCGTAAAGAGTGTCGAAGTTCGGGGCAATAAAAGTATTCGGCTGGTCCGTGACGGGTGGAAGGCCGGTAGCAATCTTCCAGTTTCCGTACGGCCTAACCCGAATTATCGAAGGAGCTTTTAATTGGTCTTTTGGAAACATCAGGAGGGCCCCGTTGTTCCAAAAGGCATGTTCGTCATTGAGTTCGTTCGTTCTTACGGTCAATTCGTTTGCATATACGCTATATGTTGCAACGATCTCACTTGAGCCGACTGTATCGATCTGCCATGTGTTCTTATTGGTTTTTCGCCACGAAAGATCTTTGCCGCCCGAATTCTTAGCCACAAAATCCTGCACATGGCGCGCGTATTCACGGATCAGATAACTTCCCGGCGTCCACACCGGCATTTTCAGTTCGGCCTGTGCGGGCATCTGCGGCCATTTGAGGTGCATTTCCACCTCAAGCAGATGCGTCCATGGCTTGGACATCGAAACCGAATAAGAAATGTCCGGCAAAGTTACCGCGGCCGGTTTGTTAACTTTGGCCCCCTTTTCCTGGGCCGGGGTTTCCTTGTACATAAAAGAAAATGTGATCGTCAAGATCAACGGAATAATAGCTTTCGAAATGAATCGCATTGGCATTAGTTTTAGCAAACTGCGGTCGAGATGTTAATGTTGGATTTCCTGCCTATATTACAATACTTTAGCGGTGAGAGAATAGCGGACGCCGCTTTTGCAAAGAGACATGACGCCAGAGAACCTGACCGAAGATCAAATACGGGTCGACAAAGGCAAATTTTTCACCAAGCCGATAGCCATCATTTTTGTCACGATCCTGATCGATCTGATAGGTTTCGGCATTGTAATTCCCGTCCTGCCGTTTTACGCAACGGTCGAGCCATTTAATGCTACGCCTTTCCAGCTCGGTCTTCTTTTCGCGTCGTTCTCCGTGATGCAGTTCATCTTCTCGCCGATCTTTGGAAGCGTTTCGGATAAATACGGACGCCGCCCGGTTTTGTTCTTTAGCCTGCTCGGGACCGCGGCCGGATTTTTTATCGTGGGGTTTGCGACAACGCTCTGGATGCTGTTCGCCGGGCGGATACTGGACGGGATCACCGGCGGCAACATCTCCACCGCTCAGGCGTACATAGCCGATGTCACGAGCAGAAAGAATCGAGCCAAGGGAATGGGCCTGATCGGCGCCGCGTTCGGGATCGGGTTTGTTTTGGGACCGGCCCTAGGCGGCATTCTGAGCAAATACGGGAGCGCTGTGCCATTTTGGGTCGCGGGAATTCTTGCGTTGCTGAATGCGATCGCTCTTTATTTTTTCCTGCCCGAAACATTAAAAAAGAATCCAGCACCTGTGTCGCGGGCGAACCGTTTTGTCGAATTATTTCGTTCACTTTCCGATCCGTCATTCCGGGCTGTAACGATCATCTATTTTTTGGTGGTCGTCAGCTTCTCGATCATGACGACAACCTTTTCGCTTTACACACTTGAGCGGTTTGGCTATGACGCCGAGAAGAACGGTTACCTTTTCTTGTTGGTCGGCATTTTGTCGGCAATTTTTCAGGGTGGCCTTATCGGAAAACTGACGGCGTGGCTAGGCGAAGCCAAGCTCGTTGTTATCGGCTGTCTTATGCTGACGGCGAGCCTGTTCGCCGTGCCTTATGTCGGACCCACAAACGGCGGTTTGGTCGGGCTGCTGGTCGGAATTGCATTATTTGCGGTCGGGAATTCTATTGCCTCGCCTGGTTTGACTAGTCTTGCGTCAAAGAACGCTGCTGACCATGAGCAGGGTAAGGCTCTCGGCGTTATGCAGTCGGGCGCCAGTCTCGCGCGTGCTATCGGTCCGATAGTTGGCGGCATTCTGCTCAACAACGCGATCGGTCAGGTCGATGACCATTCGATTCAGGTCACCTACTGGACCGCGTCCGCTATAATGGCGGCAGCCCTGCTGGCGGCTATTTACTTTTTAAGGAGTTTAAAGGTGGCAGCGTTAGCCTAAATTAGCTAACGGCGCGTTGACGCTGGGTGCTGGCAGGCGGGAAAGATAGGCGGAATGTCGCACCCGCGGAGCCGTTGTTGCCAATTGCCTCGATCGAGCCGGAATGCTCCTGCACGATCCCGTAGGTGACAGCTAACCCGAGGCCGGTACCGTTCCCAACGCCTTTGGTCGTAAAGAAAGGATCAAATATCTTCTTTAAATTTTCCGTCGGAATTCCTTCTCCCGTGTCAGAAACCTCAATAAGTACATCGCCCTTGTAGCCGATACGCGAGGTCAGGGTGATCGTGCCGCCGCCTGGGCTTGCGTCGCGTGCGTTGAGGACGAGATTCGTAAATACCTGCTGCAGCTTGCCGCCATTGCCAAGCACAGCAGGCAGCGATTCCGAATAATTCTTGACAATATCAATATTTGATTTGCGAAGCTGTGTTTCGAGAAGCTGTAGCGTGTCGTTGAGAAGCTTATTGAGGTCGATCTCGTTAAATTCGGCGGCGTTTCCCGTACGCGAAAAGTTGAGTAGATTGCCGACGATGTTTGACGCTCGCTCGGTCTGCCGCTGCATTTTTTGGAGCAGTGCGTGCTTCGGATCCGTCTCGGGGATCATTCCCATCAGCATTTGCGTATAACTCGAAACACCCGTCAGCGGCGTGTTTACCTCGTGAGCAACGCCGGCGGCAAGCAGGCCAATGCTCGATAGCTTTTCGCTTTGCTGCAGGGTCTCTTCGAGCTTGACGCGGGACGAGACATTTTCGAGAACGATGATGGCGCCCGTTTGCTGTTGCGACACCGAACGAAGCGGGGCAACCGCGACGTTCAGGATCAGTGATTTTCCATGCGAATCGCGCGTATGCATTTTATATGCGTTGCGGATCTCGGTAAGGTGCCAGCGAGAACGGCCGAGAATGCTTTCGATATTAAGGGCAAACGTTTCGTCGAATATTTCTTCGACGACCTTGCCGACCACCTGCTCTCGGCTGAGGCCCATCAGCTCTTCGAACGTCGTGTTGCAGCGCGTTATGCGGCCCTCTTCGTCCACCGCAAGAAGCCCGACATTGACGGATTCCACGATAGATTCGTTGAATTCTTTTAGGAGTGCCAATTCGTCCGTATACTGCTGCTGCCGTGCGTAAAGGCTGCTGTTCTCGACTGCGACCGCGATGTAGCCTGACACCGTCTGAAGGATCTCGAGGTCTTCCGACGAAAGCAGCGATCCATCACGTGTACGGCCCAAACCGATCACCGCGACCATACTGCTTCGGACGACGCAGGGAACAAAATAATGAAGCTCACGGCGAACGATCGCGCGGGCGTGTCCATTTCCGTTTCCATTCCCGTCACCGTTCGGAACGTCTGTATCAAGAACGTCGAATTCATCGGCCCGAACGATGCCCTTTTCCGCAGCCTTCTGACGGATCATTTGCCGGAAATCGCTTGGTACGTTGAACTTGTCCGTTAGGCCGATGGCCTTGGCGACACGGTAACCGCCGGGGGCCGAATCGTCCTCGATGAAGACCGCGAGTTTCTGGACGTCAAGGACCTGCTGAAGCCTCTCGGTCAACGCGTCAAGCA
>JBDTZW010000351.1:0-7963 GCA_040004905.1 Acidobacteriota bacterium
CGATCATGTGGAAGGCCGGCCACTCCATTATCAAAGCAAAGATGAAGGAAACAGGCGCCGCTCTCGCGGGAGAAATGAGCGGGCACATTTTCTTTGCGGACCGATTTTACGGCTTTGATGACGCGACATATGCTGGAGCTCGGCTGTTGGAAATTCTGTCGAAAACGGAAACGACGCTTTCAGAATTGCTGCAGGACCTACCGCCCACATTTTCGACTCCGGAACTGCGTGTCGATTGCTCCGACGACGTGAAATTCGCGGTCGTGGAAAAGGTTGCCAACATCTTTTCCAAAACGAACGAGGTGATAACTATTGACGGCGCCAGGATCGTTTTCGATCACGGATGGGGACTAGTACGTGCGTCGAATACCCAAGCGATCCTGGTGATGCGATTCGAGGCCGATTCGCTGGAACATCTGCATGAGATCCGAAAAACGGTTGAGGCTAACGTAGCTGAGCGGATCCGCGTTTCATAGCTGCTGTCGCAAACAATGGTAGCGTCGCCCAACTATCGTCCGGTTCCTCCTCCACCTCGATCTCTGCGTTTGCGTATACGTCGGTCAGCTTGAAGAGCGACCAATTAAAATAATTCCGAGCCGATCGTTCGAGCATGAACTGTCCTTTGAGCTTCTCGCCGTCCAAAGTAAACACCAGCCAGCCTTTTTCCCACGAGCGTTCAAAATCCAGCACGCACGAAAACTCACCGCGATCGCAGATATGCGTTGAACCGAAGTCGAGGCTTTCCGGCGATGCGATGGCCCTCCGTTGAACCGCCGGGTCCATTGTTGGCCCCTTCGGTATCGACCATGTTTTTACAAGGCGGTTAACTTCTACCCGCAATTCAAAATTCGCTCCCTTCGAATTTTGCCCTCTTAATTCAAACCTTCCCTTCATGCTTGTTATTATACAACGTTGCATCAATGAAACGCAATAGAAATATTTCATCCGGTTCGGTACGGAAAATGGGAGGATTTGTCTTTGCCCGCGATTACGTCTATTCTTTCGTTTTCGTTAAGCTAAAATCACGTTTTTCTTATAAAAAAATGAAAATGAACCCTTGTGCAGCGATATTCTCCGCCTCAAGATCTGTTCTATTGATCGGCCTTTTAGCCGCGTGCTCTATCACTGCATTCTCAACGGTAAAGGTTCGTGTGTCGTTGGATGCGTCGGTGGCGGCGGGAACTGCTCCCGTTTCGGGCCGGCTTTTGATATTTATGACCAAGTCGGACAAACCGCAGGAGATGCTCGAGCCGAACTTCATGGACCCGAACGCCGTCTGGATCAGCGGGACCGAGGTCGCGAATCTCTCCTCAACCAAGACGATCGATATTGATGCTGACGCTCTAAGTTTTCCTAGTTCCTTCTCTGCGGCACCCGCGGGTGAATATCAGATCATGGCGCTCCTCGACCGCGATCATTCGTACACCTATAACGGGGCTGGACCGGGCGATATTTACAGCATCGTATCAAAAGTTTCGATGCCTGGGAACGATTTATCGCTAACCCTTTCGAAAGTAATTCCAGAACCAAAAATCGTGGTCCCAGTCAACGCCCGCCTGATCGAATTTACCAGTCCGATGCTTTCCGCATTTTGGGGAAAGCCGGTCAAGATGGAAGCAACCGTGATCCTTCCGCCGAGCTACGATAAATCTAGTCAGAAATATCCGACCGTCTACAACGTCAGCGGGTACGGCGGCTCGCACATCAATGCCTTGCGCGGAGCGGCTGCCCGTGAAAAGGAAATGCTTGATAGAAAGCGCCCAGAGATGATCAATGTGTATCTCGAGGCCCATTGTTCGCTTGGCCATCACGTCTGGGCCGATTCTGCCAATAACGGCCCGTGGGGAACAGCTCTCGAAAAAGAATTCATCCCGTATCTCGAAAAGCAATTTCGCATGGATGCCAAACCATCGGGCCGTCTTTTGACCGGCCATTCATCCGGCGGTTGGTCGACGATGTGGATCATGGTCTCGCACCCGGATTTCTTTGGCGGCACATGGTCGACCTCGCCGGATCCGGTTGACTTCCGCTCATTCACGGGGCCCGACCTTACGACGGAAGTGCCCGGCAATACGTACGCGGATCCGAGCGGCAAGGAATACAACCTTGTTCGCGATCACGAAAAACAGATCATGACCGTTCGGCAATATGCACTGCAGGAGAATGTGCTTGGATATTACGGCGGGCAGTTCGCTTCGTTCAACGCGGTATTTAGTCCCAAAGGCCCGGACGGGCAACCGATGCGGCTTTTCGATGTCGAGACCGGCCGCGTGGATCCTGATGTGGCAAAGGCGTGGCAGAAATACAATATCTCGCTTCTACTTCGGACCAACTGGAAAACGCTCGGGCCTAAACTAAAAGGCAAGATCCACATCTTTGTCGGGACCGCCGACACGTTTCATCTCGACGAAGCCGTTCGCCTTCTTGATGCTGAGCTAAAGAAGTTCGGCAGCGACGCCAAGATCGAATATATCGACGGTAAAACGCACTTTGACCTCTATCAAAATGGCTTGGGCGATCGGATAGCGAACGAAATGTACGCGGTCGCAAGGCCAAATGCCAAGGCAGCCGCGAAGTAAGATTCGTCGTTACGGAGGCAACACACCTGCTTCGGTTGAAAGATCGAGATATCGCTCTTTAATAATTTTGATATGTCGGAGTTCGTGCCCCGCAATGTGATAGGCAAGGGCACGCACCGTGCGGTTGTTAATTCCGCCGGTGCTCTTGCCGCTTCGCATAAATGCCTCGTCAGGGAAACCATTGAACATCGCTATCGTTGAGGTACGAACCGCTTCGTATTCTTCGAATATGCTCGCAAGGCTTCGCTCGTTAGCGTCCGAGTAAAACGTGTAATCATCCTGCTCGAATCCCGGCAGTTCGGTTTTGTCGAACCTCGCATATCGAAGCGCCCGATACGCAAAGACCCTCTCGTCATCAACAATGTGGACAAGTATCTCCTTGATCGACCACTTGTCTTCGGCGTAGCGATAATAAAGCTTCTTCTCGGGGAGGGCGTAAATGAATTTCTTTATCGCCGTGAAATTATGCTGGAGATGCTGAAGTATTAGCCCGTCATCCTCGAGAAGCTCCATGTAAACGCGCGAGTAAGGCGGGTACTCGTCTTTTTTGGGTTTCGGGACCTTTCGTAACTCAAGCATAATTCAAAACTTCTTTGACCATCCTTTCGCGAATTTGCCGAGCGGCTTCAGCAGATCGAAAAGCTCCTTCCCGAGCTTTGTCAGGCAATAGCCGTCAATCGTTCGCTTGATCAGCTTCGCACCGGTCAGTTCCTTTAGCCGGACATTAAGCGTGGTCGGTGAAACAGACTCGCACCTCTCCTGGAGTTCACGAAAGGTGTATGGGCCTTCGCTGAGATTCCAGACAATGCCCATAGCCCAGCTTCGCCCAAGCAGGTCAAATAGAGCCATGATCGGCTGCCCCGATCGTGAGCCTCTGACAGGATTTCCAGGAAGCGGTAGTGTCATAATGTTAAATAAAAAGTATCATCGCTACGTAATATGTAGCACGGATGAGCGCGCCGCGCAAGGCGAAATTCGCCGGAAGTTATGCTTGACAAAAAAATAAGCATTTAGCTAAAGTTGAAATATGTCATCGCTTTACAGGATTGAACGGGTCGCCGACGAAGGAGTGTTGTGCGGCTATTACATGTGTTCCTGTATGTATTATCCCTGTTTGCAGCGGACAGTGAGCGGCGTCGTGCAATAAGAATTATAAAGATCTTAGCAATAGACCGCTCGTAACCGGGGCGGTCTTTTTCTTTCCCAGAACAAATGGCAAGCAGTAAAGAGATAGCTATTTATTACGAACATCCGGAATGGTTCCGGCCGCTTTTTGCGGAACTCGATCGACGGGGAATTCCCTACGCGGCCATCGACGCGGCAAACCATCGTTTTGACCCAAGCCAGACTGCGGATCTCGCTGTATTTTTAAACCGCATGAGTGCTTCGGCCTCATACCGCGGTCATGGCAACGCGATCTTTTACACGCGGTATCTGCTCGAACATCTCGAACAAAAAGGCACTCGGGTCATAAATGGTGCCCGCTCGTTCGCGATCGAAACATCTAAGGCATTGCAGCTATCGTTGCTCGATTCGCTTGGGATAGCTTACCCGAAAACGATCGTGGTGAATTCTGCCGAGCAAGCGATCATCGCCGCCCGAGAGGTCGGCTTTCCGCTTGTCTTTAAGCCAAATATCGGCGGCCGCGGTTCGGGTATAGTCCTTTTCAATTCGATCGACGAGCTGAAGCACGCTGTTAGAGACGGCGCTATCGACCTCGGCCCGGATTCGACCGCTCTGACACAGGAGTTCGTCCCTAAAAAAGCTGGCAGTATTCACCGGATCGAAACGCTAGGCGGCAAGTTTCTCTATGGCCTAACGATCCACACGTCCGGGGAAAATTTCAACCTCTGTCCCGCTGAGGCTTGCTTGATCGAAGACCAGGAGCTCAACGCGGAAGTGTGCGTGGTGGACGGTCCGGCGAACGGAGTGCGTTTTGAGAAATTCGAACCGCCAGCAGATATCATTGCGACCGTCGAACGGATCGCGGCGGCGGCGGGACTTGACCTCGGCGGTGTTGAATACCTGATCGATGACCGGACCGGAGAGCCGCTTTTTTACGACATTAATGCTCTATCAAATTTTGTAGCCGACGCGATCAATATCGTCGGATTCGACCCGCACGAAAAACTCGTGGACTTTCTCGAAAAGGAGATAAACAGATGCGATACGGTTATTGGCTTCCGGTCTTCGGTGGCTGGCTGAGAAATGTCGAAGACGAAGGAATGGATGCGAGCTGGGAATACGTCAAACGCCTAGCCCAACGCAGCGAACAGATCGGCTACGATCTGACGCTCATCGCCGAGTTGAATCTCAACGACATCAAGGGCGTCGATGCGCCTTCGCTTGATGCATGGTCGACCGCTGCCGCCCTTGCCGCCGTTACTGAACGCCTCGAATTGATGGTCGCCGTTCGCCCGACGTTTCATAATCCCGCCTTGCTTGCGAAGCAAGCCGAAAACATCGATCGAATCGGCGGCGGAGGGCGCGTGTCTCTAAACGTAGTTTCGTCCTGGTGGTCCGAAGAAGCCCGCAAATACGGCGTTCAGTTTGACGAGCATGACGATCGCTACGCACGCACGTCCGAATGGCTTGAGGTCGTTGACCGAATGTGGAAGGATGACCATTTTTCGATCGAGGGAAAATATTACAGGGTCGCCGACACCGTGTTGCAGCCCAAGCCGGCCAGAAAACCCGTGATCTACGCCGGCGGCGAATCTGAGAAAGCCAAAGACACTATTGTTCGGCAGTGCGACGCCTACGTCATGCACGGCGGGTCGCCGGATGAAGTAAAAGTAAAAATAGACGACATGGCAAGACGACGTGACTCTCTCGGCCTGCCGCCGATGACTTACGGTGTCGCCGGATATACGATCGTCCGGGACAGCGACGCCGGAGTTAAAAAAGAGATCGAGCGGATCACCAACGTAAACCAGTCCGCGGCCGGTTACGCTAATTACCAGGATTGGCTGTCGAATACAAAACTCGAACAGCAAGTGTCACTCGAAGACTATTCCGTCTCTAATCGCGGCCTTCGATCCGGCCTTACTGGAACGCCCGAACAGGTTGCAGAACAGATCGACAAATTCTCTAAAGCCGGGGTCGACCTGCTGCTGCTGCAATGCAGTCCGCAGTTTGAAGAAATGGAGCGGTTTGCCGAACAGGTGATCGCGAGGGGGGCCAAAGAGGAGGTTAGTTTAGCGACTGCCTGATCGAAGAGCGACCTTCTCTAGTCCTCGACCTGGCCAACGTTTGTGACATCGAGAAAGCTTGAGAGCACCCTGGCAATGCGTTCCTCGGTCTGGCGTCGGTTATAGATCGGAGCGCTTTCGCGCAGGATCACGGTCTCGTCGGTCCCAAGCAGCAGGCCCGGCTGCTGAAGGAGAGCTGCATGGAATGTGTGGACTTCGTCGTCGTCTGTATAAGTGACCTTATCGATCACTTCGACAGCTCGAAACTGGCTTGCGCTTCCCTGAATTACATCCTTTTTGAAAACGCTCTGGCGTGTAAAGAAATACGTGTCCTTTGATTTGTCAAAAATGTAAGTTTCGCGAAAGTTGCCGCGAATACAAAAGAACAAGGCCACGGCAACAGCCCCGCCAAAGAGGGTAAAGGTGAAAGTGTCGAGTACTACCCTATGCGAAAACCAACCCCAGATCCCGAATGCGACGATCGCGAGTAAACCGGCGATCGAGAAAAACATCGTTCGCGTCGGTCGCCGGTCTTCTATCACGAGCACCTCTTCGCGCCTAATGATATAAACCGGAAATATATAATCAAGGATGACTAGAATACCGTCGAACATAGCAATCGGTTCTCCGAGCAAGACGATTTAATTGCTGGACGCTTGAAACGATGCTTTTTTGCATCGCGCGGATCTTCTTAGATCTCGCTCGTCCTGTGGCGGTAGATCCGCCACGCAATGATGCCAACCACCAACCCCACCACAAGCAGAACCGTCCCGCTTCGCCCGACCCATTTGATAAGAAGCGGCAGGCTTTCACCGAACAAATAACCTAACGTGGTAATAACGATCGACCAGACGATCGCTCCGGCGACGTTATAGATCAAGAAAACTCGCCACCGCATGCCGGAGGCTCCCGCGAGCACCGCGGCAAATACGCGCAGTCCCGTAATAAACCGCGCTACGAACACGGTCTTATTCCCGTGGCTTTTGAAGTAGTTTTCGAGATGCTCGAGACGCTGCGGTGTGAGAAAAACGAATCTGCCGAACTTCAGCATTATTCCCCGGCCGTAATGATGCCCGATCGCGAATCCCGCGTTGTCGCCGAGCACGGCTCCGACGCACGCGACTAACATGACCAGAAAAATGTTAAAGTGGCCCGCCGATGCAAAATATCCCGCAACGAGCAAGATCGTCTCCCCCGGGATCGGCAGCCCCGCATTCTCCAGCATCACACCGAAAAACACGACCCAATACCCGTAGGCTGCCATATACTGCTCGATCAGCTCAAGCGAATCGTGAAGAAGATCCATTCGCTTTGATCAATTCTGCGGAGCTATCTGATATTGTTCGAGCTTTCCGTCCGGCATTTCGTATGTCCAGGCGCGGAGCGTTTTCCACGCAAATTGAATTATATAGACCCGCAGCGTCATGCCGCCGCGCAAACCCTGGTGGACCTGTACAAACGAGCTCGGCGCGCCGAGCGGCGCAAGGCCCGCGGCAAAATCCTTCAACGCCGGATCGCTGAAATAGGCGTTCGCGTTGTCGGTAAATAGCGACCGGTCGGTCGTTCCGTGCTGCAAGCCGTCAAAGATCTTCTTTGCCTGTTCGAGCTTAGCGGGCGTGGCGGCATCGGCCGTCGAAAAAAGTAGCGGAGCGATCGCGTTGGCGATCTCCTCGGCGGCCCCGGCCGCATCCTGATTTGTAAGGACGACTATGGCCGCTCGCTCGTCCGGGAAAACTATATTTTGCGAAACGAACCCCGAGACCTCGCCCCCGTGCGACAGGGCGCGGCGACCCGACTGCATTGCAACATCTACGCCCAATCCATAGTGTGTCCCGACGCCGTTCGCCAGCAGGACCTCTCTTTCAAATTCACTGTACGACGACGCCTTCAACAATTTCTGATCCATTATCGAGATGTCCCACTTGGCCAGGTCGGCGGCCGGCATCGCCAATTCACCCGCCGCAAACAGCCAACCCGGACCTTCTTTCGGAGCCGGCCGCAGCGGCCCCAGCGCGTATCGAAGATAACCCGTCGGGTCCGTGTCGCCGAGCTTTGCCTGGTCGGTGTTGGCGACGCTCGACATATTCAATGGCGTGAAAACATTTTTCTGCAGAAACTGCATCAGCGGCATGCCCGAAACCTTTTCAATGATAACGCCGGCGATAACGTAATTGGTGTTGCTGTATTGCCATT
>JBDTZW010000380.1:0-2386 GCA_040004905.1 Acidobacteriota bacterium
TATACGACTACCTCGACCGCCATCCGCTGCAGCCGAGGACGGAGTTTCTTTTGCCGGACCTTGGGTAGTTTTCGGAAGTCTATTCAATCAGACATGGACAGGATGAGCACGATAGGAAGTTGGCTCTTATTTAGTAGTCTTGTGAATCCTGTCTATCCTGTTTTAATTGAGTCATAGCGGTTCGATAAACTTATGAACATTTTGGAGATTCGCACGCTTCGCGGGCCGAACTATTGGAGCGGCTATTGGAAAAAGCTGGTGATCATGCGGCTGGATATCGGCGAGTACGAAGACCGGCCGACGACGAAGATCGATGGGTTTTATGATCGGATGCTCGAGCTGATGCCGTCGCTGCAGGCGCATGGCTGCAGCTATGGTGAAGAAGGCGGATTTCTGCGGCGTGTTCAGGAAGGAACCTGGGGAGGGCACGCGATCGAGCATTTTGCGCTTGAGATGCAGACGCTTGCCGGTATGGATACCGGCTACGGCCGAACGCGCGAGACCGGCGAGAAAGGGATTTACAACGTCGTGTTCAGTTATATCGAAGAGGACGTTGGGAAGTACGCAGGGCGGGCCGCCACACGGATCTTTCTTGAGCTCGCGCAAGAAAAGCCGCTCGAGGAGATCAAGGCCGGGCTCGCTGCCGACATTCAGAGAATGCGCGAGATCCGTGACGACGTTCGGTTCGGGCCTTCGACGGGGTCGCTGGTCGAGGACGCTGTCAGCCGAGGAATTCCTTACATTCGCCTGAACGACCAATCGCTTGTACAGCTCGGATACGGCGTTCACCAAAAGCGCATCCAAGCTACGACCACAGCGAATACAAACATGATCGCGGTCGATATCGCGGGGAACAAGCATGCGACAAAAAAGCTGCTCGGCGATATGGGTGTGCCGGTTCCGAAAGGGTATCGCATCCGATCGATAGACGAACTCGAATCTGCCTTGGCCAATGTCGGGTATCCGCTCGTGATCAAGCCGGTGGATGGAAACCACGGAAAGGGCGCCAGCGTCGGCATTACAGATCTTGAGCATGCCAAGATCGCTTTTGAAAAGGCCAAGGAATATTCGCGATGGATTATCGTCGAAAAACAGTTGATCGGTGCGGATTTCCGCGCACTTGTGGTCAATAACCGGCTGATCGCGGTAGCGGAACGTGTTCCCGCGGCCGTCACCGGCGATGGAACTAGCACCGTCCAGCAGCTGGTCGATAAGGTAAACGCAGATTCCCGACGAGGCTATGGACACGAAAACGTCCTAACGCAGATCGACATTGACGGCCATTCGATGCGATGTATCCGCGAGAAAGGCTACGAGTTGGACTCTGTGATTGCGAAGGGTGAGTTGCTGTATTTGAAAAGCACGGCGAACATCTCAACCGGCGGCACGGCCATCGACCGCACCGACGAAGTTCACCCTGAGAATGTGTTCCTATTCGAGCGGATCGCTCGGATCATCGGGCTTGATGTGGCGGGTATCGATGTGATCGCGTCAAACGTGAGCGAGCCACTAAGCGAAACCGGCGGCGGCATTATCGAGGTAAACGCGGCGCCGGGTTTCCGCATGCATCTTTCACCGAGCGAAGGTATCGGCCGAAACGTGGCAGAGTACGTGATCGACATGCTTTTTCCGCAGGGAGCACCCTCGCGGGTCCCGATCTTTGCGATCACCGGGACCAACGGCAAAACGACCACGACACGCCTTATCGCACACATTCTAAAAAACAGCGGACGCACGGTCGGGTTCACAACCACAGACGGAACTTATATCGGCAATCAGCAGATCGTGCAGGGCGATAATACCGGCCCGGTTTCAGCCCAGTTGGTTTTAAAGGATCCCACCGTTGATGTTGCCGTGCTCGAAACGGCTCGAGGCGGCATTCTTCGTGCTGGCCTCGGATTCGATACGTGCGATATCGGGATAGTGACAAACATAGCGGCGGACCATTTGGGGATGAAGGACATCAATACGCTTGAGGACCTCGCCCGCGTTAAATCGGTAGTGCCGCGCTCTGTTTCGAAAAAGGGATACGCCGTGCTGAACGCCCAAGACGAGCTGGTTTACGCGATGCGTGAACGTGTGGATGGCCATGTAGTGTTGTTCTCGATGGACGAGAGCAACAAGAATATTCAGCGGCAGGCGAGGCGCGGGCGCATCTCATGTGTGTACGAAAATGGCTACATCACTATCCTAAAAGGCAAATGGAAAGTTCGGATCGAGAAGGCGACGAACATTCCGCTGACCTACGGCGGGCGGGCGGAATTCATGATCCAGAATGTCCTGTCGGCGACGCTCGCGTGTTTTGTTCACGGCGTTTCGCTCGAAGATCTACGCGTCGGACTCAATACGTTCAACGCGGGCACCGCACAGACGCCGGGACGCCTGA
>JBDTZW010000418.1:0-2362 GCA_040004905.1 Acidobacteriota bacterium
CAGCCCACCCTCAACCTCTACTCTTGGTTTCCTTGGCATCGCCGATCATCTTAGTTGACACAAATCTCGCCAGTCAATCCACGAATTGCAATATTGCAAGCCTGACCCCGATTTCTTTTTGTCCCACTGTCCCAGCCTCCAACACGCATGAAAAATCGCTAAACCCTTTTCCTTGCAACACCAACGTCGTTTTTTCCCTTCGGATCGGCCCATACAGCCTGTCCCATGTCCATTATTAATCAATGGAACAGGCAGTCACAATTCCACGAAGTTGAAGGTTCAGAACCGAGGAACCCAGTCGCTACCGCTCCCGGTTCTGACAGGAGTCGTCCGCCTCTTGCGAGGGGTGGGACAAGAGTGTCACCCGCTCTCCCAGTCTCTTCGATTGTCAATTGTCCACCGTCCATTATCAATTTACATAAATCCCGGCGCCACAAAAAAGACATGGTCCGCTCCTTAGATGCAACACCGTATCATAAAGGGATATGAGGCAGCAAGAACTGTTTTTTGGGGTTTACAAGAACGGCAGAGCCCCGTAGGGGTGGCATGTTTGTAGAAACGCGATCTAAAAATCACCTCAACTTCCTTCGGAGCGGCACAAAATGACCGAATTCGTCGAGCAATATTGTTCGATTTTGACGAGCGAGACCATGCCGCTCCTGCCGAAGCTCCCAAAGACGTGGAATCTCCCGTGCTACAAACATGTCGCTTCTGCCGGAGCTCAAATCTCCCAGCCATTTCCGAACAGGCGAAAATCAGTCGAACCCGCTGTGGTGCGGCAGGAACTAAGGCCTTGCACGAATAGATGATGGCATTCGCCTAAGATCAGCGAAGCGATATTTGAAAGAACAGCTAGCTATTTTTATCAAAGGAGGCGGGTTTGTTTATTGTCATCACGCAGCCTTCATTTCCACCAAAAATATCAGCGACGATGTGGGCGATACTTCTGCGCCTTGACTTCGGGATAGACTTCATAGATGACCCCAATTCTTCCTTCATCGAATTCTTCCTTCAGACTTGTGAATCTCTTATAAAATGCCATGAGCTCGCATCAGGAACGACCGCCAATTCTCGGAGCTCAATTAAGATTTTCCGAGCTAGATTCCGAGTCCCATCCCACTCGTCGCTTATTCTTAGAGCGTCCAATGACCACAAGCTTCTATTCTTCGACATTTGTTCGAAGGCCTTGTCAAGCTCGTCCAGCAACTTCCGAGTAGCCGGCGAGATCAATGAATCATCGTCGGATGAGCCCGCAAAATATCGGTATGCATCATCGAATGTCAGAGCAATTTCATCCGCTACGACTACAAATTCGGGCAGTATTTTAACCTGCTCATCAAAGGGTAAAGCTACAAGCTGAATTGAACGAACTAGAGTCTCGTATGCTTCTCTTTCCATAACCTTTTCTATTTATCGAATAATACCACTATTGCCTGTTTGAGGGCTATATCTAACAAATCGGGGTCAGGCTTGCAATATTGTAATTCTATGTACTGCCTTGGCGGTATTGCTTTAGAGCTTTTGCTGACAATTCCGTCAATTGCGTATTGTTTTGCATTCGAAGCCTTGCCGCGTCATGGCGCCGGCTGACGGTCGAAGGATCAAGGCCGACAAGTTCGGAAAGTGCCGCTACGGTGGCACCGGCTTGTCTTCGGGTAGCTACCCAACCCGCATGAGCCGCAATAGTGCAATTTCAACGATATCGCGAAAACGATCTAGAATTACAAGATTGCAAGCCTGACTCCCTGATCTTCAGATTTCTCTGACCCCAGATTTCTCCGATTTAGTTTTTCATCTTAGCTAAAAAGTTAATCTTCTAATATCCTCCACCTCACGCTTGATAAAATTAGCACACCCATCATACGCATCAGGATACTTTGTCAGCGGGAGGTTCTTGCTCGGAGGATAATAGCCCAGAACGTAACCTCGAGGACCTCCACGATTGAAATACCAGCCAGCATTCGTTCTTTTGTTATCCGACCAATCCAACCACGCTTCAACGGCTTCAGGAATTTCCTTGAGAGTGGTGGTTAGAACTTCAACCGTAACGACGTCAGGCGACTCCAGATACCCTGATTCTAGTACCAGTGTAGACGCCGACTTACCGGAATTCTCGAAAACGAGCGGTATCTGTATTAAATTCCTAGCTATTAAAGCAGCCTTATCGGTCATCGCACCATGCGCCTCCCATCCTCGCTAAGACGATATCCCTGTTCAGTCAGATAGTCCAACTCCTTCCGCATCGAGCCTGTTACGTCGGAAATATTCTTAATCTTATGAGACAAAACGATATTGAAGAATCAATCAGGGTCAGGCTTGCAATATTGTAATTCTATGTACTGCCTTGGCGGTATTGCTTTAG
>JBDTZW010000310.1:0-7835 GCA_040004905.1 Acidobacteriota bacterium
GGAGAAACACGCAGGGGATAGCGTCAATGCCACCGATACCTGTTCTGACGAAGGAACTATCGCGAACGCGCCAATCACTTTCAAAGGCTCAACATCGAAATGGTCGAGAGTTATCTCGGGACCATTCTTTCTAAAATTGTCGCTATTGCTGATAGGGGGAATGTTCCTTAGCAGCTCGGCAACGACGCTCGTTCGCGCGGACAACCGCGATCACGATGACGGGGACGACAACGACACTTATTCCATCGGTCTGTGGGGGGATCTGCCTTATTCGGACCTTCAGGCCCAAACCGGCGTTCCTAACCTGATCGCCGATATGAATAGCCAGCGCCTTGCGTTCACCGTCCACGACGGCGATCTGAAAGGCGGCAACGGCACGGCCGGTTCGGTGACGCCGACAACCTGCACGGATGCCCTTTATTTGCAGGGGCTTAATTATCTCAATTCGCTTCGAGCTCCGGCAATGTTCACGCCGGGTGATAACGACTGGACCGACTGCGACCGGGCTTCTAACGGAGGGTTCAATTCGCTGGAGCGGCTCGAGCACGAGCGTCAGGTCTTTTTCTCGACGCCTTTTTCGTTGGGACAGCGGCGGATCCGTCAGGAGGTGCAGAATGCGGCCCTCTGTCTGGGCGCAGCCCACGGACCCGTTCCGTGCGTCGAAAACCGTCAATGGAGAGTCGGCAACGTAATTTACGTGACTCTCAACGTCCAGGGGTCGTGCAATAACCTCTGTGACACGGCGCCCGACCCGATCGAATTTGCCGCCAGAAATGCGGCGAACATCGCATGGTTAAACGAAACGTTCGATCGCGCCGACGCCACGCGGGCGGCCGCGGTAATGATCATTTCGCAGGCCGACCCGGGTTGGAACTTGACTGATATCGTTGGCGGAGGTCCGCCGCGCAATCCGCGAACACTGGTGGAAACCGACGTAACGCCCGAAGCCGACGGTTACAGGGACTTTCTAACCGCGCTGCGCACCAGAGTGATCGCGTTCAGAAAACCGGTGGTCTACGTTCACGGCGATTCGCACTATCAGCGCATCGACAAGCCGTTTCAAGATGGACAGGGCCGACGTTTGGAGAATTTTACACGCGTCGAAACCTTCGGCGATAATCAAGCTAACGGCAACAACGACGTTAACTGGATCAAGGTGATTGTTGATCCGCGGAGCCGCGAAGTATTTTCTTATCAAATAGAGATCGTTCCCGCGAACAGGACCGCTGTTCCCGCTCCATAGGGGTGCCGCGCTAGATCATTGCAAAAACCAGACCCTCCCGAGGCTTGCGAGCCTCGGGAGGGTCTCAATATTTACGGATGGTTAACGTCCGAACTTGCCGAAAGGGAAAGTGAGTTTAGCCGACCTTGAACATTTCTTCGTCGACCTTTTGGCCGAACGTAATGGTGGAGACGTCGGTTTCTTCAACTATCTTGCCGTTTGCCCAGAGCACTGAACGGTATGGAACGAGCGTGCCTTGGGCGTAGTTGTAATTGTAGAATTTCCGCTTGTATTTGATGCCGTCCTCTTCGTATTCGAGCATCATGACGCGGTAGCTTTTTGAGCTGATGTAGTATCGCGTCTTGCGGCCCTGCTTGTCGGTCAGGTCGATGAAATACAGATCGACGGCCATGATCTTATCGCGTCCGCCGAGTTCTATCTTCGAGCCGTCTTCCTTGTAGCGTAACAGCGCTTCGAGGCCGTGAAAGGTCTGGCTCTCGAACGCCTTAGAAGCATCGGCACGCGGCGTGAAGGCCTGCTCGTTGTATAGGCCCATCACTTTTTCACCGCTGCGGAAAAGCGAAAATTTTGCGTTCGGAAATTCCTGATCGAAACGGATCTTTTCCTTGTCGAGCGTGTCGGCACGGATTATCCATCGTTCATAGCTTACCGGATCCACATGGCCGTCGGCTCCGGTCAGGCTGGTCTTCCCTTTTTCGATGGTCGTCTTGCGGATCTGATTAAGAGTCGCTCGGCCACCGGGGAACGCGGTGATCACGATAGCCGATTCCACTACCTGCTCGGCCGTAAGCGGCTTGCTGGGATCGATCTTCGGGGCCGGCGTCGGTTTGGGAGCCTTTTTTAGATCTGCGGGCGTCGGGCTCGCAGTTGGAGTTGGGGACGGGCTCGGCGTTGTCGCATCTTGTGCGAAAACGCCCCCGACCATACCTACGATTAACAAGGCAACCGCTGCCAGAAAGTTTTTTCGAACGAACACCAGGAATCTCCTAGAATTAATGCAGATGATGAGCAAAGGCGGATTGTAGCATATACAGCCAGTCGAATCTCGCCAAGATCACGGGTAAATCCGGTAAATTGATGTCCCTCGGGGCGAAAAAGATGCTTAAATATCGCCAACCCGCCGAATTTGCTACATTTGTCGCTGGAATATGCACGTCGCACTCGTCGAACCCGAGATACCGCCAAATACCGGCAACATCGCCCGCCTGTGTGCCGCCACAGGAACTCCCCTGCACATTGTCGGAGTCACCGGGTTTCGGATGGACGACCGGACCCTGAAGCGAGCCGGACTGGATTACTGGAACGAGGTTGAGCTGTCTCGCCATGTCGATCTCGAGGAACTCCATAGTAGTTTGCCGGATTTACGATTTCTATATTTCTCGACCAAGGTCAGCCGGGTTTATACGAATTGGGAATACCAATTGAACGATTGTCTCGTGTTCGGCCCTGAAACTCGAGGCCTGCCGCGCGAGGTGTTGGACGTAAATCTAGAACGCTGTCTGACCATTCCGATGTTCAACGCAAATGTTCGCAGCCTGAACCTCGCAACAAGCGTCGGCATCGCTCTATTTGAAGCGATCCGGCAGACGAACATGGGCATGCAGTAGTCGCGATCACATCCTCTTTTACAAAACTTCACATTCGGTAGAGGGCATCGTTTTGACGAGTTATGGCGTCATAATAAATGTGTGGAGATCGGAACTAATTGTTTTGATTTAGGAGATGAGAGAAATGAAGAAGACTAGTTTATTTACTGCAATCATACTCGGAATTTTAGCCGTTGGATTCTTGGTGGCTGGTGCGTCGGCACAATCGAGGACAGTCGATCAGCAGGTCAATAGGAAGATCCATATGCTGACCAATTATGGAGTGTTTGACCATATCACTTTTCAGGTGAACGGTCCGGTCGTTACGCTATCTGGAAAAGTGAATTCACTCGGCACTAAGAGCGAAGCCGGTGCTTCGGTAAAGCGCATTCCGGGCGTTGAAAAGGTGATCAATAACATCGAATATTTGCCGCCTTCATCGTTTGACGATTCTATTCGCCAGCGAGTTTTGGCGACACTGGCGCGCGGCGGACTGGGCGGATATTTCTGGGAAGCGAATCCTGACATGCGGATCATTGTAGAGAACGGCCACGTTACGCTCGAAGGTTACGTAATGAATTCGGGCGACGTTAATCGTGCGAACATTCTGGCCAACGGTGTGTCGGGTGTATTCAGCGTGCAGAACAACCTAAAAGTCGGCGACGATCCTTATCACTCGTAAACGTTTGCGAACCACTCAATGGGAAAAGCCGGGCTTTCGAGTCCGGCTTTTTCTTTTAGTAGATCTTTATTACCCGGCCAGTTATTTTTCCCTCGACGCTTCGAACATAGCCATTAACAACGCGGGTCATCGAAGCCGGATCGAAGCCGGCGAACCAATCACCGAATTCGCCGACTGCGTCCTCAACTTCGGTAGGACAGACGACGTTGACGCGAAGCCCTCGCGGCAATTCCTGAGCGGCAGATAACACAAAACTATTCACACCGCCGTTAACCATAGTCGCCGCCGCCGAACCAACGATCGGCTCATCGACCAGGATCCCGGTCGTGAGCGTGAACGAACCCCCGTCGTTCAGATGCTTTTGTCCGATACGCACAAGGTTAACCTGGCTCATCAGCTTGCCGCGGATGCTGGCATAGAAATCCTGTTCCGTAATTTCGCCGAACGGAGCGAATGCAACCGGACCCGCCGCACAGACGACCGCGTCGATATTTTCGACCGTTTTGTACATCTCCTCGATCGACTCAGCAGAGGTTATATCAACCGCAACATCTTCGCCTTTACGGCTCGCTTTGATGACGCCATGTTTTTTAGATAACTCGTCGTAAATGCGCTTTCCAATTGTGCCGGTGGCACCAATGAGTAGAATCTTCATAGGCGTTTTACATTCGGGAGTATCTCAAAAAAGGGCCACTTTTACGAGGTCTCCGGTTTAAAATGCTGGCAGTGCGCCAGGTTCCGCTCCGTTCCGTCGAGCAACAGAGCAGCGCGACATCCCGATCTATCCCAGTTTGTCGAGCGGAAAAGCTGCGCTTTTCCGAAATGCTCTATATGTTCCCTCACGCGGCTAAACCGAAACCCGGGCGGGACGGCTGGAAAAGGAAACCGTTTCCGCTCGGCGAGAAGGCCACCTGACGCCAATTAGTGCCGATAATACTTTGCCTTTCCGTCGCCAATCAGTCATTATAATCGTTTGCCTTTGGCGGCAAGTTTACATCTATGATCGAGACTAAGAATATCAGAAATATAGCCATTATCGCTCACGTCGATCATGGCAAGACGACATTGGTTGACGCAATGCTGGCGCAGTCTGGGACGCACCGGGACAATGAGACGGTGGTTGACCGCGTGATGGATTCGATGGACCTCGAACGCGAACGCGGCATCACTATCATGGCGAAGAACACTTCGGTCCGTTACGGCGATTACAAAATTAATATTTTGGACACGCCGGGCCACGCAGATTTTGGCGGTGAGGTCGAGCGTGTTCTAAAAATGGTCGATGGAATTGTGCTGCTGGTTGACGCGGCTGAAGGCTGCTTACCGCAGACGCGTTTCGTGCTGCGAAAAGCACTCGAGCTGAAGTTGCCCGCGATCGCGCTGGTTAACAAGATCGACCGTCAGGATTCGCGCCCGGAAGAAGTACTTGACGAGATCTATGATCTGTTTATCGACCTTGGGGCAAACGACAGTCAGATCGAATTTCCTGTCCTCTATTCGATCTCACGCGACGGCGTCGCCAAGAAAAATCTTGCCGACGAATCGAAAAATCTCATTCCGCTGTTCGATCAGATCATCGAATCGATCCCCGCTCCGCACGCGTTGCGTGACGATTCGCTGCAGTTGCTTGTTGCAAATATCGATTACAACCCGTTCGTCGGACGCCTGGCGATCGGACGTATCTTTTCGGGCGACATCGCCAAGAACCAGGAAGTTGCAGTTGCAAAACGTGACGGTTCCGTTGTAAAAACTCGCGTCAAAGAGCTTTTCGTTTTCGAGGGGCTGGAACGCACGACCGTTACCGAGGCGGGTACCGGCGAGATCGTTGCTCTCGCGGGATTTGATGATATTGAGATCGGTGAGACGATCACGTCAGTCGACAATCCAAAACCGCTGCCGGTCATCAACGTGGACGAACCGACCATCGGAATGATCTTTGGCGTCAACACGTCGCCTTTTTCAGGTATCGACGGCAAATTTGTTACTTCGCGTCAGATCAAGGAACGGCTCGATCGGGAGCTGCTCGGAAACGTCGCTCTTCGGGTTGAGCTGACCGACGCTGCAGAGCAGTTTAAGGTATCCGGCCGGGGCGAATTGCAGCTTGCGATCCTGATTGAAATGATGCGTCGCGAAGGGTACGAGGTGCAGGTTTCGAAACCTGAGGTCATCACGCGGCGAGACGAAAAAACGGGCGAGCTGCAGGAACCGATAGAACAGGTCGTAATTGACGTGCCGGAGGAATTCATCGGCGTCGTCACCGAAGCCCTTGGCCGCCGAAAAGGCCAAATGACCAAGATGATTAACAACGGCTCGGGCCGCGTGCGTTTGGAGTACGAAATTCCTTCGCGTGGGCTGATCGGTTTTCGCGGTGAGTTTTTGACCGAGACGAAAGGTACGGGATTGCTGAACACGATCTTTCTGCGATTCGACAAATGGCAGGGCGATATGAAAGGCCGCCAGACCGGTTCCCTCGTCAGCGACCGCATGGGCGAGACCAATACCTACGCGCTCTACAATCTTCAGGAACGTGGCGTGCTTTTCGTAAAACCGCAGATCAAGGTTTACGAAGGAATGATCGTCGGTGAGAACGCTCGGGCCGTCGATCTCGACGTAAACCCAATTAAAGAAAAGAAGCTCTCCAACATGCGAACAACCAGTGCGGACGAAGCCATGCGATTGGTCCCGCAGCGTGAAATGTCGCTCGAACGTGCTCTGGAATTCATTGCCGATGATGAGCTGATCGAAGTAACGCCGAAGTCTATTCGGCTTCGCAAGAGAGTTTTGAAGGCCAACGAACGCCCCAAGAAATAAGGCGCATAGACGAAAACGCCCTACTCCCCGTTAGTACAGATGCCTGTGCCGACGGGGGATTTTCGCGCGTTCGCGACTCGGGTCCAGCGTTCACGCGTTCGATGTTGTTCTAAACGTTCCGGGTGTTCACGGCGTTCATGGGTGTTCACTCGAGTTCTAACAAAAAAAACACTTGACGTAACTTTCTAGTTACGTTACTATTCTTTTACCAAAGGAGAAAGATAAATATGAACTTTGACGAAATGACATTGGATATTCAGCAGGAAGTAGATGTAAACGGCCCGATCGACGAGGTCTTCAAGAGCGCAGTCAATCGATTTGGCAAGGGTAGTACGACCGCCAACGGTGAATCGATGCAGTTGGACATTGAGGAATTTGCCGGCGGACGATGGATCCGGGACCGCGGCGACGGCGTCCAGCACCTTTGGGGACACGTTCAAGTCATTAAGGCACCGGTGCTTTTAGAGCTAAGCGGACCGATGTTCATGTCTTATCCGGCTCTCAATCACATCGAGCTCAAACTAGAGGAGATAGAAGGCGGGACGAAGGTGAAATTTCGGCATCGGGCCCTGGGAATGCTCGATCCGCAGCACAGAGAAGGCGTCAAAGAGGGCTGGAAGTCATTTCTCGCAGCGGTAAAAAATGATTTTCCGGCCGCCTCAGGCTCCGCAGCATAACAAATGGCCGATGAACTCGATCCAGTCTGGAAGGCTCTATCAGACCCGACGCGGCGGGCGATCCTGGATCTGTTGCGGCCCGGGGCAAAAACGACGACCGAAATAGTCGAGGGCTTTCCTGACATGACCCGCCACGCGGTGATGAAACATATCGAGGTGCTGCGTTCCGCCGGGTTGATCATTACACGGGAAGAAGGGCGGCGTCGGATCAATGCGCTAAACGTAGTTCCGATCCGGCAGATATATGAGAGATATGTTGGCCCATTTGCGGAGCTTTGGTCGAATACTCTGCTTCGATTAAAGGACGATGTCGAATCAAAAAAACTAGGATAAATAATGGCAAAAGGGACGAAAAATGATCCGTGGAAATTGAAAACGCCGCCGGGAACCTCTGAATACGAGATGTACAAGGGTGTTAAGGACGGCGAGGAAATTATCGTTTGTATGGTTGCGAAGACCGTTCTTCACTACGATGCACGCTGTATTGAGGACCTGCATGCGATGCTCAAAAAGCATGGCGACTGGATCGAACTCGGCAGTGCGGACGAGCAAAAGCCGGCTAAAGATGGAACGGTCGAAGCCTGGGGCCGATCAGCAGAAAACCCGTTGGGCGGTTGGTACGGCCTGAAGAAAGGTCTTCGCGGACGGTTCGGTATGTATGTTCCGCCGCTCATGGAGGAACTCGGTCTGGCAGACGTCGAACATAATCCACGGAACAACAGGATGAAAGCTAAATAGACGAATTAATGATCCAAGAAATAAGGAGAAAAAAATGCAGCCCGAAACAAAACAAATAAGGATAGCCGATTCGATATTGGCTGAGATGGACCAGGAAG
>JBDTZW010000352.1:0-25707 GCA_040004905.1 Acidobacteriota bacterium
ATCCTTCTTGTTCTGCTTATCCCTCTTCCTGCGTTCCTTCTCGACATATTGATCAGTCTGAACCTGATGTTAGCGGTCGTCGTTTTGCTGGTGTCGATATATGCGTTCGAACCGGTTAAATTTACCTCGTTTCCGAATATTCTTCTGTTAACGACGCTTTATCGGCTTGCGTTAAACCTTGCAACGTCGAGACTGATCTTGACGAACGGCAGCACTGGCCCGACCGCTGCGGGTCAGGTAATTAAGGCGTTCGGAGAGTTTGTGATAGGGGGGAATTACGTCGTAGGAATAGTTGTTTTTCTCATCCTTTTGGTAATCCAGTTTCTTGTAGTCAACCACGGAGCCGTACGGACCTCGGAGGTAACGGCGCGCTTCACGCTGGACGCAATGCCGGGCAAACAGATGGCTGTAGACGCCGATCTAGCCGCGGGGATGATAGACGAGCACGAAGCGAAACAGAGGCGAAAGGATATAAGCGGGGCAGCCGAGTTTCATGGAGCGATGGACGGCGCGATCCGGTTTACCCAGCGTGACGCCGTAGCCTCGATAATCATTGTCGCCGTCAACATTTGTGCGGGGTTTGCTATCGGCGTATTGCAGCACGGGCTGTCACTAGCGGACGCACTCAAAACTTATACGATCCTGACGGTTGGCGACGGTGTTGCAGCTGCCATCCCCTCACTGTTCATCTCGGTTGCAGCAGCCGTAATTACGACCCGTTCAGCTACCGAATCAAGCATGGGGGCGGAAATGAGCGGTCAGCTATTGACCAACCCCAGACCATTGCTAATTGCAGCGGGGGTATTGGTATTTCTCGGGATATTACCGGGAATGCCGCATTTTGCCTTTCTGTCACTTGCTTTTGGCGTAGGCGGCGTTGGCTATCTGTCAATGCAGCAGGCCAAAAACAGCTCCGTAAAACAGCGTGACGACAAAGCTGCGGAATTGCTTGCCGAGAACGCCAGTCAGCCCGAGAAAATGGAGAGTTTGCTTAAGGTTGACTCGCTTGCACTCGAGGTCGGTTACGGCCTGATCGGCCTGGTCAGCGGCGATGATACCTTCCTGAATCGTATACGCGAGATTCGCCGCCAAGCCGCGACGGAAATGGGGATAATTGTTCCCTCTGTTCATGTTACGGACAACCTCAGACTGCCGCCGCGCGAATACGCGATACTTCTCAAGGGAGAAAAAATAGCGCAGGGTGAGATCCATCCGGAAGGTTATCTAGCCATCGATCCGGGCGTTGTCAGGGAGCAGATAGACGGCATCCAAACCACCGATCCGGCTTTTGGCATGCCCGCTGTGTGGGTTCGCCGCAGCGAAG
This sequence comes from Acidobacteriota bacterium, assembly GCA_040004905.1. Lineage (GTDB taxonomy): Bacteria > Acidobacteriota > Blastocatellia > Pyrinomonadales > Pyrinomonadaceae > OLB17. The sequence goes on from JBDTZW010000352.1 coordinate 1,325, forward strand.
ACCGTGACCGCGCCGTCGCCGCGGGTTACACGGTGGTGGATCCGACCACGATCGTCTGCACGCATCTTGCTGAGATCATTAAGGTTTACGCCAACGAACTACTTGGACGGCAGGAAACTAAAACATTACTGGATGCTCTTGCAGAAACTCACCCGAAAACCGTCGAAGAGGCCACGCCAAAGGTTTTGTCACTCGGCGAGGTTCAGCGGGTGCTGCAAAATCTGCTCCGTGAAAGAGTTCCGATTCGTGATCTGGCAACCATCCTGGAGGCCATCACCGATGTCGGCGTCGTGACGCGGGATGTCAACGCGTTGACAGAAGCGGCCCGTGTTGCACTTGCGCGAACGATCTGTGGCAGCCTCTCAAACGAAAGCGGCGAACTTACGGTTTTGACCCTCGATCCGCGGCTCGAAACACAGCTTGCCGAACGCCTCGGGCTGCTCGGCGGGGCCTCGCACCAAGTAATTGAACCGGAATTCGGAAAACAGCTTCTCGAAAAGATCGAGACCGCTTGTCGGGCCGCGGTCATGTCGCAGCCGATAGTTTTGTGCTCCTCGATGGTCCGCCCCCATCTCAGAAAGCTCACGGAACGATTCTTGCCTGAACTGGTCGTGATGGCCCACGGCGAAGTAGCTTCCAACGTGCGGCTCGTGTCCATGGGCATGGTCGGGTAGACGGGAAACAGATAGCTAATTGATCTATGATGAATCTAAAAAAATACCGGGCAACAACGACGCGCGATGCTCTCGAGTTGGTCAAACAGGACCTCGGCGAGGATGCATTCGTCGTGGAAACCAAGCAGGTCCGAACCCGTGGGTTCCTAGGGCTGCGTTCTAGTACGCAGATAGAGGTAAGCGCGGCTCTCTCACCGGACAGTGAAAAGGTCCCTTCGAAAAAGTCGGCTAAAAAGGGATTTCCTGCTCACGGCATTTTGAACCTTAGGGATGATTCGCCGGCTCTCCCGAACGGGTCAGATCCCAAACGGGATAGTTTGATGGCCGCGCTAAATGCCCGGGCCGATTCGTCCGATCAATTCGAAAAAGAAATTATCGGCGAATTCTCCAGGCCGATGATCGAATCAGTCGAGGTCAGCTCGCTGGCTCCGCGAATTGTGCACCCGAGACCGGCTATGATAACGACGCAGATCAATACCGACAGCACACTTGAGGCACAGGTGACTGGAGTCAGTCCCATCATAGGAAGTACTAACAGCCGCGAGATCGAACTTCTGCGTGCCGAAATGCGTGACGTAAAATTCTCGCTGGATGCGTTCGCCAAACAACAGAGGTCGACAAATCCTGTTAAAAGCGAATTTGAGCTGCCTGAATTTTCTGAGATCGCGGACCCGCCGTTCTACGATGTTTTCCTGGAACTGACCGAAAAAGGCGTATCTGGCGAATTAGCGAGCCGATTTGTTTCTGACATCATTCAGCCGTATAGGACCGAACCGATATCACGCGACGGTTTGCTTAACGAAACGCTCCTTCGGGGCGTCTCGTCAACTTTGACCTTCCAGGCCGATGTATTGGCCCAGGATGGACCATCGATAGTAGCTGTTGTCGGCGCAACTGGCGTGGGCAAAACCACGACGATCGCCAAACTCGCCGCCCGGGTCGCACTTTATGAGCATCGGCGCGTTGAACTGGTAACGCTTGATACATATCGAATTGCGGCGGTCGAACAGTTAAAAACATATGCCGAGATCATAGGAGCCGGCTGCCACGTCGTGCGTTCGGTCTTTGAACTCGACGCGATAATTCGTCGCCTGCCGTCCGACGCGACCATCCTTATCGACACGACCGGAAGAAGCCCCTTCGACCTGGTCGATCAATTCGAGCTTTCCGACTATCTCCGCCAACGTCCCGAGATCCGCAAATGCCTGGTCATTCAGGCGACGATCAATTCGATCGATTCGTCAGCGGCGATCAAGAAATTTGGTGTCTACGGCGTCGACTGTCTTGCCGTTACGAAACTTGACGAAACATTGCGTCCGGGGTCGGTGATCGACGCGATCACCGAAAACGACCTGCCGCTCGCCTATCTCTGTACGGGGCAGCGCGTCCCGGAAGATCTGCAGGTGGCAACGGCCGACTCACTTACCGAGCGAATTCTCTCCTTATAGAACTGGTCCATTCCCAGGTTATTCAGGTAAATAAATGATGAACGATCAAGCCGTGACATTGCGAACGATGGTTTCCGCGACGCCGATCAATAGTGTGATCGACAACGAGGATCGCTCTTCGAAACACGGACGATGCATCGCTATAACCGGAGGCAAGGGCGGCGTCGGCAAATCGAACCTCGCCGTAAATCTCGCATTGGAACTCGGACTTCTTGGTGACGCTGTCGGGCTTCTTGATGCCGATTTTGCCCTAGCCAATGCCGATCTGCTCTGCGGTGTCCTGCCAAAATTTCATCTTGGGCATGTAGTGGCTGGGGTTAAGCGTCTCAAAGAAATAACTATAGAGCTTTCGGAAAATGTTTGTCTTATTCCTGGCGGCAGCGGCGTCGAGGAACTCGCGAATTTCTCGCTTATTTCCAAGCCGAACGCATTTGCCCAGGTCCGGGCCATGGAGCAAGATCTCGATTTTATGCTGATCGATACCGCCGCGGGAATTGCGGAAAACGTCTCGAGCGTCCTGGTTTCCGCCTCGGAAGTTATCGTCGTTGTCACACCCGAACCTACCTCCATTGTTGACGCCTACGCAACTATCAAGGTCATTCTCCGCCGTTCCCCATCAAAGCCTATCTCGATCGTCATAAACAACATCGTTGGTGTGGGAGACGCTGAGCAAGTTTTTCAATCGATCAACGCCGCCACCCGCGGCTTTCTGAAATCGGAGGTCGGATTTCTCGGAATGATACCACATGATATGCAGGTGCAGGAGGCCGTTCGCGAACAGGTCCCGGTTGTCCGTTTTGCTCCGGACTCGGCCGCCAGCCGGGCGATACGTCTTATCGCAAAACAACTTCACAAACAGCCCAAGCCGGGCTCCAATTCGTCCCAGATCGGAGCCTTTTGGACACAGTTAGCAAAGGACTGATCTAAGAACGACTTCCCCCATCACAGCCTAATTTTAGAAAATGCTCCCCTATTCGTCACCCACAACCTATCAGAAGCCGACCAGTTTTGGTGCGAACGCCTATTCCGAAGAAGCGCGCGATGCTTTGATCATGGCTCATCTGCCAAAAGTGAAGTTTATCGCCGATCGTATCGCGACAAAGCTTCCGCCTTCGGTCGAGCGTGACGATCTTTACGGAGCAGGCGTTGTGGGATTGATAGATGCGGTTGAGCGGTATGACGCGTCGCGCGGCGTGGCTTTTACGACGTTCGCGGAAATGCGAGTTCGCGGAGCCATTCTCGATAACCTGCGGTCGCTCGATTGGGCGTCGAGAACCATGCGGCGGCGAGCGCGCGAGGTCCAGAATGCGTCGACGCAATTCGAGCAGGACAATGGCAGGACGGCAACCGAACTCGAGGTCGCCGAGCAAATGAATATTTCCATTACTGAGCTTCGGAGGATCAAGCAGGAGATGCGCGGCCTTCGGGTTGGCAATCTCGACGAACGAGACGAAGAAACAGGGCTTAGTATGTCCGACAGTGTTTCCGATACGGCGATCTCCCAGCTCGACAGATTTGAAGAGGACGAGCTGCGGCACCGTCTGGCCGCTTCGGTCGGAAGACTGCCCGAACGGGAGCGGCAAGTCATCGCCCTCTACTACCTAGAAGAATTGACCATGAAAGAGATCGGCGAGGTGCTCGGCGTCACTGAGTCCCGTGTCTCCCAACTGCGAACTCAAGCCACAACTCGCCTCAAAGCTGACCTTAAGAATTCCCAATGAACGCTAACGACGAACTTCTAACCAACGAAGAGATGTCCGCCCTCCTTCCAGAAGGGGCGGTTGGCGAGGCCGCAAAGGAGCGTGAGCGCCGAAAGCGGATCATTCCCTACAACTTTCGCCGGCCGGACCGCCTATCGAAGGAGCAGGTGCGTTCGCTGTATCTTCTCCACGATCTTTTTGCTCATGCTCTTTCATCGAGTCTGCCGCTTTTTCTTCGAGCCGTCTCTGAGGTCAATCTCATCTCTGTCGAACAGCAGTCGTATGGGGACTATCTTCGGGGTTTGTCCGACCCAACCACAATCTTTACGGTCACGGCGAATGCTTTGCGCGGTTTGTTCGCGTTCGAGATAAATTCGTCTATCGCCTTTCCGGTTATCGACCGGATGCTTGGAGGTGAAGGAAAAGAACTGACTGAAAAGCGGCCGGCTACGGATCTGGAGCTAAAAGTGCTCGAAGGTTTTCTGACAGTAATCGTCGAAAACTACCGCGAGGTTTGGAGATCGGTGCTTGAGTTCGAGACGGAAGTTATCGGCCGCGAGACCAGGCCTCAACTCCTTCAAATCGTCCCGCCTAACGAGATCGTTGCGACCATCGTTTATCAGGTCCAGATCGGGGATTCGAAGGGATTGATGAGTATTTGTTTGCCAGTTGGAATGCTGGAACCCGTTATAGCTGATTTCAACAAGTCGTCCTATTCGGCTGACAACACGATCTCACCAGAAGAAACCAACTCGCTCCTCAAAACGGTTTCGCTCGCGTCCTTCCCGCTGACCTCCGAACTGGACAAGGTACCAGCGGCCGTTTCCGACCTGATGGAGTTGTCGGTCGGCGATGTGATCCGGACAAATCATAGTGTTGAGAAACCAGTGAATATCTGTATCGCTGAGTCGGTTAAATTCGTCGGCAGCCTTGGATCTTACGATCGAAATCTTGTCGTTCAGCTTACCGATTCAAAGTCGGTCGATCCGAAGCGGACGACTGCTCAAGGAAATTGAATTTATGCAAGAAAACATACCCAACAACAATTTAGAAAGACTCCTCGACGTTGAGATGAATGTCACCGTTCGTTTCGGGCGTACCGAGGTTCCGCTTCGCGAGATCGTCCGATTCGGCGTTGGCACGATGATCGAACTCAACCGTTCCGTGGACGAGCCGGTCGACCTGTTGGTTAACAATTCGCCATTCGCCCGCGGCGAGGTGGTTGTCATAGACGGCTACTATGGTGTCCGCGTGACCGAGATTGGCTCACAAGAAGAGCGGACACAAACACTTTTTTCGAGCGTTGATAGCGCGAACATCCCAGAGGCCTAAAAGATGAATTCTGAAACTATCACTATGTTGGTCGCCATCGCTTTCGGCATATTGAACCTTGGGTTTTCGCTGACCTGCTACCGAAAGCAGCGGGGACAGCGAGACCTCCTCGAATTTGCGGCAAAACAGATCGAGGACCTTGAATATGCTCTCGCGAAGAATAAAGAGATCATCGACGCGAATGGCCAACGCGCCACAGAACAAGCACGGCGGATCGCGTGGCTCGAAGCCCGCGTTCGGCAGCCAAAACCCGTCGCCGAAGAAATTATCGACGATGCGGCTTTTGCTGAACCGCAAAAAATAAATATCACTGAACGCCGCCATCGCGTTATGACACTCGCCTCTCGCGGGCAAGATGCGGCCACGATCGCGGGAACTTTAGGTATTATGCCCGGCGAAGTTGAGCTGATCGTCAACCTCAGCAAAGCCGCCGCGGGGAAATAATCTTATGAACTACGGACTATATTCTATTTTCCTGGGAATGCGCTCCCGCCAGAATACGCTCGAGGCGCAGGCTAACAACATAGCCAATGCCTCGACCGCAGGCTTTAAGGCGGAACGATTGATCTACAGTTCCGTTGCTGCGAACAAGCAGGGCTCCGGTGACAAGCAAAGCCTCGTGGTGGGCGTCTCGACATCAAGCGGCATCGATTTTACGGAAGGCTCGATCCAACAGACCGGACGGACCCTGGATGTCGCGATCGATGGTGATGCGTTCATTCAGATCCAAACACCACGCGGAGTGCGTTATACGCGTGCCGGTAATCTCACCGTAAATTCGAATGGCCAGCTCACGACGAAAAACAACGACTTGGTCGTCGGTGAAAGTGGGCCGATAACGCTGTCGAAAGAGAGCCAGCTCTCGATCGCCGAAGATGGAAGTCTTTCAACGGATGGAGCGGTCACGGATAAGTTGAAACTCGTCCGGTTCAACAACCCAGCTAGTGCCCTCTCAAAGGAAGGCGATTCGCTATTCACGCTGACCGGAACTGAGCAACCGCAAGCGAACGTAACCTCAAAGGTAGTTCAAGGCTCACTTGAAAACTCGAACATCAATTCAGTTTCCGAAATGGTTTCGATGATAAACAACAATCGAGAATTTGAATCGCTTGAAAAGTCGGTCACGCTTTTGATGAACGATATCGGACGAAAGATCTCAGGCGAAATAGGAAAGTTTTAACGGAGGAACAGAAAACATGCCAAACAGAGCATTATTAACCGCTGCCACAGGAATGCAGGTCCAGCAGCAAAACGTCGACAACATCGCAAACAACCTGGCGAACGCGTCGACCGTTGGATTCAAAAGAACCCGGCTCGAATTCCAGGATCTTATGTATCAAAACATGCGGTCGGCCGGCGGAGCGTCGAACGCGTCGACACCCTTGCCGGTCGGACTGCAGATCGGACTCGGTGCACGCTCGATCGCTAGTGAAAAGATCTTCATTCAGGGAGAATTCAAGCAGACGGAAAATCCACTCGATATGGTAATTGAGGGCAGCGGATTCTTCCAGGTTCGGCAATCGAGCGGTGATCTTGCTTACACACGCGCCGGACAATTCCACCTGAACAATCAGGGACAGGTAGTCACGGCAACCGGCGAAACACTTGAGCCCGCAATTAGCATACCGACCCAGGCTACATCTCTCACCATCGGAACGGATGGAACAGTTTCCGTTACCTTGCCGGGTCAGGCGAACGCACAGAGCGTCGGGCAAATTCAGCTCGCGATCTTTGCCAACCCCGCGGGACTCGAAGCTCAGGGCGGAAATCTCTTCAAGGAAACCGGCGCTTCCGGACAGGCCACAGTCGGTGCACCGGACGCAAACGGCATCGGGCGCATAAATCAGGGATTTGTTGAAGGATCGAACGTCAATGTCGTTGAGGAATTGGTCAACATGATATCCGCCCAACGGATATACGAGACAAATTCAAAAGTGATCACGACCGCAGACCGCATGCTCGGCACGATAAATCAAGCCGTTTCGTAAGCATGAGTGAACTTTGGCTGAACCAAGGATGAGAAAGCTACCTAAAATTCGTTTCCGGCTTTTCATTTTAGTAGCGCTTTCTTTGGTGATGCTCAGCTCGGGTATTTCCGCTCAAGCAAATCTGATGATCCGCGTCGCGGCCGAAAGTTCCCTTGACGGTGACCGAGTAAGACTTGGCGATGTATCTCAGATCTCGGGCATTCCGAACGATGTAAAACGTGCATCTGAGATCTCGCTCGGGTTAGCGCCGAATGTCGGGGCGACAAGACAGATCAGCCGTCAAGAAATTGCGTTGGCACTAATGGCTGCCGGCTTCCCTGCGGCCCATATCTCAACCGACTCGCCGCCTTTGATCTTGATCCGAAGGTCAGGCCAAGCGGTCTCAAACGATCAGATTCGCCACGAAATCGAACGGGCGATCGCCGGTAGATTTTCGGCGGACGAGGTCGAGGTAAGAATAGCTCGTCTTGATCTCCCGCGGTCCTTACAGGTTCCACTCGGAAAGGTCGAGATCCGGGTAAACTTTTCGTCAGTTCAAAATTTTTTTGCTCGGTTTTTTCTGCCGGTAGAAATTAGGGTTGACGGCAAGGTAGCGCAGACTCTGGCTCCCACGGTCGAGATCGAGGCCTTCGCGCACGTACTCGTAGCTGCAAGAGATCTTTCGACAAATGCAAAGCCAAATGAAACGGATGTACGCCTTGAAAAGCGACGCCTCGAGCGGCCGATCGAAACATACACCGTTGACGCCACAAAACTTCACGGCGTCCAGTTGATCAAAGATCTGTCGAGCGGAGACGCACTTACCGCGAACTGCCTTGTTTCAAGCGTGGTGATCAAATACGGCGACCCGGTTCGTCTCGAAGCCCGTTCCGGAACGATAAAGATCCTCCTTATCGGCGAGGCACGTTCAGCCGGCAAGATCGGCGATCGAATTGCGGTTAAAAACGTCCAATCGGGCGCGATCGTCCAGGCGATCGTCGTAGATGAGGGGATCGCGAAGGTGGTCTTATAAAAATTATGAAATTACGAACCATATTTATTTTGGCCATAGTCCTCTTAACCGCAGCTGGCGTATCGGCCCAAGGCAAGAAGAAAAGCAAAAAAAATCTAAAGAAGGACCAGCCGAACCTCTCCGTCGTCCAGGTCCGAGAATCACCTCCCGTCGCGCCCGTTGTAGAGCGCGAGAAACCGGCGAACGGTTCGCTCTACACAGACGGCACCGTCAACGGAAATCTTCTGCGCGATTTCAAGGCGCGGCAAATAGGCGACCTTGTTTTCGTCGATGTTGTCGAGACGAGCACGGCTACCGTCGCATCGAGCGCCGCCCGCAAGCGCGATTCCGGGAATGTTGCGGGATTAGTTCCGCTTTTGAGTGCCCTGCCTGTGAATGGAGCGGCAACCGCGGGCTCAGTCGTGAGCGAATTAGGCCAGCGTAAATTCGAAGGAAACGGCACTACCGATCGAACAAGTTCGGTCAAGGCTCGTATCGCCGCCCGGGTTGTCGAAGTGTTGCCGAACGGCGATCTGCGTATCGAAGCCGTGAAGATCGTCAAGATAAACCGCGAGACCGAACAGATCGCACTAACCGGGATCGTCCGCCAGAATGACCTCCGCAGCGACAATTCGGTCAAGACAATATCGATCGGTGATCTACGCGTAGAATTCAATGGCAAGGGAATTGCATCTGCAGACAATGCACCGGGATGGTTGTTCCGGCTCTTCGATAAGGTCTCACCGTTTTAGAAGAACGACCTTTACTGCACAAAATGCGAAAATACCGCGATCTATTCAGATATTTAGGCCTTTTAGGCGACCGCTCGTCATGGTTACCCGCCATGCTCGGGCTATTGCTGCTGTTCCTTCCGCTTTCCGCGGGCTGTCAGAAACCGGATACGAGCCTGAACGTGCGCGTCAAAGATTTGGCAGATATCGAAGGTGTGCGGTCGAATCAACTTATCGGGTATGGCCTGGTTGTCGGTTTAAATAGGACGGGTGATCGCGTGCAGCAGAATCTTTATGCACGTCAGACCGTGCAGAACCTGCTCGAAAGAATGGGCATTTCAACCGACGCCGCCAATCTTAAACCGGAAAATATTGCGACAGTGTTAGTTACAGCTACCCTCCCGCCATTCATTCGCCAGGGATCAAAGATCGATGTCACGGTGTCTTCCATCGGAGACGCAAGGAGCCTTCAGGGCGGGACACTCATCTTGACTGAACTTAAAGGAATTGATGGCCAGGTCTACGCAGTTGCCCAAGGGTCAATTTCCATAGGTGGAATTTCAGCAGGAACCCAAGGCAACTCGGTTGAAATAAATCATCCGACCGTCGGACGCGTTCCCAATGGAGCAAATGTTGAACGGATTGTTCCGACTGAGCTTGCCGCTAACAACCGCCTTACGGTTGTACTCCGCAACGAGGATTTTTCTACTGCATCCCATCTGAATCAGGTTATTAACTCAAAATTTGGATCCGGATCAGCTAAGGCTCTAGACGGCCGAAACGTCGAGGTTACTCTCCCCCCTAAATACTCTGACGACCGCGTCGGGTTTATCGCTGAACTTGAAAATTTGAGCCTGACACCCGACAAGGTCGCCAAAATCATCATCAACGAACGAACGGGCACGATAGTAATGGGAAGCGAGGTCCGTATTGCCGCGGTCGCAATATCGCAGGGCGGAGTTACGGTCCGAGTCGGGACCCAATACGACGTTATACAGCCAAACATTCTTTCTCGTACCGGCGATACCGCGGTCGTCCCAAATACGAGCGTCGATGTTAACGAGAAAAAGCCTGAATCAGTGATATTGCCAAACGGAGCGACTGTCGATGAGATCGTTCGCGGCCTTCGAACCCTCGGAGTTTCAGCCCGCGACATCATCAGCATTCTGCAGGCAATCAAATCCGCGGGTGCGATGAACGCCGACCTTGAAATGCAGTAATCGGATATCCAAGCCATGAACGTTTCTGCCCTCGAACAAAACAGCCTTAAGACGCCGCCCGACAAACCATCGCCTGAAGCATTGCGCAAAGCGGCGACGCAGTTTGAGGCGGTCCTTTTGATGCAGCTTACTTCATCGCTTAACAGCACGGCCGGCGACGATGAAGATTCATTATTCGGAAGTGATGGCGGATCGGGCCTTTCAAAGCAGATGTTTTCCGAGCAGCTTGCGACCTCGATGGCCCAATCGGGCGGTGTCGGCCTTTCGGACATGATATTGAAACAGTTCGGTGTGGCTGGATCGAAGCCGGGAGCAAACGCCGGTGATCCTCTGTCAAATGTTCTTTCCGCGGTCAAAAGCATCAAAGACGGATCAGTCTACACGAATGCCTCAAATGAGATCATCGGAACGTCCGGCGGCTCTTCGGCCCCAAATTTGAAACAAGGAAAACTATTCTCGGGCGACCCGAACGATGCTGCGATAATTTCAACCTTTGAAGATCAGGCCCGGACAGACGGAGTTGACGAATCCATGCGAAGCCTCGAGCTCGACGGAAGGATCGCTAACACGACCCGTCCCAGGATCGTCCCAAATGCCTCCATCTCGGGAATGCCCGCTTCGACCACGTCGCCAGTTAATCCTTCGGTCTCGCCAGACAGCGTTGACTACCATTTTCCAGTGAGGGGACGCATCTCGTCCGGTTTCGGTAATCGGTTCCATCCGATCGATAAACGCGTGAAATTTCACGCAGGTATCGATATCGCGGTTCCGATCGGGACCCCAGTTGGAGCAGCCGCACAAGGCGTCGTCAGGTTTTCCGGCCGCGATGGCGATTACGGGAACCTGGTGATCATTGAACATCCGGACGGACGCGTTACCCGTTACGGCCATCTGAGCAAATTGCTTGTATCCACTGGTGATCAGGTTAGTGTCGGACAAACGGTCGCTTTATCGGGTTCAACCGGAAAATCGACGGGTCCGCATGTACATTTTGAGGTCCGAGAGAACGGACAGGTTGTTAACCCTATCAAAGTTATGTCTAATGTTTTGCCATATCTTGCCGAAAGGTAGATTGGAGAAACGTTTTATAGGGGAAACTGCAATGGGAAAGATGAACGTAAACAAGATAGACAGCTCTACGCCGATACGCGTTGAAAGACAGAACGATATTAAAGGTCCCGTAAGGGAACAAACGCGTTCCGTCGCTCAAAGACGACCGGCAAACGACGATCGGCTAGACCTTTCCAGCCAGGGTTCCGAGGTCGGAAACCTCGTAGAGCAGTTAAAGCAGATGCCTGAAATTCGTCAGGACAAAGTGAATAGCTTACGTGAGCAGGTCGCTGCCGGCACTTATAGGCCATCGAATCAAGATATTGCAAAAGCGATCGTAAATGATGAAAAAGCGTAGGGCCTAAATGACCCCAGCATCGTGGGGAAGATGGCCGAGTCAGTTTTGCCGCACAAAACTTGTTTAGAAATGCAGGACGATCTTATAAAAAAAATTGCAGGCCTAATGACCGAACAGACCGCGGGATATGCAGGTCTGGAATCGCTGACATCCCACCTGATCGTCGCCTTGACCCGCTGCGAGCCCCACAGTATAGAATCGCTGTCGCGAACCGGTGAAACGGAGCTTTTCCGCATGCGGTCGCGGCAACTTGAGATCACTTCTTGTCTGACCAACTTTGGAGAGATCCGGGCCGGGCAGACTGACCTGCTCCCTTTAACATCGGACACGAGAGAAAAATTCGAATCGTCAGCAAATGGCTTGCTTGAGGCGGCCCGTAAGTTTGAAAAGGTGGCTCGCCGAGCCGCAAGTCTTGCACATGGTGGTTCGTCCTTTGCCGCCGCCAATATCCAGATGTGTGGCGTACCGCCGACGACATATCGGGCTCCGGTTCTGAAATACAGCAGAGGGTAAGCAATATGACAATTAACTTTTCTGCATATGAGATCGGACGTCGGGCCTTGAACGCAAGCCAACTCGGTATCAATATAGCCGGGCAAAACATCGCTAACGTCAATACGCCAGGGTATTCGCGGCGAGGCGTTCAGTTGGTCGAGTCGGCACAGACAAGTTTTAATGGATTTTCCATCGGAACTGGTGTAACAGTGGCGGGAGTTCAGTCTTTTCGTGACGCTTTCATTCAATCCAGGATCCAAACGGAGACCGGAATCGCTGGCACGCTCACGGCGCGCCGTGACGCATTGGCTCCTGTCGAATCCGCTCTTCAGGGAAGCGATGGCGGCGGTCTGCAGAATGCCCTTAACAATTTTTTCGGGTCGTTTCGTGATCTCGAGGCGAATCCAAATTCGGTTCCGCTTCGCACCGCTGTCGCGCAAAGCGGTGCGACTCTCGCGAACGTTTTTCAAACAACGCGTAGTCGGCTCGACGATATCAGACATGGCATCGACGGTCAGGTCCGTTCAGCGGTCGATCAAGTAAATGCCCTGTCTCAACGCGTGGCCGATCTGAACGATCAGATCCGGTCCGCAACTTCGGCAGGTGGCGATGCTTCAAGCTTGCAGGACCAACGAGGCGAACTCGTCAATAAACTCTCGGAATTAGCGGGTGTTCACGCAACGAATAACAGCGACGGAACCGTGTCGCTGACGATCGGTGAAGGTCGTCCCCTAGTGAACGGCGATCAAGCCTTTACTCTTCAAGCGAACGCCGCGCCGCCGCTCGGACTGTCCACGACAACCCTCGACGGGCAACCAGCCGTTTTTAACGATGGGACGATTGCCGGCCTCCAAACCTCCATCACAGATACGACGACCCAGATTGACACTCTTGATGGATTAGCGGCATCGGTCGTTCAGAGGGTAAACGATCTTCACACTTCCGGAACCGATTTGGACGGCAATGGAGGAACGAACTTTTTCAACAACACCGCACCGATAACCGCCGCCAATATATCGATCAACGCGGCCATTACGGGCAATCCGAGACTGGTTGTTGCATCGCCTCTCACGCAGCCGGGGCAAAGCGGCACGGTCGCGGGACAAATTGCAAATCTTCTCACGGATACCGGTTCGTCTGTCGGAACACATACCGGCTCCTTCACATCGATATTCGGTTCAATGCTGGCTCAAGCTGGGGAGCATGTTAACGCCGCTGAAAATGGCTTGATGACACAAGCTGCTATCTTGTCGCAAGCGACGGCTCAGCGCGATTCGGTGTCGGGGGTGTCGCTCGATGAAGAAGCAATAAATCTCTTGCAGTATCAAAAATCCTTCGAGGCGGCCACCCGCTTCATCAAGGTAGCCGATGAAATGACCCAGATGATCATATCCCTCGGGCAGTAATCATTGATCAAAGGTGAATTACTATGACATTTCGAATAGCAGACATTACATCCAGTTCCGACTTCGTTTCCCGCATCAATTCACAACGAAGTCGTGTGAGTGTTCTGCAGGAACAACTTTCGACTCAAAAACGGATCAATCGTCCCTCCGATGACCCCTCGGGTGCCGAGATGGTCTTGAATTTGAGGACCTCGCAAACCGAGATCCATCAATTTCAGCGGAATGCAGATACTGCCGACCAAAAACTGACGGCGGCAGATGATTCGATGAACGGCTATCAGGGTATTTTGGAACGTTTGAAAACATTGGCGGCTCAGGGCTTAAGCGATACCACGACCCCTGAGGCCCGGAATGCGATCGCAACGGAGATAGATTCACTTCGCTCCCGCGTCCTTAGCGTTGCAAACGGCAGGAACGGTGATGAATATCTATACGGAGGTACGCGACAGAATTCTCCCCCATTCGATCCGGTTACGGGAATTCCCGCGGCCACACCAACCGGCTCTCAGTTTATTCAGATAGAGCCCGGCGGAAATGCGATCGCAGTCGGAGTTACAGCGGATTCGGTTTTCAGTGATGCAACCTCTACTATCTTTGCCGACCTGACCAATGCCGCCGCGGCCTTGCGTGGGACCGGCAATCCGGTTGCCGACAAAGCGGCTCTTCAGAATTTTAATTCACGTCTCGGCACTTACTCCGGCCAGGTAGCAAATGCCCGCGTGATCATCGGCGCAAATATGAGATCGACCGAGATCACCAAAGATGCCTTGAGTAGCAACTTTCTATCCCTGGATCAACGCGCCACCGACATAGAGGGAGCGGATTTCGCCGGAACTGCCATTGCTCTAACGGATGCTCAGCGAGCGCTGGACGCGACTTTACAGGTGGTCGCACAGGGACGCAAATCCTTGTTTGACTATCTCGGATAATTTTTCGAAAATCTCGAAACTCTCCCTCCCCGCCTATCTTCACCCTTTTCTTACAGAGAGAATTATGCCAATGATTACCATAAACGAGCATGAATATCGTTTCGACGAAAGTCAGATCCTGAATTTCGCCGAAGGTCTGATCGGTTTGCCTGAGATGCGAAGGGCGGTCCTGATCCCGATGGAAGATTTTGCCCCATTTAGTTGGCTCGCGTCGATCGAAAATGATAGGCCGCACTTCGTTGTAGTCGATCCGAACGATATTTTTCTTGACTATCAAACGGTGGCGTCGGACCTGACCGATCGCCCCAATATGCGGACGTTAGCGATCGTAAAGATCTCTTCCGATTGGAAGAAAACTACGGTCAATCTTCGGGCTCCGATATTCATCAGTCCCGAAACGAATGATGGGGCGCAGTTGGTACTGAGCGACGGCAAATATGGATTTGAGGAGTCGATCCCGCAGGAGTAACCTATGCTCGTCCTATCGCGTCGCACCGGCCAAAAAATTGTGATCGGAAACGAGATCGTCATCGAAGTGGTGGCTATCAGCAACGAAGGCGTCCGCCTCGGTATTTCGGCTCCCACCCAAACATCGGTCCATCGCTATGAGGTTTTTGTCGAGATCATGGAAGCGAATAAAGCCGCCGCCAACTCACTCGATAAGAAAGAGCAGTCAGCTCTCCAGGACCTTTCCGCACACATTCGCTCAAAACAGAAATAATGAGGCGCTTTGATTGGACCATCGTATTTGGCGTAGCCGTCGGCATGGCGGCCATCTTAGGCGGCGCATGGTTCGAGAATCTTTATCTAGGGTTTTTGTGGCACCCGACTGCGGCAATGATCGTTTGCGGCGGAACATTGGGCGCCGTTATCGTTCGACGCGGAGTCGTTGGAATAACAAGCGCCGTCCGTGCAGTATGGAGCCTCCGTTTGATCAGTGCGGACGAAGATGAGCACAGTGCAGAGCGGGCAAAACTCGCCTGGCTATCTCGAACTGCACAAAAGAGCGGTATCAAGGCATTTGAGAATTACGCGAACGGTTCGAATGATCTGCTCATCGTTAACGGCCTGATCCTGGTCGCCGACTCTGCCAAACACGAGCAGATCATGGAAGTTCTGCAGCGGCAGCTCGACGTCGAGGATGATAGAGGGTTGCAGGATTCCGCAACCTTGGAAGCGGCCGGAGGATTTGCCCCGACGTTTGGGATCTTGGGTGCGGTGCTCGGCCTGATCGGTGTGCTGAGCGTTCTGGACCGGCCGGACAAGCTCGGTGCCGGCATCGCCGCCGCGTTCGTTGCCACGATCTATGGACTAGGGCTCGCAAATCTCTTGTTCTTCCCCCTCGCCGCCCGCCTCCGATCACGTCATGAAGAATACATGAAGCGCAGGTCGGAACTAGTATCGATAATCCTGTCACTGGCGGCCAAAGAAACGCCGCGGGCAATAATCAATCAATTCAATCTGCCGAAATGAGAAGTGCACGCCAAGCCCGGGTCGGTGAAAGCGAAGGCCGTCATCGCGACCGTTGGCTGATCTCGTATGCCGATCTCGTAACGCTGATGCTCGCACTTTTTATCGTCATGTACGCGGCAAGCGATAAAGAACGGGCCCGCATAATCGCCGAGAGCTTTACGCACGACACATCCGGCGGCAGCGGTATCTTGCCCGGGATGGATTCAAAGACGGATTCGCGTGACGCCTTCGAAAAGAAACTTCGCGCGGACGCAATTCTAATGCAGAAAGCAAAAGTGCGTCAGGGAAAAGATGGTCTGATCGTTTCCTTATCAGAAGCAGGATTCTTCGCGCCTGGCGAGGCTGCGATCAGTCTAGATGCCGAAATCGTTATTGGCTCGCTCGCCGACCTGCTTAAGAGCAGCGGTCAACAGATACGGATCGAGGGCCACACCGATTCAACTCCTATTTCTAATGTCCGGTATCCATCAAACTGGGAACTCTCGACCGCCCGGGCCTCGACGGTCCTTTCAAGGCTTGTCGATCTGGGCATATCTCCCGAACGACTTTCCGCCGCCGGATATGGGGGTTTTCAGCCAGTCGCGGACAATTCGACGATCGAAGGGCGAGCACAAAATCGCCGCGTCGATGTTGTCGTACTGGACCATTAACAGGACTGGTTAAAAATAATTTCTCACGCCCTAAAGTTTTTCTACAGCAGACCGATATGGATACTACGATTCGGAAAGCGAATCAAAGTCTTAAATAAAACCACAAAGATCAAAGCAAGGATGCGGCGATCATAAGTTCACGGAGGAACAAAACAAATGTCAAATTTTTCTTTAGTCAATAACACCACTTCATCGGGTGCTCAGTACAGAGTGTCCGCTACCAACAACGCCCTTAACCAGACCATCCAACGCCTGTCGTCGGGTCTTCGTATCAACAAGTCGGGCGACGACGCAGCCGGCTTGGCAGTTGCTAATGGCTACCGCAGTGATGCAAGCGTTCTCTCACAGGGAATCCGCAATGCTAACGACGGTATCTCCACGCTTCAGATCGTTGATGGCGGATTGAACACCATCTCGAACCTGCTGGATCGTGCTTCGACACTTGCTGCACAGTCCGCTTCGAGCACCTTCTCTGGAAACCGTGCAACGCTGTCCGCTGAATTGACGAGCGTCGTTGGAGAAATCGATCGTCAGGCTCAGAACATCGGTCTGGCGACCGGCCTTTCCACCGCACCCGAGTCCCGTTTCGCTAAACAGATCGACACATACGTTGGCGGCGGAGCATCTGCGACAGCAACCGGAAACGTTGTTTCGGTTGATCTTTCGACGAGTCATGCCGACAGTGCAGGCTTAGGCGTCGGCACCTTGGACATTTCGACGGAAGCAGCGGCAAAAACATCGATCGCTACGATCCGAACTGCCGTTGGAACCCTTGGCAGCATTCAAGGAACGGTTGGAGCTGGTCAGAACAATCTGACGCAGGCCATCGACCTTGCTTCGACGCAGGTTGTTAACTACAAATCGGCTGAATCCTCGATCCGTGATGCGGACGTCGCCACGGAAGCTTCGAATCTGGCTCGCTTAAGCACACTTCAGCAGGCTGGTATCGCAGCATTGGCACAGGCCAATCAGTCCGGCAATGCAGTTCTTTCACTGCTCAGATAGTACTCGCGAGTAGTTATCCCATAAAACCCGCGGGCGAAGGTTGGCTTGAAAAAAGCAGTCTTCGCCCGCGGCCATTCCAAGCAGTAGAAGAAGGAGGGACAATATGCAAGTTTCATTTGCTACATACCCGAACGACGAGCATCAGCCGATCGCGCAAAAGGCCATGGACGAATCAAAACAACCGATCCCCGAGATCGCAAAGAGGTCCGCAGACAACCAAGTCAAGGAAGTCAAACAATCGAACCTCGTTGAACGTCCAACACAAACGGATGTATCGCTTAGGTTTAGTCAGGACAAGGAGAGCGGCCGTTTGGTCGTAGAACTGATCGATGACAGAACGGGCGATTCGCTTCGGCAGATCCCGACCGAGGCGGCGTTGAGATTTAGCAAGGTCTTTGGCAAGATCCGGGCCAAATTTGTAGATAAGCAGGTTTAAATATATGGCAAGCACGATAGGTTTTAGCGGTATCGGCAGCGGAATTGATTTCACAGCTATTCGCGACGCGATCATCGCACAGCGTTCGCAGCCGATCACCCAAATGCAGACGAAGGTCGTAAACCTTAACACGCGAGTCGATGCGCTGAAACAACTCAACGGCCTGCTTGCAAATCTCACAGCAGCGACCAAAAGCTTGACCGACCGAACAGTCGGTACCGGACGATCGGCGACGCTGACCGATCCGACCGTTGCGACCGTAACTGCGGCCAGCGGAGCCACCGCGGGAAATATCAATCTGACCGTTACGCGTCTTGCGAGCAATCTAACTCAGACCTCGCGGTCATATACTGCGGTTGACGCTCCCGTTCTAGCGGGCGGCGATACGACGGCCACCTTCGAATTTAATAAGGGTGGGGCCGACACCGGCATCTCGGTTACGATCGATTCGAGCAACAATACTCTCGCCGGGCTTCGCGATGCGATCAACTCAAAGAACGCCGGGGTCACGGCAACTATTATCGACGTCAACGGCGACGGGACAGGACAGCAGCTAGTGCTTAGCTCCACCGAGACAGGTGCCGCAGGTCGCGTCGAACTGGTCAACACTTCCGGTACGGCGACGGCGGCCGATCTTGGATTGAATTCTCTTAATCCGCCAGACGGGGATCTTACGAAGCTCGATGCCGCATTCACTCTGAACGGCCTGAACCTCACCCGTTCCAGCAATGATGTCTCGAATGCGATCACGGGCCTCAATATAAAGCTGACGAAGGCCGGTTCGACAATCATCGCCGTATCCCAGTCGAGCGAGGTCGACGATAAGCTGGCTAGCGTCGTAACCGCATACAATGCCGTTCAGGATTTTATCGCGGGACAATATAAAAAGGATTCGCAGGGACGCCCGACAGGGATCTTGGCTGGTGATACCGCATTGCGAAATGTCCAACAGCAGGTTAGCCAGATCACCAATATCGAATCGCTGGACAATGGCGGTCCCCTAAGCTCATTGACCCAGCTCGGGATCAGCATCGGCCGGGATGGCCATATGGCCCTCGACAAAGTGGCTCTTGACGCTCAGCTTCAAGCGAATCCCGCCGACGTTGCCTCGCTGCTCTTTGGCAAGACCGCCACCGATGCAGGGATCTTTCAGAGTGCGTTTGGTTTGGCGAATAGCCTGAGCGACAACATAACGGGAAGCGTCCAGAATGCGATCAACGGATATCAATCTTCCGTTAAGAGTCTCAATAGCACGATCGACGACCGCACCGCGATAATCAATTCGATGAGCGCGTCGCTGACCCGCCAGTTTGCCGCTGCCGACGCCGCGATCAATCAGCTCAACGGCCAGAGCACGTCGCTTACCAGCATCATTAAATCGCTCACCAACAGCAACAATTAGTCGTGCAGACTCACCGGATTCTTTCTCAAGTTTTCGACGCTCTTGCCGATAAGTTCATTGTCTAAGTTAATCGCTAAAAGGATTTATCGAATACAATGTTTCAAAGAACAAATTCTCTCGCAAGCTACGGCCGGATCGCCAATTCCGAGACCAATCCGATCAAACAGATCGTCATGCTCTATGACGGGGCGATCAAATTCCTTAATCTGACCGCCGCCGATATCGAAGCCAAAGATATGATCGCGAAGGCGGAACATTCAACCAGGGCCCTCGATATTATCAGCCACCTGCAGAACACTCTGGACTTTGAAAAAGGCGGCAATGTCGCCATCGATCTCGATAACTTGTACCGTGCTGTGACGGCGCTGGTCCTGCGTGCAAGCGCGGAGCTCAATGCACCGCTGATGCGTCGTGCATCGGCAACTCTCATTCCCGTCCGCGAAGCGTGGCAGGCAAATTCACAACGCAGCATCCCCACGGCCTCGCATCAGATGGCCGCCGTCGCTGCCTGAACTCCTGATCGCATCGAATATTATTCATATGGCTTCCTTCGAAAATCTCGCAAAAAACTCCGATTCGCTGATGGACCTTCTCGGTGCGCAGTGTACCGACCTGGAAAAGCTCCTCGCTTTGGCGAGAGAAGAAACGAGCGCCGCCCAGGAGGGGAAGTTTCTCAAGATCTGGGACATCGTTTCGGAACGCACCGCGATCGGTAAACGGCTCGAGACATTTCAGCAGCAGATCGGCGAACTTCGCGGTCATCTGGAATCGATCGGCGAGAGTACGAGCAAATTCGACATCACCGAACGCGTGATCGAACTGTCGAACATGACACTGATGCAGGACCAACAGACGCGCCAGCTTCTTACCGCCTCACGCGAGGACACGCTCAAGCAGCTCAATGCACTCGGCCGGTCTACTCAGAACGCAAACGCATATCTTCACGAGAAGACCACCGGCCTCGCCTACGACAGCAACTTCTAGAAAAAAGATCATTTCGACGCCCGGACCTCTTATGTTGTATAAGAAGTCCTCGGTCCGGTGCGCGATCTTTAACAAGGTTGCAGGCCGAAAGGAAGAGGTACCTGGGTGGTTTTCTCTTCCTTTTTCAATTCCAAAAGACCTTAAAGTAACGAACTGGCGGGTTCGACTGTTTTACAGATTGTGGAACGTGCCACACTTTGCACACCTAACTTGTTCCCATGTTCCACGGTTTCGGCATATTTTTGCAGCTGGCTCCAGCGGATGATGTTCGTGTTCAGTGTTCAGAGTGCGTGACTGTAGAGAATGTTCAGCTGTACAAAATGTTCATTTTGTTCAGCCGTTCATATGGCCGGTCTTTGGAGACATCATCCCGTACAGATATTCGGTTCGTAATCTCCGCACCATCTACGGTGTGCAAAATGCTCTAAACATTTACAAAGCGATCTAAAGATATTTACGTAACCGATCGCCGCCCTAATACGCATTCGTGATCGGGCCACCGAAAGCAGTCGAGAAAAAGGGGCGATTTGTGATCAATAAATTCGAGAAATGGGCAGTGACTCCCTTACGGGGGATGGTCGGGTTCGGTTTCGTTATGCACGGCTATGCCAAGCTGGCGAACGGTCCCGACCATTTCATCGGCAATCTACAGGCGCTCGGCGTGCCGGTGCCTGAACTCATGGGTTGGACGACGATAATTATTGAGCTTTTGGGTGGTATTGCGCTGATGATCGGCGCGTTTGTGCCGCTGGTTAGTTTGCCGCTTGCGGCGATCCTGCTCGTCGCGGCGTTTACCGTTCATCTCCAATTTGGCTTTAGCTCGATCAAACTCAAAGAGGTAACGCCGGGCGGGATTCAGTTCGGACAGCCTGGGGTCGAGCTTGACCTACTTTATTTAGCGGCTCTGGCGGCGATCGTTTTGTGCGGGCCTGGTCCATTCTCGATCGATGGATATCGTTCCGCGAGTAAGAAAGATGATGGAGATTCGACGGGCTATCCCGAAAGATAGCGAGGTGCTCCTCGATGTGTGGCTGCGATCTGTCCGGGCCACACATTCATTTGTATCGGAGGCGGATATCGAGTCCTTTCTCCCTCAAGTGCGCGACTATCTGACGTCCAACGCGACAGAGTTTTGGATCGCCTGCGACGACTCCGGAACGATCATGGGGTTTATGGGCCTGTCGAGGAATACGATGGAGTCCTTGTTCCTGGCCCCGGAGTTCCTTCGACGCGGGATCGGTCGGCGTATGGTCGAGCACGCTCATGCTCTTCACGGCGAACTTACAGTGGATGTCAACGAGCAGAACCTGGCGGCTCGTAACTTCTACGAGGCGTGTAGTTTTGTAGTTGAAGGCCGGTCCGAGCTAGACGAGACCGGGCGTCCATATCCACTGTTGCACATGCGGCTGGCCATGTTCGGTAAATCTATCGAATAAGATAAGGGGATGTACGAAACGGAAAAACGGAAACTTATAACTAAAAATGAAAGTTGAACGGTCAATCCCTCGGTTCCCCTTCCCTAAAGTTTCTGGGAAAAAATCTGCATTGGAGAGAGATGATGGCCCTGTAAACCGCCGCGTGTCAATAAGTTTTAAGTAATACGTGAGATCCGCTCAAGTCCTTTTAACGGTGCTGTTTTACTCGGCAGCGTCTTCACCTTCAGTCTCGATCTGGAGACGTTTTATCTTTTCGACAAGGGTGGTGCGTTTCATGTGCAGAAGCTTGGCCGCCTGCATCTTGTTCCCGCCGGTTTTGTCGAGTGTTTGAAGAAGAAGTTTTCGTTCGACCTGCGAAACAACGTCCGAGAAATCGATGCCCTCGTCGGGGATGGTGTTTGGAACGAGATTCGGAGAAAGCTGAAAGAGGCTTCCCTGGTTCCTGATCTCTTCGGGTAGATGCTCGACCTTTATCTCTGTGGCGGGTCCGGAAAAAACCGCCGCACGCTCCATTGCGTTCTGAAGCTGGCGAACATTGCCGGGGAACGGATACGAGATCAGGGCATGATAGGCCTCAGGCGCGATCTTTTTTGAGGGCAAACCGGTCTCGTGACAAAATTTTTCCAGTAATCCTTCGGACAGCGGCAGGATGTCGTCGGGCCTCTCTCGCAGAGCGGGGAGCCGCAGGTGGACGACGTTCAAGCGGTGATAAAGGTCAGAGCGGAAAGTACCGTCGGCGATCATTTTTTCGAGATCTGCGCTGGTTGCAGCGATTACACGAACGTCAACTTTTACCGTCTTGGTCGAACCGAGCCTTTCAAATTCACTTTCCTGCAAGATACGGAGCAACTTGGCCTGAAGGGCAAGATTCATGTCGCCGATCTCGTCCATGAACAGTGTTCCGCCGTCGGCCTGTTCAAAGCGCCCCTTGCGTTCGGTCTGCGCGCCAGTGAATGCTCCTTTTACATGGCCGAAAAGCTCGTCCTCGAGCAGTTGCTCGGGAATCGCGGCACAGTTCATAGCGATAAATTCGTTTTTCGCCCGCGGACTGGTCTGATGTACTGCCTTAGCGACCAATTCTTTGCCGGTTCCGGTTTCGCCGGTGATCAAGACGTTGATCTTGTAAGGCGCAATAATGTTCACCTGCTCGAGCACGTTGAGCATTACGACCGACGTGGCAATGATCGGCGAATTGGAGATATTTTGGCTGGCTACGGGAACGAAGGGTTCCTCGAGTTTTTTGACGGCGATCTTGATGGCGGAGGTCAGATCGTTGAGAGCGATCGGCTTGCACAGAAAATCCGCGGCACCGAGCTTCATTGCGTGGACGGCCGTGTCGATAGAGGCGAAGCCGGTCATGACCATCAAATAGGCTTTCGGATTGTACTGTAGGCAGATCGGCAGGAGTTCGAGGCCGGTCTTGCCCGGCAGATTGACGTCGGTCAGGAGAACGTCGACCTTTTCCTTCTTGATATGTTCGATCGCCGCCTCGGCCGAGTCGGCGCTGGCAAGCGTGTGCCCCTCGAGGCTTAGGACCTCAAGCAGGAGCGTGCGCAGACGCGCATCATCTTCAACAACTAAAATATTTGCTTTCACGTTTCTGACAAAGAGAGCGGGAGCGACGGCGAATTCGGCTATCGCCCTGAACAGAATGCCCTCAAACGCCGAAAGTGTCAACAAAATGACATTGTTTACGGCCCGCCGACACTTGGCCGTCTCTCAAAATCGCCGACGGCTCGGCAAAATCCAATGTTTATAAAGGTTTCGACTTGAGGCACATGCATTGCATTTGCCTCCAGCGGAGGTTTGTCTAGATGAATATTACGACTGGTGACAATGTAACCGATCTGCTGCAGACATTTCTTGATGTCCAGAGCCGCCGGTCCGAGGTGATCGCAGGAAACATCGCGAACGCCGACACGCCCGGATTCGTCGCCAAAGAACTCGATTTCCAGGACTATCTTCGCCAAGCGGCCGAGCAAAGCACACTCCCGACGTCAAAGGAGCGGGAAATGGGTTTTTCGGGCGAGATGCGCGTTAAGGACCAGGTGCCGAACGCAATCGGTCTCGACGGAAACACGGTCGATACCGGAAAAGAAATGGCCGATCTCGCTCAAACAGGCGGCAATTTTAACTTCGGTGCAAAAATGCTGCAGTCTCGGCTGCGTTTGCTTCGAACCGCCATTCGCGAAGGCAAATAATTTCCACAAGGCAAAGGATCCGCATTATGTCTTTATTCACGATCTTCAAAATTTCTTCACAGGGAATGACCGCCCAACGCGAACGCCTCGAGGCCGCGTCGGCCAACCTTGCGAATGCTAACTCGACGAGGGCTGCCAACGGAAAGCCGTACCAGCGACGGGATATTGTCTTTACCGCCCAGGAGTTGACCGACGAATGGCAGACGACCGCAACGCAAAGCGGCCTGTTTGATACCAATGCAGGCACCGGTCCTCAAGGTGTAAAGTCGGATGTCGTTATTGCCGACGAAAATCAATACGTTATGCAATATCAGCCTGGCCACCCCGATGCGGACGTCAACGGCTACGTTAAGATGCCGGATGTCGACCCGCTCGAGGAAACGGTCAACATGATATCGGCCGCCCGGTCGTTCGAATCAAACGCAACAGTTTTTAATACCGCAAAGGAACTTGCCCGCGTCAGCATCAATCTGG
>JBDTZW010000367.1:0-2339 GCA_040004905.1 Acidobacteriota bacterium
CTTCCCACTTCGCGTAATCTTTCGGGGGTGTTATATTACCCTTCCACCAAAAAATTGATTTATTGCCGCTAGCCAGCTTTTCCGGCATAAAACCGAGCTCGACAAACGGCTTCATTCCTGTGTTCAAAATCGAATCGTAAAGCGCATCAATATATTGAAAATTATAGACCGCATTGCCGAGTTTATCTTCGTTATAGACGCCCATTTCGTCTTGCAGAAGTCCGTGAAACCGAAGGTACTTAAGGCCACATTCCCGGTGGACGATTCCGAGATCACGCTGCCAGTCGGAGCGCAAGCCTTCAGCCGCACGACCGGCTCCGACTACTTCGCGGTAGAACCGGTTCATCACGCCTTTGACCTGCGTGAAATTTACGGAAACGCTCCGTTTCGGCTCGTTTTGCATGAATACCGGCGTTGTCCATCTGCACAGAAGACACATAGCCAATGTGACTAATTTCATATTTACGCGAAGGCTTATTATTTTCACTTTCCAATATTCCGTGTTTAGCGTTTAGCGTTCCCGAAAATGGGAATTATCTGGCTTCCCAATTGTCGGCATGTTCAAATTGCATCGCCACATCTGCTGCCACTCACGGCTCAGGCGATTCGTAAAAAACATGCCGTATATTCGCATCCCCCCATTTTCCCATTGATCTAGTCAACTCCGAATAAGATGTCCATGGTCAGCTGATCGAGTTTTTCATACTGCAAACCCTTTGATGCCAGAGCCTTGCGGTCAAAGCTCTGCGACAACAGGTCGTCAAAGCTGCCCATCCCATTGGTTTTGTTTGTTGCCTCGATATCGGCCATGATCGCCTGAATACCGGCGTGATTGTTCCATCGCCTCGCCTTTTCCTTGAGGATCAGATACGTCCGCATGCAGCCACGGGCGAAATCCTTAACGCCGTTGTAGTCCTCAGTGCGGTACGCGTGAGCGTCGAAATGCCGCATGCCCGCATAGTCGACGTCTTCGAGAAACTTGACCATCCAAAACATTTGCTTAGGGCTGACCGAGCCAAATCTCAGGTCCTGATCGTAACGGCCGGGATATTGATCGTTGAGGTCGATATGGAAAAGCTTGCCGGCTTCCCACGCCTGGGCAACTGAGTGCGTCATGTTTAGTCCCGGCATCTGTTCATGGGCGACTTCGGGATTTACGCCGACCATGTCTTTATGCGCGAGTGTCTGGATGAACGCGAGATACGCGGCGGTGGTCGGCATGTAAATGTCCGCTCGCGGCTCGTTCGGCTTGGCCTCCATCGCGAACTTATAGCCATAACCTTGAGCGATGTTGTACTCGCAAAGGTAATTCAGAGCTTCGCGAAGCCGCTTTATCGCGTCGTCGGCCCGACGGCAGCCATCTGTCTCGACCCCTTCGCGTCCGCCCCAGAGAACAAATATCTCCGCTCCAAACTCCGCTCCGAGGTCCATCGCACGCATCGTTTTCTGGATCGAATACGCCCGCACCTTCGCGTCGTTTGCGGTAAACGCACCGTCGCGAAAGATCGCTTCGTAAAACAGATTGACCGTTGCCATGGGTACTTTGATGTCATTGTCACGGCAGGCCTGTTTAAATTCACGGACGGTCTGATCGCGTTCCGCGGGGGACGCGTCGATCGGCACGAGGTCGTTGTCGTGAAAATTTACACCGTAAGCTCCGACCTCGGCAAGCATTTCGACAGCTTTGACGGGCGTCAGCGTATCGCGGACGGCGTCGCCAAACGGGTCACGGCCGCGATTGCCGACCGTCCACAGTCCGAAGGTGAATTTGTGTTCAGGTTTGGGTGAATATAGTTCGCTGCTCATAAAGTAAAAGCTCCGTTAATTGCTGTGAAAACGCGAAAGACGAACCTCTCCAAAGAGGAGATGTCGGCTAGTTGATTTGGTATGTGAAATGTTTATTACCATTGGATCTAGGTCACCCTTCTCTTGTATAGATACAGGCGCCAACTTGGAAAAAGCGAGCTAATTGAGTCATATAGATGTTGTCATACACTAACTCATAATTGTTCGATCAAGCGGCTTATTGAAAGAGTCTTGGAGCGAAGTCTTTCAGATCGCGTCGCCACGTCTGCCACTCGTGGTCTGTCCCGGGAGATTCGTAAAAAACGTGCGGTATACTCGCCTCCGATAAAGACGAATGAAGCCTCAAAAGCCCTGCGCGCATTCTCTCCGGTTCTACCGTTCCAACACCCAGCCATAGCAAGTGAACCTTCTTGGCGAAAAGGCTAGGGTCTGCAAATACACCGTTATAATCGGACTTGGGGTCAAGCTTACGGTCTCCAGCGACGAGCATGCCGCCTGCACCGCTGAAACCACCGATATAGGAAAATTGATCA
>JBDTZW010000343.1:0-7781 GCA_040004905.1 Acidobacteriota bacterium
AAAATTCAAATACGCTGCCGGCCGGCCATCCAGATATCGCCAATACAAACGGTGCGCCCGCCGTAGGAATGCAACCTGAGGTCCAGGCTGCGATCGAAACCGCCAAGAATAAGCCAAACGATTTTGATGCCCAGGTGAAAGCCGCCGAATTCTTTTATCAAATACAGCGTTTCGACGGCGCGATCGAATATCTGAAAAAGGCAAATGCACTGCAGCCTGACAATTACGAAGTGCTCGTACATCTCGGCAACGCAAATTTCGACGGCGACCATTTTCAGGAAGCTGAAAAGTGGTACACCGCAGCACTTGCCAAAAAGCCGGACGACATTAATGTTCGCACCGATCTCGGTTTGACGTTCATCTTTCGCGAACCGCCAGGCTACGACCGAGCCATTCAGGAATTTCAGCGTTCGCTCCAGAACGATCCCAATCATATACAGACGCTGCAAAACCTGACCGTTGCGTACACAAAGAAAGGCGATGCGGCAAAAGCAAACGCGACGCTCGACAGACTGGCGGCCGTTGACGCCAACAACGAAGCGATACCAAAACTTCGCGAGGACATCAAGAATATCGGAGTCAAGTAGCTTTCATTCATCCGTAATTGGTCATTCCCACCAATAAACAACAAGAGCGTGCGCGCATTACGAGGCCGCATCGGTGGGAAGCATATGACAACCAAAAAAGGAAAAGTTTTAGTGGTCGACGACGACCGGTTCGTGCGGATGGCACTCGGCGAAGCATTAAAGACCTGGGAATACGAGGTCTTTGAAGCGCCGACCATCGCGGGGGCTCGGGCTGCTTTTACCGAGAACGAGCCGGGCATAGTTTTGCTCGATATAGATCTGCCGGACGGCTCCGGCCTCGACCTGCTTAGCGAAATTAAAGAAACGTCGTCCGATACGATCGTCGTCATGATCACCGGCAGCGTGGACGTAAGCAACACGATCGCGGCCCTTCGCGGTGGAGCGCACGATTTCATCGGCAAACCGGTAAGGCTCGAGGAACTACGCGTTACGCTGCGAAACGCAGCCGAGACCAAAGATCTGCGGCGTGAGGTCACTCAGGCTCGAAAGGAGCGTTCGCAAGGCTTCAGTTTTTCTGAGATCATCGGCGAATCGGCCGCCATCAAGAATAGCAAGGAACTCGCTTTGCGCGTTGCATCGTCTGACGTTTCTTCGATCCTTCTCGACGGCGAGACCGGCACGGGAAAGGACCTCTTCGCTAGAGCGATCCATTACACGTCCGAACATGCATCAAAACCCTATCTCGCTATCAACTGCGCGGCCCTGCCGGCAAACCTGATCGAATCGGAACTTTTCGGCCACGAAAAAGGCGCGTTCACCGATGCCAAGCAAAAAAAGGAAGGCCTATTCGAACAGGCCCACGGCGGCACGATCTTTTTGGATGAAATCGGCGAAATGGAGCTCGGCCTGCAGGCAAAGCTGCTGCGGGTCCTCGAAGAAGGGGCCTTTCGCAGAGTCGGCGGATTGAAGGACATTTCGCTCAACGCTCGCATTATTGCCGCTTCAAACAGAAATTTAAAAGAAGAAAGCGAAGCCGGAAATTTTCGCCTCGACCTGTTTTTCAGGCTTTCGATAATTCAGATCGACATTCCCCCTTTACGCGAACGCGGCGACGACGTTCTGATCCTTGCGCAGCATTATATCGAGCTCGCAAATCTAAAGCGGCGCGGCAAGGCCCTCCGCGGACTGTCGCCCGATGTTGCCCGGATCTTTAAGAATTATGAGTGGCTGGGAAATGTGCGCGAGCTGCGAAACGTAATCGAGCGGGCCTCTATTCTCGAAGACGGTGACATGGTAACCGCAATGCATCTGCCGGCAGACCTTCTCCAACGAAGCGGATCTGTCTCAGGTGATAGGACCGCGGTCGTCAGACTTCCCGCCGAAGGCATCCCTCTCGACGAGGTCGAGGCCGAGCTTGCCCGCCAGGCCATCGAGCGAACCGGCGGCAATTTGACGCGGGCAGCGAAACTTCTGAGTATCTCCCGCGACCAATTACGGTATAAACTAAAAAAATGCGGGGATTACGCGAAACTCGCCGTCTAAACTGACAACGCTATGGAAGATCCAGTTGGAACTAAGGAAGCTCCAATGGTCGAAGCGCGCGATCTGCTCAAGGAGCTGGCGGACCTCAAATTCGCGCTGGATGAGTCCGCCATTGTCGCGATCACTGATCAACGCGGCAGCATCACCTACGTCAACGACAGGTTCTGTGAGATATCAAAATATTCCCGTGAAGAGCTGATTGGGCAAGACCACAGAATTATCAATTCCAGCTATCACCCCAAAGACTTCATCCGCAATATCTGGACGACCATCGCCAACGGCAAAGTTTGGCACGGCGAGCTGCGAAATCGCGCAAAGGATGGTTCGATCTATTGGGTCGATACAACCATCGTCCCATTTCTCGCCGCAGACAAAAAGCCGTTTCAATATATCGCGATCCGATTTGAGATCACCGAGAGAAAACTCGCCGAAGAACGCATCCGTCAACAGGCCTCGCTTCTCGACAAGGCGCAAGACGCCATACTCGTCTGCGATCTTAATTACCAGGTCCTCTACTGGAACAAAAGCGCCGAGCGCATTTATGGCTGGGACGCGGCCGATGTCCTGGGAAAGAATATCTTCGACATTCTGACTCACGACGACACGGCCATCCGCGAGCGGACGCGAACCGCTCTGGGCGAAACAGGTGAACTGAAGACGGAACAGCGTCACGTTACGAAGGAAAGCGTAAGGATCTTTGCCGAAAGTCGCTGGACGCTCGTCAAAACGGACAATGGCGAGCCCGATTATATCCTTGTCACGATCACGGATGTGACCGAACAAAAACGCACGGAAGAACATCTCTTTCGGGCACAGCGGATGGAATCGATCGGAACGCTCGCGGGTGGCATCGCGCACGATCTCAACAACATGTTGTCGCCGATCCTTATGTCGGTCGAGATGCTGCAGCTTAATGAGCAGACCGATAAAACGCGTCGATGGCTGGAGGTCATACGCGAAAACGCGGAACGCGGGGCCGACCTGGTCAAGCAGGTCCTGACCTTTGCGCGGGGCATGGACGGCGAACGGATCGCCCTCCAAGCAAAACACATCCTGAAAGATCTTGTCGTTGTGTTAAAGGAAACGCTTCCGAAATCGATCCGGGTGAGGTTCGAGATCGATCCCGCTCTCTGGACCATTACGGGCGATCCCACGCAGATACATCAGGTCCTGATGAATCTTTGCATCAACGCCCGCGACGCTATGCCCGAGGGCGGCGCACTTTCGTTGACCGCAAATAATGTTTGGCTCGACGAGACCTACGTGCTCCCAAGTATCGAGATCAAGCCGGGCCGTTATATACGCGTAAATGTCTCGGACACGGGAGTAGGAATGGCCGATGACGTAAAGCAACGAATATTCGACCCTTTTTTCACGACCAAAGAGATCGGCAAAGGTACGGGTCTCGGGTTGTCGACGGCTTTGACGATCGTCCGCAGCCATGGCGGCTTTATCGACGTCTACAGCGAACCAAATGAAGGAACGCGGTTTTCATTCTATCTTCCCTCCGCAGAAACAGGCGATGCTAAGGAACACCTCGCGGCTATCGCAGAAATGCCGCGAGGACATAACCAGGTGATCCTCGTTGTCGATGACGAAAGCAGCATTCGCGAAATTACGCGCGCAACCCTCGAACGATTCGGTTATCGCGTAATTACCGCAGAAGATGGGGCCGAAGGCTTGGCTATCTATACAGACCGGACGACGGAAATCGCTCTTGTCCTGACCGACATGGCGATGCCTAACATGGATGGATTTGCCCTGATCCGGTCGATCCGGGAAATCGACAGGGGTGCAAAAATAATTGGGATGAGCGGACTGATGAACTTTCAGCAGAGCGCCGAACTTCAGCACCTAAATATTGACACGATCCTTCCAAAACCGTTCAGCTCTGAAAAGCTTCTCGCGGCGATAGCCGAAAGAATTAACGGCGCCGATAAGTAACCTGCGTTTGTTCAGTGCTCTCCTCGAACAACCAGGACCGAACAAGGTGCGTGATGGACCACGCCGTCCGAGACCGAGCCGAGCATCCTGCCCCAGAATCCGCGCCCATGCGAACCAACTACGATCAGGTTGGCACCCCAGTCCTCCGCCTCATCGATGATCATCGGAGCCGGTGCTCCACGCAAAACCGCCGTGGTTAGTTCAAGCTTTCCGTTCGGAAATCGCTCCTTTACGCATTTCGCGGCGTCGCTCAAAAATCCTTCGGCCTCCTTTTGCGAAGCTTCGGTCATCTCCTGGTAGTACTCTGCCGAGATCGCAAACGGTTCGGCGGCGACAGGGTAGGCATCGTCAAACGCCGATACGATCTTCATCTCCGTCTCGCCGGGACGAACAAAGTTTGCGCATGCTTCGTCCAGTGCTCGTTTGCCGTATTCCGATCCGTCGATCGCAACCATTATTTTCATTGAAAACCTCCTTGTCGAGATCGGGTATTTCACAAGTAACCCAACGTCGGTTCCATCAATATAACGATAAGCAACGGGCGTACCGGAGCTGCAGATCTTGCAAGTCCCGCCGCGGTGGCTCTTAGCGGCGCATCATCGGAATATGAATATGGGAAAAAGCGAAAAAACACGCGCTCAAAAGCGGCAGCGTGAATTCGTCCACGCCGTCGAATCGCAATGCTTGAGAAAATAGAAGGCTTTTCGCTGGCACGCTCATTGCCATTCTCCCTGGCATAGGCGGCGTTAGAAAGTGCCGTTCAATTCGTCAGCTCAAGGAGATTTCCATGTTGGTTAAAATTTACGAAGCTTGCTGGATCATTTTCTTCGTCGCCGCAGCCCTCACTTTTGTTACCGGCGGGTTTGGATCATTGGCGGCGATCGTTTTTGGGTTTGGGGCCTTCGGGCTTGTCTTCATGGGAATGATCTCGGTCCTGCCCGACATCAGTTCTCATCCGTCGCATAAATAAGGTCTTTTCCATCTGCCTCTCTGCAATAACCGACGGACATGCCGCTGCCTCACGCTCGGCTTCGGCCGGTTTTTTTGCGCTTAAAACCGATCTTGTCTGCCGACCTTACTTACAAATCTTCCAATTCCCCCGTTACTTGCGGTATAACGTATAGAGAAGCAAAGAGAGGACTTATGCCGAAGAATCTGATTCTTTCATTGGACGGGAACGAGTTTGAGGTCGTGTTGACCAAGATCGACCGCGAAGATCTTTACGGAAACGTCGAGATCGAGGCCTTTGATGAAAAGGGCAAACCCGCCGTCCTAAAGGTGCTTGCCGCTGACGGTAAAACGTTGATAGAAAAGGGAGGAACGGCCCTCGCCGCGGTTAACGAAAAAGGCGACTCGATCGATCGGACTGCTCTGACCGCTGTCGATCTCGACGGCAATAAGATCGAGCGGGTCGAATCTTCATTCAACCAGGTCAATAAGCTCAAGAAAGCAGATGTCGATGCGTACTTGGGCATAGTCGTGAAATCTGTATACGTTCTCGACGCCGCGGAGGACAGCGACATCGACTTCCTGCAGCAGCATCTGGCGTCAAAGCAGATGTTTTCGTTCCCCTTCAGCTATCGCGGAGGGCTTGATTACGATGCGGCGTACATCGTCGGCGGCGAAGGTGACGATGCGTTCATGGTGGTGGGAAAGGACAGCGATCTGCAGTTCATGAAGCTGAATCAGGCCGGCGTTTTGTCGGCGAACGAGGAACAGGACATCTCCGCGGACGATATCAGCTTCGATCTTTTGTAGGTATTTTTGCAAAACCCCGCTCGTACTCGATGGCGGTGGAAACGCGCGATAACTTATGGCGATAAACATTAGCAATTCACAAAACAGGGACGCCGTCGTAGCGGTGGAAGGCCTCTTGAGCAAGCAGGAGATCCGCTACGTCGACGGAAAGGGGCACCCGACAGGCAATCGAAGGATCCTGAAAGCCGACTCAGAGCACGAACTTCCAGTCCTGATGAAGAAGCAGAAAAAGCTGGAAAAGGTTGCCCGTATGCTTATCGACGGCGATCCGGAGGTCGACATCGAGCTGACTGGAATGTTTCTCACCGACACTTCGAAGGTGTATGTCTCGCCGAACGGCATCGTACATCTTGTCGAAGAATACGAGCTTGTCTATAAGCCCGATGGCGAACTTCGCGAACGTAGGTTGCGTGAGAAAACCGCGCAGAATATGAACTCCGATGTGCCGGTAAAATGGACCGGTAAGTTCATCAAGAAAGAAGAAGCTGTTAGGCGTTTCGTGTTTACCAATACCAAGCAGGTCGTGCATATCAATGGCCTCACGTTCGACTTTCTTTATCAAATGGCCGAGGACCTCGATAAGAAAAATTCGCTGTTGCTGCTGCGCGGCGGCGAAAAAGCAAACGAGCCGATCGTAATGAACCGCGGCGGCAAACCGTATAACGCGTTCCTCGAAGGCCGAGTAAAAGGCGACAGTTACGCGCTGCTCCTGCATCTCTCGAACATGGAATTGAAACGTCCGAAGGGGGTCGCTCCGAATGGACGCTAGTTTCGATAAGAAGAAATTCAAGTGCAAGTTCGACTACTGCATCGGTAAGGCGGCCGATCTCGCCGACCCGAAATTGCAGGCGAAGGCGCAGGATTACAAGAAGCGATTAAGCGGCGCTTTCCGTGCGATCTCCGGCCAGGACATCGGTCGCGTCCCAGCCGGAAAGGGGACTTTTGTCTCGAGGAAATACGATGGCGAGTTTGCGTTAGTTTTCTTTGATGGGAATGACATTGTGTCGCTTCACCCGAGCGGTACTGTCCGTTCCGGACTGCCTTGTCTTAACGAGGCGCAAGAAAAACTAAAAAAGGCCAAGGTGCGATCCTGCATTCTCGCGAGTGAATATTATCTCCTTGACACCGCGGCCGAGAGCCGTTCGCTCGAACAGGTGCTGGGCGTTTTGCGCAATCCGTCTTCGAAAAAAGAGCTTGATCGCCTCGCTCTCGGGGTTTTTGATGTCGTTGAGCTCGACGGAAAACCACAGAACGCGACCGCGGTATTTGCCGCTCTGGACAAATGGTTCGGCAAAGGCAAAAATATCCATCCCGTCGAGCACAAGCCCGCTAACAAAAGCGAGACGATCATGGAAACCTACGTCGATTGGGTGATCGGCGAGGGTGCCGAGGGCATCGTCGTTCGCAACGACAAGGGCGATTATTACAAAGTAAAACTTCGCCACAATCTCGATGTTGCCGTTATCGGTTTTTCCGAGGGAACCGAGAATCGCAAGGGTATGCTTCACGATCTGCTGGTTGCGGTCGTTCGGCCTGACGGAACCTTTCAGGAATTGACACGTGTCGGGGGGGGTTTTAGTGAATCCGATCGAAAAGAACTTCTAAAGGGGTTCAAGAAAAATGTCGTGCCTTCGGAATACGTGGCCGTCAACAATGACTACGTCGCCTACGACATGATCAAGCCCGGCCCTGTTATCGAGATGTCGTGTCTCGACATGATCGCCGAGAGATCGAAGGGCGGACCCGTAAATCGAATGGTGCTCGAATGGAATAGCAAGAAATATGCCGCGCTTTCGCGAATGCCGCTGGTCAGCGTGATCTCGCCGCAGTTTATTCGCCTCCGCGACGACAAAGAAGCCGGCGTCGAAGAAACCAGCATCAGCCAGGTGACCGACCAGGTAAAGATCGAGGATGCCGCGAAGTCGGCTGATACCAACAAGCTGAAACCAAGCGATCTGATCGAGCGCACCGTCTATACAAAGGTAATGAAGGAAAACACGATGGTGCGAA
>JBDTZW010000200.1:0-2323 GCA_040004905.1 Acidobacteriota bacterium
AAGTAAAATCGACGATCGGCCGCGTTGGCTCTATCTCGGTCCCATCTGCCTCGGTAAACATCGAATCGCCGAAAACGATCCCAACATCGGGATGGTCAAGCAAATACTCGACGCCGGTCCGCACCGAGGTCGGATCGTAAAACGTGTCGTCCGAGTTAAGCCAGGTAATGATCTCGCCTGAGGTCATCGCCCAGCCCTTGTTGATGGTCGGCGTCTGGCCCATATTCGCTTGCGATTCCCAAACGAACCGGTCGCCGTACCCGGCTAATATCTGCGGCGTTGCGTCCGTCGAGCCGTCGTCCAGCACAATGTATTCGATATTCGGGTAGTCCTGGGAGAGCACACTCTCGATCGTGTCACGCAAAAAGTCCGCCTGATTGTACGCGGGCGTAACCACCGTTACCGTCGGCAGATCTGGATCTTTTTTCTCGTACATCCTAAGCTCCCGCCGCTTTGCCGTCCTGTGCCGCGACTATTTCCTCGCATATCTGCGGCAAGCTCTTTGTGATACTCCAATCAGGAAAATGGCTTTTCAATTTTGAAAGGTCGCTGATGTAGCAGATGTGGTCACCGATGCGATTTTGATCGGTATACGTCGTCGAAAGCTTTTTGCCTGTCATATCCTCGGCCATCTTTATGCACTCGATCAGCGAGGCGCTGTTGTCGCGTCCGCCGCCGAGGTTATAGACCTCGCCCGGCTTCGGGTTCTTGATAAATTCTTCGAACGCTCGCACAACGTCATAACTATGGATCTGGTCACGGACCTGCTTACCCTTGTAACCGAATATCGTGTAGTGGCCGCCGGATACGACCTGCTTTACGAGATACGATAAAAATCCATGCAGCTCGACACCCGAATGCGAAGGGCCCGTCAGACAGCCTCCGCGAAACACGCCGACCTTCATCCCAAAGTATTTCCCGTATTCCTGTGCCATTACGTCGCCCGCCGTTTTCGACGCGCCGAATAGTGAATGCAGCGTCCGGTCGATACGGCATTCTTCGGTAATTCCGTTATAGTCCTTTGCGTCGGCGTATTCCCATCGCGTCTCCAATTCCTTCATCGGCAGTTCGTTCGGGCTGTCGCCGTATACCTTGTTGGTGCTTACGTGAATAAAAACGGCATCCGGAGCGTGCTGCCTGGTCGCTTCGAGCAGGTTTACCGTTCCGACGGCGTTCACATCAAAATCCATCAGCGCGATCTCGGCTGCCTTGTCATGCGAAGGCTGTGCGGCACAATGCACGACCGCGTCGAACTTGTGCGTTTCGAAAAACTTAAACACATCC
Source organism: Acidobacteriota bacterium (assembly GCA_040004905.1). Taxonomy (GTDB): domain Bacteria; phylum Acidobacteriota; class Blastocatellia; order Pyrinomonadales; family Pyrinomonadaceae; genus OLB17. Next base: position 1,285 of record JBDTZW010000200.1, read on the forward strand.
TCGCGGTTCCTGATGTCGAGATCGAAGTGCTTAAAGTCTCGCGTCTTTTCTATAAGACGATCGCGGTTCCACGTTGTGTCGCCTTGCGGCCCAAAGAAAACCGCACGCATATTATTGTCGATGCCGACAACCTCATTTCCCAGCCCGTCAAAAAACGACACCGCCTCAGACCCTATCAACCCACTCGAACCCGTAACTAAAATTTTCATTTACCGTTCACTCTTCACTTTCAACTATTCACCAAACGCGCCTTTATCCGCCTCAGCCAAAGCGGATATCTCGATCGGCAGCTTTCCATCAGAGGAAAGCCTGGGTCCGGCGTTCGCGGATTGACCTTGGCGTCCTCTGCCGCCGCTTCAAAACAGCGTTCGTACGCCGCTACCATCCGCTCGACGCTGTATTCCCTGCCAGTCTCCCAGGCCTTTTGTCTAAATTCTAACAACTTATCGCGGTTAGCGTCTAAATACGAGATCTTTTCTACAAACGCGGCCACATCGCCGATCGGCACTACAAATCCGTTCTCGCCGTTTCGCACCAACTGTTTATTGCCGCTTTTGATATCGGTCACCAACGGCGCACAGCCGTTCGCCATCGATTCCGTCAGCGAAATGCAAAACCCCTCATAAGCCGAGGTCAACAGAAATATCTCGGCCGCACGAAGCTTTTCGATCACCTCGCTGCTGTCGAGCCACCCAAACAGCGTTACGCGGCCCAAAGCTATCTCGGCCGCCAAGCCTTCTTTTACGGCCGGCATTTCTTCGCCGTCACCGACAATAGAGAGTTGAAAATCGACGCCGTTTTCAGAAAGCCGCCTTACCACCTTGATCAGGTCCGAAGTCCGTTTCTGCTCTTCGTCCAGGCGCCCGACATATATTAACCGCAGCGGCCGTACGCTTCTGTCATCTGGCGCACATTCGTTCGTCTCCACACCATACGGGATCCATTCGACTCGATCCGCCGCTATTCCGCAATCGTCCCGATATCGCTCGCAGATCTCCTCACTAACCCCAACCGCCCGCGTCAAAAACCGCTCATAATG
>JBDTZW010000382.1:0-7720 GCA_040004905.1 Acidobacteriota bacterium
ATCACGGTACGTCTGACATCAAATTCGGACGCGGTGCCGTGCTGACCGTCGACCTCACTAACCGTTGCAACATGATGTGCAACCCGTGCTTCATGGACGCCAATCAGGTTGGCTATGTCCACGAGCCGACGTTTGAAGACACAAAGGAGATCCTCGATAGAGCAGTTTCGTTCAAGCCCCGCAGGCAGATCATCATCCTGTTCTCAGGCGGCGAGCCGACAATTGCACCACATTTTCTGGAATCGGTCACATACGCAAAAAAGATCGGTTTCTACCGTATTTTGGCCGCGACCAACGGCATTCGGTACGCCGAAGATATCGAGTTTTGCAAAGCCGCGAAGGAAGCGGGCCAGCACGGCGTCTATCTCCAGTTTGATGGCACCAACGAAGAAGACAACAAACACCGCGGCGTCGGAAATCTCTTTGACGTTAAGCTCAAAGCGATCGAAAATCTTGCGTCCGTAGGCATAAAAGTTACTCTGGTAACAACGATCGTTAATTCCTGGAACAACAACGGTATCGGAAGCATAGTTAAGTTCGCCGCCCAGAATATCGATAAGGTGCAGACCATCGCATTTCAGCCTGTTTCATTCACCGGACGCGACGAAGACATAAAGGATGCAGACCGCATCGCCCAGCGTTACACGCTCTCGGGCATGACGCACGACCTTAAAGACCAGCTCGACGGTGTGCTGGAGCCGCTTCGGGACTGGTTTCCGCTAAGTTCGTATTCCGCGTTTACTTCCGTTATGGATATGCTGCAGGGGGCGGATGCTCCTTGGGGCTGGTCGTCGTGCAATTGCCATCCGAACTGCGGTATTTTCACGCTGATCGTCGTCAACCGGCATACGGGTGATATGACGTCACTGTTCGATTTCTTTAACTACGAGCAGTTCATGAAGGATGTCTCGGTGATCACCGATACAGCGCGCGGAAAGAAATTGACGATGACCCAGCTCGGCATGGCGATCATGCGGAATTATGACGCAGCGAAAGCTCCCGAAGGTTTCCCGATATCGCAGATATTGAACCTGTTCCGGCCGTCGTCAACGGAATCGAATTCCGACCGCAACGATCGCATGAAGGCCAAGCCGAAGGATGCCGCAGACGACATGTGGCGCGTCCTGTGCGTTGAGGGAATGTGGTTCCAGGACCTGTTCAATTACGATTTCCGCCGCACCGAAATGTGCGTGATCCCCTATGGCACGCAGGAAGGCGAGGTTTCATTCTGTGCTTACAATACCGGTGTCGGCTGGCGGCAGATAATTGAGGAAATGCACAAAACCGCATCTCTAAGTGAATGGTATAAGGATAATGGCCGCCACGCCGTCTATGCGAAAGGCCATGAGGTGCCGAACATCGGCAAAACACGCAGCCTCAGCCTGCCGGTGATTGCCAAAGTCCTCGAACAGGATATTGATAAAGCTGCTGTCACTCCGTATTTGATCGAAGAGGATGAAACCGTTGGTGTTTAATTCACGAACCCGATCGCAACGTTAATGGAAATCAAATACTTCACCGAGATCCCGGGGTATGCCGGCGCTCACTCGCCGTATTCGCACGCAGTCGTTGCGAACGGCTTTGTGTTCGTATCCGGTCAGATAGCGGTTCGCCCCGGCGGTGATGGTCCGCTCGACCTCATCGGCACAACGATGAAGGAGCAGACAAGCCAAGCGCTGAAAAATCTCGACCTGATATTGCGTTCCGCCGGAAGCTCGCTTGATCTAGCCGTCAAACTTACTGTTCTTCTAGCTCGCCCCGACGAATATAAGGAAATGAACGAGGCCTACGTCGAATTTTTCCCCGCAAATAAACCCGCTCGCTCGATAGCTCAGCTCGGGGCCAATGTTCCCGGAGTTCTAGTCTCGATCGACGCGGTGGCCGTGTTGAATTCTGACGATCAGGGCTTCTCGATGTAAATATCATCGTCTCTGGAAATGATTTTGCCCAAAACCTCTTAGTAAGCGGAGGGAATTATTTTTATGGCAGAATACGCAGATATGCGGCCCACCGAACGGGCCAAACTTATGTTTCTTGCGGCCGATACGACGTCCAATGTCGCCCGCAGCACCATCCAGGATAAAGATCCGGACGCGATATACAAGACGATGTTAGCGGATTCGCTTAACAGTTTGGCTAAAGGCCTTAGCGAGCTGGCGACCGGAATTCGGGCAACCTACATTTTGCTCGATGAGGTCAAGCGATCTACCGCATTTCGGCGCTGATCGACCTAGCCAGGCCGGCGACATAAAGGTCGGGCACAGATCGTTTTGCCGATGCGGACGCTTATCATGATTGCATCCGTTTCGCGTTCCGGAGGGTCGCTTTATCAGGAGCACACTGGCAGATCGATCAACCGACATGAACAGTCTCGTTTTTTCAAACATGCTTCACCGGCCGGCTCGTACTGCCGTCAGTATAGTCGGTATTGGCATGGGCATTTTGCTGATCGTTTTTACGGTCGGCCTTGCCAACGGCACACTCCGCGAGCGGGCCCAACGCGAGGCCAAGGTCGGAGCCGAGATAATGGTACGTGCATCGGGAAGCATTGGTTTGACGGGATCTGAAGCGCTGCGCGTTCCGGTCTCGATCGTACAGCAAATTGAAAAGGTCGAGGGTGTTTCCGTGGCCATACCGCTCGCTCAGAACACGATTTCCGTTAAGGATGGCCTGACGGGTTCGCGGCTTGTCGATGGAGTCGACCTTACATCCTATTCAGCGGTCGTAGGCCTGCAAATAGTCAAAGGCCGGGACTTCGCGGATGGAACGGATGAGACGATCTGCGATGCATCCTGGGCACAGCAGAAAAGTTTGAAATTAGGCGATAAAGTGACTATGTACGATCGCGATTTCACGCTGGTCGGAATTTATGAACCCAGCGTTGGGGGCCGAATAAAGATCCCGCTCTCAACAATGCAGAATCAACTCGGTGCCGAGGGCAAGGTGTCGGCGATCCTGGTCAAGGTCAAAGACGGATACTCGCAGGAGAATGTGGCTAAAGCTCTTCAAGACAAATTCCCTGAGAACCAGATCATGCTTACGCGCGACATCGAGGAACTGTACATGCAGGGAATTCCCGCACTCAATGTTTTTCTCAACGTAGTGATCGGAGTGGCAGGGGCGGTCAGCGCATTGATAATTCTTCTCACCATGTATACCACCGTGACCGAGCGAACGCGGCAGATCGGCGTTCTAAAATCGCTGGGTATGTCCAACGCGAACATAGCCTGGACGATCGTTCAGGAGGCTCTAATGATCAGCCTCGGCGGAGTTCTGTTGGGCGTGGTTTCGACGTGGGTTCTAAAGATGATTCTTGCGAATTGGAGCACACTCAACGTTCAGATCGAGCCGAGAGTGGTCCTGAGCATTGTGATCATCGGGATCGTCAGTGGCGTGCTCGGTGCAGTTTATCCCGGATTGCGGGCCGCGCGCCTCGACGCAGTGGAAGCTCTAAGCTACGAATAGCGTTTTAGATCATGCTCGCAAGTTTTCCCAAGCCGCTTTTTACATCGGCACCCAAATGGATCCTAAGTGCACGCCGTCCGCGATCCAATAAAACCTGAAAGTCGCCTCTGGCCTGTGCGGCCTTAACGATACCGAAAGTATATTTCTGCCCAGGGACGGTTAGGTCGAATTTGTCGTCGGACGTTATCTGCAAGAACAGTGCATCGTCGTTGCCGCCCTTGTAGGCTTGCCCCGTCGAATGCAGGAAGCGCGGCCCGAAACCTAGGCACGTGGCAACGCGGTATTTTTCCAGGACCTTCGTTCGGATCGTCTGAAGTAATTCCTCATTTTCTGCGCTCATCTCCACGTAGGCGAGCAGGGCAAAATAATCGCCCGTTTTTATGCGATCAAGGTGGGCCGTCAGCATTCCCGCGATCGAGCGTTCGTCGGCGGCACTTGACAGGGCGATCGCTTGGTCCTTACTCGAAAAAAGCTGGCCGAGATCGTCTGTAAAGAACGGCATCTCTTCCGGCAATGAGCCTGAATACTCGTATTCGTCTGTCAGTTTTCGAGCTTCGATCTTAGCCGATTCAACGTCAGGCTGGTTAAACGGATTTATATCCATGATCGATCCCGCGACGGCAGTTGCGAATTCCCAGCGAAAAAATTCCTGCCCGATATTTTCCAACGAATCGAGCTCGATTGAAATGAAAGGATGGTCCGAATCCTTTAGTTCATTCAAAGCCTCGGACTTTTTGCCGCCGTTAAGCGAGAGGCTGACGAACACCCGGTCTTTACTATAGGTTTCGGCTGGTCTGATCGGTTCGCGGTCGACCGGAATTATCGCAATACCTTTTTTGCCGGTCGATTCAGCGATAAGCTGCTCGAGCCACGCTCCGAGATCGAAAATCTCTTCACCCGTAAAAATTGTTAGCTTGTCTTTTCCGCGCGCACGACAAACGCCAAGCACTACTCCAAGAAGAAATCCCGGATTTTTGCTGCCCTGGTCTTTGCAGGCATCCGTCATCTCCCCGGCACGATCTAACAGGCTCTCAACCTCGAGGCCCATTGAAGCAGCAGCAGTTAGACCAAATGCCGATAGGGCAGAAAACCGTCCCCCGATCTCCGGATCGCCGTAGAAGACGTCGCGAAAGCCGTCGGCGTTCGCGATCTGTTCCATTTTCGAACCGGGATCGGTTATAGCGACGAACTGCTTTCCCGCGTTTTCTCTTCCAGCCTTCTCAGCGACTTTTTCAAAAAAGTACTGCTTGAAACAATTGGGTTCGAGCGTCGAACCGGATTTGCTCGCGACGATGAAAAGCGTCTTATCGATATCGATAATGTCCTCGATCGCTTTGATACGGGCGGGAACTGTTGAGTCGAGAATATGAAAATTCTTCTTATCGAACGCAAAGCCGAGCACTTCCGGGCACAATGACGAGCCTCCCATTCCCATGAGTAGAATATCCTTGAAATTGGCGGCTTCAATGTCATCACGAAACTTCCTGTATTTCTCGACGTTTCCTTTTTCGCGATCGACGATATCTAACCACCCGAGCCATTTCGCCTCGTCATCGCCCGTCCAAACGGAGGCGTCCTTATTCCAGATCCGTGAAACCATTTCCGAACCTTCCAGGTCGTTTGCAACGGAACGCACCTCGTTTTCGAGGTCCTCAGGCAGGGAAACCGACATTGAATTAAGCATGATTTTTAATCTATCACTCGGCTGCGCAATAGGAAAACGCTAGGACGTAAAGTCAAGCGAGCTTACCTCTTCTTCAGCCAAGCGAGCAGCAGGTCTTCCTGCTTGTGAAACGCTTGCTCAGGCTTACCTGCGATTGCCATCGGGAGTTTGAAAAATACTGAGAGCTGTTCTTGGATCCCACCCGCCCCGCGCTGTTTCGTGAGATCCAGGCACCTCGCGATCTCGATCACGAGCGGTGCGGCAAGGATCGAGTCACGGCAGAGGAAATTTATCTTTAACTGCATGGCTTGGCCCAAAAAGCCAGTGATGTCGATATTGTCCCAAGCCTCTTTGTTGTCGCCCCGCGGTCTGTAGTATCGAATGTCAACGATGTGATCCTCGACCTCGTAGCCTAAAATATCCTCAAGGAGTGAACTTTTTGTTTTCACTTTTGAGGCGAGAGAATCTTCATTGCTAAGCACAAGTCCATCGCGATTTCCCAAAATATTTGTAGAGAACCATCCGCGCACCCTTAACGCTCGGCTTTTGAGGGCTGGTGTCAGAACGCTTTTGATGAATGTCTGGCCCGTTTTGCCATCCTTTCCCGCGATCGGAACATTCTGATTGTTGGCGAATTGGACGAGAGCGGGAATATCGACTGAAACCGATGGTGTGAAATTACCGAAGGGCACGTTTTCCGCGATAGCGGCATATGCGTATAGAAGTGCAGGCGAAATATCCTGCGAGTTGTCATCAAGAGCCTGTTCCAATCCGGCAAGCGTCTCAAAGGCCTCGTTTCCCTCGGCCGCAAGTTTTTCCGTGGAGGCAAGGTTTATGACAACCACGGAATCGCAGGTTTTCTTGAAGTCGCGGAGATCTTGGCGGACCCTATCGATCGACTCGCGCAGTGAGCCAGGCGCAACCACATTCTCGCCCGTTATATTAGATACGAATTTCGGATCACTGATCGCCGGCCAAGGTTTGATCTTCCGAAGGGTGTCCTCGACGGCGATGAATTGCCGGTACGTCAGGACGTCGTGAGTTTCAGCGGCATTCGCGAGATGTTCGCCGTATAAGTCCCAGCCGCCAAAGACAATGTCTTCGTAGTCGGCGAGGCCGTCGATCGTTAGGGCTGCGAGCGGCAAACCGTCCTTGCCGATGACGCCGTTTTTGAGCAATTCGATGCCCGCGACCATTGTTGTGCCAACGGCTCCGCCAAGTCCGACAACGGCGATTCCGAGAGTTCGTTTAGTCATATAAAGACCTGAGTTTACAACGTTAAGAAAAGGCTGGGCAAACGGCTCTCAATTTTTGATAAGCTTAGCCCGTTTCGATCTCCCGCCTCGTTCAGGTCGGGCGTTTGGGGATCGCGGCGGTCGTTTTCTTTGATTTTGAGGGGCATCTCGTGTATAAGATTATCACTATAAATCGCACGATTCTAATGTTTAATCCGACTCTGTTTAGGTTGTTAGCAGTGATATGAAACGGGTATCCATTCTATTTTATTTGGTGTTGACCGTCGGTCTTTTGGTCATCAATGCCCCGGCCAAAACGTCTCAAAGCTCGGACGGGGCCACCGAGAAAGAGATCGTGACTATCATTCAGAAACTAATGGATGCGATCGCGGTCGGTGACAGATCGGTCTGGGAAATGTACGTTGCCGACGATGTCATCTACACTGACGAAAATTGGAAGGTGCTCACGAAGAAAGACCTCATCGATCAGCTCGCTCCTTTGCCTAAAGGGTATTCGGGTTCGATAAAGGTGTCGAATGTGAGGTCACGAATCAACGGAAATTCAGCCGTGATCGTGTGGGACTGTCTGGAGGACGAGACGGTCTTTGGTCAGCGGCTAACGCCCGTCTATTTGGTAACGGATACATATTTTAGGCGAAACGGGCAATGGCAGTTGGTTGCATCGGAAACGATCGTCAAGCCTAGCCCCCGACAAGGTGTCACCGTCGATCCAAAAATATATGCAGAGTTGGCAGGAGAATATCAGCTTGCCCCCGGCGATACTTACACCGTCAGAATCGAGAGTGGAAAGTTGTTCGGACGCCGCGGCGCCAGGGCAGAACAAGAATTGTTGGCCGCGGACATGAACACGTATTTTGTTAAAGATACACTTCGTGGAGAGAAGATCTTTGTAAAAGGCGTCGCAGGTAAAGTGATCAAGATGATCGATCGGCGGGAAAACAACGATCTAGTTTGGACAAAGATCAGATGATCAAACAATATTTTATGAAATATCTAACACCAATTTTTCTCTTCGCACTTATTCTGGCCGCCGCTTCTTGCAACCAACAACCAGCCAAGGTGAATCAAGCGCCGAGCACGAACACAAATATAAACGCCGCTGCCACCAACCCGAAATGGGATGCATATGTCGAGCAATTTTTGAAGGATTACTTTGACGCCAATCCGCAGTTTGGAGCGTATCAGGGCAAGCACGAATATGACGGAAGGCTTGCGGACTGGAGCGAGGATGGCCTTAAAAAAGAGATCGCCCGGCTCAAATCCGAACGTGAAAAGGTGTTGGCATTCAAAGATGGAGATCTCGATGAACGCCAGCGATTTGAACGTGATTATGTAA
>JBDTZW010000212.1:0-2315 GCA_040004905.1 Acidobacteriota bacterium
CAGGGAAACGTTCAGCAATCGCTGAAAGTTGCGAACCCGATCTATCCGGTGATGTATGTGCTGGACGGCAGCGATTACATCATGCGAGCAAAGGCGATCGAGATACAGGAAAATCTCGTTAGGGCACACAAAGTCAGGCCTTTCATCATGGTCTTTCTGGATCCGAAAGACCGAAACAAAGAGTATTGGGCGAATGACGATTTCGCCAAATATCTTGCGACCGAGGTTGTGCCTGCTCTTGATAAGCAATACAGGACGTATCCGTATCCTGAGTTTCGCGGCGTGATGGGCGCAAGCCTCGGCGGCGTGACCAGCGTCTGGACGGCGATAAAATATCCCGAGGTTTTCGGGCGGGTCGGCGGCCAGAGTTCGTCGTTTTGGATCGACAATGAACGAGTTGTCAAAGAATTGGGAAAGCTGGATTTTCTAAAAACCAAGCTAAAGTTTTATCTAGATGCCGGCACGCTTGAGGGTACGGCCGATACCGAAAAGGTTGTCAAAATTCTTCGCTACGAGCATTACGATGTCGTCTATTACTCCGCGGAAACCGGCCACAACTGGACCGCCTGGCGCGACCGCCTCGCCGATGCATTCATCGCACTCTTTGGCAACAAGATACTGCCACGGTGATTCGAAGCTGTGTGCTTTACACCTAAGAGCCGCCGCATTCTAGAGGGCAAGGGCGAGACTCGGCGAGATCATGACTGGGCGGGTCAGTTCGAGACTGGGCCGATCGGACGAATGATCTGCACGGCTTCGCTGTAGGAATTGCCCCGCGAGAAGGCGATGCGCTTGTTATCGGGTGAGACGGTGAAAAAGGGGAAACGGTCAGCGGTGAAGGATGTGAGAGTTCGCGATGCAGAACCGTCGAGCGGATGTGCGAAAAGATTGCCAAAGTTGAGGTTCATTGAGATCAAGGCCCTGGAATCCGGGGTCCAGACCAGGAGGCTTCGGCCGACCGGGAAGTTGTAGGTTTTCGTCAATTCGCCGGAAACCGCGGAGATCAGATCGACATGCCACGAGTTTGGCTGGCCGCTCGCGACCTCGACGCACGCGAGCTGTTTTCCATCAGGCGAGATAGAAGGAAAAAGACATTTTTCCTTTGATACTAAGACCGGTTCCCCGCCGTCGATCGGGATCCGCCAGATCGAACCGTCGTTTTCGGTGTTGTAATAAATAAACTGCCCCTCGGGCGAAATGTTCGAACGAAAAGCTCCATCCGCGGACGTGGTCAATTGGGTCTGGCTGCCGCCGTCCGCGTCCATTCGCCAAAGCTCGGTAACGCCGGTTCGATTTGACGAAAAGACGATATGCCGTCCGTCGGGTGAAACACGCGGGCGGGCGTTCCAACTTCCGGTGTTGAGCGTCAACTGGGTCTGGCTGCCGCCGTCGGCGTTCATTATCCATAGGTCGACGGCACCACTTCGGGTTGCGCTGTATACGATCCGTCCATCGGGCATGAAGGCAATTCCGTCATAACCGTCCCTGGCTGAACTGCCAAAGGTGAGCTGCCTGAGATCCTTTGGATCGGAGAACGGAGCCGACCAAATGTTGAAGTGGTCGAGACCCTGTTCGGCCGCGATGAACGATGCATCGCGCGATGCGCCGATCCAGCGATAATCGTGGTTGTCATTCGTAAGGCGTGTAGCTGATCCGTCTCCTGCGACCCTGTAGACCTGATACGGATCCGCCAGCGTTTGCCGGGCCGTAACGAGGATCTGACCGCCGTCGGCAAGCGAGACGACATCGTCGATCTGCTGCCAATTGTCGGGAGTTTTGAGGCGACGCTCATCGCCGGTCGCGACATTGAATTCGACCACATCGCCAATGTTGCGGCCATTGTCGGTGTGTCCCCCGCACATCAATATAGATCTGCCGTCGGGCGACCAAGACATTTCCGAATTCCAGGCGACGAGCCACTCGTTCTCCTTTGAGTGGCGAAGCACCTTTTGATCGCCGCCGTTCGCACTGACCTCGATCAGATCGTATTTGCTGTCGATGTACGCCAACTCCTTTCCGTCGGGTGAAATTGCTGATGGGCTTATGTCGTCGTCCGCGATCCGCGTCTGCTCGTGCGTCGCTAACGTGTAACGAAAGATGGTTAGGTTAAGGCCGTCAGGAACGTGTGACGAATAAAAAAGGCTCGCTCCGTCGGACGAAAAATGCAGGACATTGTAGCCCTGATCGAGGTCCACCGGCGGCATGAGCTGTACGGAGCCGCCGCTTGCTATATCTTTAAGGCAGAGGCTTTCCTTGTCATGGTCGATCTGGGAATACGCCAGGTATTTACCATCAGGCGATACCACCGGCGAACG
>JBDTZW010000414.1:0-2306 GCA_040004905.1 Acidobacteriota bacterium
GCCGTGATACTTAAATTTCGCTTTTTTGTTCAGGAATTCGGTGCAATGATTACAGTAACCCTCTTCATCTAAGGTCACCTTCAGATCGCTGGTGTCCATCACGCAGCGATTACATTGCTGATACCGTATAGTTCGCATAAACGAGTTCCAGGACAGTACTTCTCGAACTGATCTTTGTGCTTGATCAAGCAATTTGGAGAGATCTTTTGCTTGTTTTCCCACAGCCAACGCAAAGCAGATGCATGCGCCGCTTTTACCAAAAAGAAGGAGATGATTGGTGTGTGTGATGTAAATCTACATCAGGTTCGGATGTTTATTCAAACGTCAATTCGCTCTTGTCGGGGTAATTGATCAGGACGCCGCGCTTTCGGTCCCTGTAAACAAACAGGCTGCCTGCCGCTAAACCATTGGCTCGTCCGGCTTTATAGGCATCTATCAGATCTTCGGGGCTTCCCGCGCCGCCTAACGCGACGACGGGGATATTTACGGCCTCCGATATTGACCGGACCAACCCGATGTCAAAGCCGTCCATCGTTCCATCCCTGTCGATCGACTGGACCATCAGTTCGCCTGCTCCGTTCTTTTCCATCAGAGCGGCAAATTCCAAAGGCGTAAATCCCGTTGAACGCCTGCCGTTCAGTATCCAGGTCCGCTCGCCCTTAAGTAATTTCGTTTTTACATCGATGCAAACGACGATGGTCGTCGAGCCAAACGCGTCGGATGCCCTTTTGATAAATTCGGGGTCCTGGCCCGCACGCGTATTTACAACCACTTTTTCCGCTCCGGCCGCGATCACGGCCTTTATGTCCTCGATCGATCTGATCCCGCCACCCACCGCAAAGGGCATGCACGCTTCTTCACCTACGTCTTTTATCAGATCGAGCGATAGTAGGCGGTTTTTCCGCGATGCTTCGATATCCAAAAAGACCAGTTCGTCTGCTTTGAGGTCGTTAAAAATTCTTACGGCGTTGATCGGATCGCCAATGTATTTGTGGTTCTTAAATCGGATCGATTTTACGAGCGCTCCGTCCTTTATGAGCAAGACCGGAATTATTCGTGGTCGGAACATTACATTTCAACGAAATTCTTTACGACCTGAGCTCCCGCATCATGGCTTTTTTCCGGATGATACTGGACGCCAAAAATATTTCCCTTCACTATCGCCGATGGAAAGGTGACGCCATAGCTGGTCTCATTCAGGACGTCCGCCGGGTCGTTCGCTTTCAGATGATAAGAATGGGCAAAATAGAACTCTGATCCATCCGGAACGTTATTCATTAGAGGACTGCTCTTTTTAATGGATATCGTGTTCCAGCCCATGTGAGGCACCTTAAAACGATCTTTATCGGCAATATCAAAGCGGACCATTTCCGCATCCAACCACCCAAGCCCGGCAACATCGCCCTCTTCGCTTCGCTTCGCCATCAGCTCCATCCCAAGACAGATCCCTAGAATGGGCTTCTTCCTGACCAACGCAGCATCGTACAGAGCATCGATCAGACCCAATTCCCTCAGCTTCGCCATCGCTGCTGCGAAATGCCCGACGCCAGGGAGAATCAGTTTCCCGGCCCTGGCAACATCTTCCGCAGATGACGAAACCACCGAATGGAACCCCATTCTATCAAGGACCTTTTTGACAGAGTTCAGATTGCCCGTCCCGTAATCGACGATCACGACAGGAGTCGATGATAAAACCTTACTCACAGGTGTTCGGACGTTTAATAGGTGGGCTCGGGCGTCCTTCCGCGAACTATCTCCCGACTTTTTCGATAAACCGGCGAGTTGCCAAATTTGCAATAGAGATATTTGTGAAGGCTAGGGATCCGGTATTTGCCCTTCGGATTATACTCGAACGCTTTCGCAGCCATTTGGGCTGCCGTTTTTTCGTCGCCGCCTTTCAGATAATAGCCGCCACTCGTGAAGCACATGTTCATCATGGCTTCCTTCTCCGTCGCACGTATGCCGTCCGGAATGTCTTCACGGGCGAAGTATTTGCCGTACATATAATCGAGCTCCGGTGCCGCCTTTTTTGCCTGTGCGACGGTTTTTGAGTCGGCATGCAAACGGTAGGTCGATAATATCGCCTCAATGTGTTCGATCCCGAAATAGATACCCGCCCGCAGCCAGAAGTCCCAATCCATGAAGTAGTAAAAGTTTGGATCAAGGTCGCCCACCTTTTCCACGATCGCGCGGCGAATAAAAGCCGACGGCTGCGAAATCGGGTTCTCGCAGATCAAAACCATCTTCTCGTAAGTAAAATCGACGATCGGCCGCGTTGGCTCTATCTCGGTCCCATCTGCCTCGGT
>JBDTZW010000319.1:0-2297 GCA_040004905.1 Acidobacteriota bacterium
TGCATGGTTTCCATGCTATGAATGTCATGGTGAGATAGCCGATCACGCGCCCGCGGTGTGGCCGGTTGCCGAATTTGATGAACGGGCCGTGTTATGCGGCGTTTGCCGGCGCCTGTTGACGATAAGCGAATATCTCGACTGCGATTCGATATGTCCTTCGTGCCGAGCTGGATTCAATCCGGGATGCTCCGATCACTACCATCTATATTTTGAAAGATAATTTTATGAACTACTCGAGATCAACGGCAATTTTAGTTGCTTTTATGGGCTTCATTTTTCTGCTCGCGGGATGCCGCAAGAAAGAGGAGCTGGATGCGTGTAAGCTCGTGAACGAGGCCGACGCTCAGGCTATCATCGATAGACCGATAAAATTCGATCAGGCGATGACCGACAAGGTGAGGTCTCTCGATCACTCGCCGGGCGTCTGTATCTACTCGGCGGGTCCTGACGAAACTTCGCCGCGAGTCGTCGTCGGATATCGGTTATATGATTCCCTTGATCTGATAAAAGAAGGTTTTACTGAGTCAAAGACTAGCGTCTGGAAGACGCAAAACCAGGAGCCTCTCCTAACTATCGGCGATGATGCAGTTCTTTTAGATGGAAGCCTGATCGCTCTTAGGAAAGGCAAGGTTTGGCTGCAGATAGGCGTTGCAAATGCCGGCGAACACGACACGATCTCGAAAGAGGCTCTCAAATCGGCGGCACAAAAAGCAACCAAGATGTTCTAAAACGATATGACACTAGATCTCGGTCAGCGCCCGGATTATTTGATATTTATCTGGTGCGTCGACCACCGCGTTACCGGGTCTTAACGCAAGTCTCACCGCCAGACCCGATCCGATCGCTGCATCGAGCTCTTGGGGAATATCTGAAACGAAAAGGATATCGCCGGGTCGAAAATTTAGTTCGGTCGCGATCTTCCCATAGCTTGCCGCCTCGCGTTTGCCGCCGACATTTGTATCGAAATATTTCGAGATAAAGCAAGTCAGGTCGCCGTGATCGGTATATTTGAAAAGGTTCTTTTGGGCAAGAACGCTGCCGGAAGAATAGATCGCGATCGTCTTGCCGGCGGCTTTCCATTTCTCAAACGCGGCGGCGACGTCGTCGAATATCTGTGACCTGATCTCGCCTGCCTCATAGCCCGCGCGCCAGATCTTTCCCTGGATCGACTTGAGCGGCGTTGATTTACGGTCCGTGTCTATCAGATAGGCCAAGTAGGCCGCAACCGATTCAGGCAGCGCCGTTTCGAGGCTGGAAGGATAGAGGCCCTCAGATCCGTGCTCGGATGCGAGTTGCGCGATCTCGGTTTGGAGCGCGGCGAAATTAGCGTTCACAAAATGGACAACTCTCTCTCTCGCGTAGGGAAAGAGAACCTTGTGTACAAAATCTATCGGCGTCGTCGTGCCCTCTATATCAAGCAAATATGCCTTCACTGTTTAATGTTGTTCAACCAATGAACGTGAATGAACGGCCCGAACAGGAATGAACACTGTGAACGTATCGAACGATTTGAACCCTCCGAACAAATGAACACGTGAACAGGAACCGACAAATTCCTGCTAATTTAATGGTAACTAAGTGTTTGAAGGAAAATAGGCGGGCCCAAAGCACATCGGCTCATAACCGGCGTCTATGCCGCTGCCCGTATAGTGCGGTGTCCAGCCGACCGGATCTTGGAATAGACGGATCGCACGAACCGTACGGTCGCCGCATAGGTCAAACCAGTGAAGGACCCCGCCCGGTACCCGGATCAGGTCGCCGGCTTCCATCTCGATCGAGACAACGTCGTGGCCTTTCTGAGCGATGTGAAAAACTCCGCGGCCCTTCACGATAAACCGCACTTCATCCTCGTCGTGCCAGTGCTCTTTGTTGAATTTGTTGAGCATTTCGTCGAGGCCCGGTGTCGTCGGCAAGACATTGATCACATCAGCCGTTACGTAGCCGCCTTGCGCCTTCAACGATTCGATCTCGCTCGAATACGCGTCGAGAATTTCCTGATCAGATGCCTCGGCCGAAACTTCGTGAATGTTTCTCCAGCGTTCGTAGGCCACACCTATCGCCGCCAGAGCGTCAGTGATCTCCCCAACCTCGGTTAACCGTATTCCTTCATCTGGAATTGAAACAACTGTCATTCGCCTATTTTAACCGACGGCCAAGCACTTCGAAAAGGAACTCGAAGATCTCTACATGCCTCTTAGCTTCCGTGACGGTTTCGCCCCACGTATAAAGGCCGTGGCGCCGCAGGTAAATACCGTGGATACCTTTGTTCTCTTTTATCACCGTGTCGATAACGTGCG
>JBDTZW010000044.1:0-2294 GCA_040004905.1 Acidobacteriota bacterium
ACGGACGATACCTCGATCGAGGTTTTCGCGGACGGAGATCGTCTCGCGTTTCGCACGGTTACGACGGAAGAGCTCGAAAAACAACTAACACAAAAGGCGTAATGAGAATAATCCTAAACAAAAAAGCCGGAGGCCCCAACGCTTCCGGCTTTTTTCAGTTAGTTAGACATTTTTAATTAGGCAGGTAATTCGCGGGAGCTGGCTGGTCGCCCGCGGATCCCCAGCTTGCGATCATTATGCCCCCGGTTGAGCGGAGAGCGTACCACGAGCCATTTCTAAACACCGCCGGATCGTCCTTTCCGTCGCCATCGTAATCAGCGGGCACAGCCACGTCGCCTGGTTGTCCCCAATTGGTTATCGAGACTCCGTTATCGGAACTTCTTAAAACGAACCAGTTTCCGGCAGCCGGACGATAAACCGCGACATCGTCTTTACCATCGCCATCGTAGTCACCCGGAACGGGTTTGTCGCCGGACAATCCCCAAGCCGCTATGAAAACTCCGCCGGTCGAACGCAAAGCGTACCAGACCCCTGTCGATGGCCGATAGATCGCCGGATCGCATTTTCCGTCGCCATCAAGATCGACCTGAACGGGGATGTCGGCCGAATTCCCCCAAGTAGTGATCGAGATCCCATTGTCTGAGCTTCGCACAATGTACCAGGTTCCGGTGCCAGGCCTGTAGATCGCCAAATCTACCTTTCCGTCGCCATCATAGTCACCGGGGACCGGTTTGTCGCCTGGATTTCCCCAACTCGCGATACCGACCGACCCGTCGGCCGACCTGAGCGTGTACCATGTTCCGGTGGATGGCCGGTAGATCGCCGGGTCGGTTTTTCCGTCTCCGTCGTAGTCACCCGGAACGGCGATGTCCGTCGGCAGTCCCCAGTTTGATATCGAGACGTTGCCTCCCGATCCCAATGTATACCAATTGCCATCGGTCGGCCGAAATACCGAAAGATCGCTCATTCCGTCGCCGTCAAAATCGCTGATCGGCATCACTAAGCGGCTAGGTGTATTTACGACCTCAAAGTCGGATCCCTTTATCTGGCTCAGAGCTCCCAGTTCGTTGTCGTCCCAAGCAGGATCGTGAGTGCCCGAAACATACCAGTTCGAACCGTTATCGGCTACGATCATCCCGTATTTCTTCATCGCCCGCAGGATCACCTGAATATGGGGCGAGAAGGTGCTGATATTCTTTGACGCCTTTAGCCGGACGCGGAGCCCCATGGGCGGGGCGTTCACGCTGTTCGTGCTGCCCGCTTCGTGCGTCGCGGGATAGACGTAAGAATGGCGCGAGGTATTTATGGTAAATCTCAGCGCATGACGGATTTCGCCCTGACCGACAACCTCGTCCCTGCGGACAAGGCCTGGGAAAATAGGTAATCCCGCAGCGTCGGCCGAGGTCCAGTCGACAGGGCGAAGCTTGTTAGATCCGAGGTTCCAGACCGCTCCATTGCCGGCCTGCCAGCTAGCTCCGCCGTTTTGCGGATAGCTGGAATATGTTTCGTAGAGTTTCCAATTGTCGCGGTCGATCACCAGCACGTGGCGATCACCGACCGATGCATTTCCGCCCTCTACAGGAGCGTCAGGCGGAAATGGGTATGGCCCTGGATCGCTCTGATCGGCCCACCAGATAAAGTCCATCGGAACGCGGGCTTGTATCCCCGACACTACATCGTAAGGGAATCCTATGGGTTCATTTTGCCAAAATGTCCCGAAATCTGGATGGAGCCCGGTGTTTGCTCCGATACTTGCGACCAAATTCGCCGAGTTGGGATGCACCGGATACCTCGAGACATCCATGTTCCAGGCATTATTTGCCGGAAACGGGCGATTGCCATGTAGATCGCCGCCGATCCCGAGGTCGGGCAACAGTGCTCGCGGCTGATGGTCGGCGGCGGTCCGCGATTGCATCGAGGCGTGCCGTTCGAGCGGAAAGCCGATATGGATAGTTAGAAAAAGGGCTGCGAATGCCGACAGAACTAAGATCCTGGGAAGATAATTTCCTGATTTCATTAGGGTTACCTCTTGATTTCTTGAAATTGGACGGAATCGGGACCTTAGCGGAAACGTGGACTAACAGCAATTAGTGTAACGTTTGGGGTTGAACGCCGTCAAGTCAATTTTAACAGCGTTGTTGGATGCGGGCCTACGACCTTAAGTATACGGAACAGCGGGACGGTTGCGACACTGGATCGGCTGAGTTCGCGGGCTGCGAACGGGAAGAGTCTGCCTTTCGCTTTTTCATTTTGAGCCTTTCTTCGGTATAATTCGTAAATTTGTTGGACGGTCT
>JBDTZW010000384.1:0-7600 GCA_040004905.1 Acidobacteriota bacterium
ACCTGCTTTTCCCAACCTCGGGCCTCGGTGCGGTAATAACGGACCGTATCGTTCACCGACATCGCGAGTGGGCCGATCCGGCCATGCGGCCGCAACCGAAGGTCGACGCGGTAGGCTGCTCCCTCGCCGGTTTGTTCGCCGACGAGTTTTGTGACGCGTTGAGCGAGCTTGATGGAAAATTCGCGATTAGTGATGGATTCACGCGACCCGGTCCCGGCGGTATTTCCGTCGCCCGAATAAAGAAACAGGAGGTCAATGTCCGACGAGTAGTTCAATTCGCGTGAACCGAGCTTTCCTAGCGAAACAATGCAAAAACCGGACGGCCGCTCGCGGCCCTTTTCATCGGATTCGAGCGGCAGTCCGAATCGATTTTCGAGCTCCTGTCTTGCTCCGCGAAGTGCGTGTTCGAGAATGGCATCGGCGAGATTCGAGATCTCCTCGGTGATCTCAGCGATCGTTGCGAGCCGGCGAATGTCGCGTAGAAAGATCCGCAGCAGCTCGCGTCGGCGAAAACGGGCGAGCAGGACCTGTGTTTCGAATTGCGAATTGGTCAGCGTAAATCGTGCGAGGGATTCGAGCAACTCGTCCTTGCTTCTGCCGCCCGCGTCCGCACGCCGGCGGCTGAGCCACGAAATATAATTGGGATGCTGGAGCAGCGTCGTCGCAAGCAGCGGGCTGTAGGACGCGAGCGTTAGAACGTCGGAAAGCAGGCCGGGGTTTTTGGTTAATTTGCCGGATTGGGCTGCGTCTTTTTGAGCGAGTTCGCCGAGAAATCGTCTTGCCGCCTCGGGGTCAGGAAGGGCTTCGATCAAATGTTCTTGGCTGCTCATCTACGGAATCGAATTGTATCAATTCCATATTTTTTTATCTTGTAACCGAGGATCCGCTCGGTCGAATCGAGCATCTTCGCTGCACGAGCGACATTGCCTCCGCTGGATTTTAGCGTGTCCTGAATAAGATCGCGCTCGAACGCCGCTACGGCCGATGCCAATGTCACGCGCGTTACCGTTCCACTGACCTCTGCCGTTTGAAGCGACGGCGGCAAATGATGTCCATGGATCACATTAGAATCGCAAACGATGACCGCGCGCTCGATAACATTTTCGAGTTCGCGGACATTCCCCGGGAAATGATACGCGGCTAGCATGTCGATCGCCGGAGTCGAGATACGGCGAATGCGTTTGTCGTGTTCAGCCTCGTATTTTTCGAGGAAGTGTTCGGCGAGAAGCAGGATGTCCGACTTGCGGTCGCGAAGCGGCGGAAGAAATATCGTGAAGACATTGAGCCGGTAGAAAAGGTCTTCGCGAAATATGCCTGTGGCGATCGCGTCCTCAAGATTGCGGTTGGTCGCGGTGATCAGGCGAATATTCGTTTTGATCGTCTCTGTCCCGCCAAGCCGTTCGAACTCGCGTTCCTGAAGCACGCGCAGCAGCTTGATCTGCGTCTGCGGCGGAAGGTCGCCGATCTCGTCCAGAAACAGAGTGCCGCCATCGGCAATTTCGAAGCGCCCCTTCTTTATGCGGTCGGCGCCGGTGAATGCACCTTTTTCGTGACCGAAGAGCTCGGATTCGATCAGCGAATCGGGAAGGGCGGCGCAGTTTACTTTCACGAACGGCCGCTTGCTTCGCAGGCTGTTGTAATGAATGGCGTGCGCGATCATTTCCTTGCCCGTGCCGCTCTCGCCGCGGAGCAGCACCGTGGCGTTCGAGCGGGCGACCTGCGTTACCTGTTCGTAAACCTGACGCATCGGGCTGGAATTGCCGATCAGGTTGCTGAAATCGTATTTCTCTTTTAGCTCCTGCTTTAGGTGAGAGTTCTCTTCGATCAATTTTCGGCTTTCTTCGCGCTCGAAATTCTCAACGCGAAGTGTTCGAGCGATCATCCCGGCGGCGATGTCGAGGAGTGTGAGGACCTCTTCACCCTCGGCGATAGACGTGTCATCAAACGCGAGAGATATCGAACCGATACAAGTGCCAGAGAGGATGAGAGGAACGGAAACGATCCGCCTTTCGGGCCTTTTGTCAAAAAGAAAATCGAGCAGATCGTCATCTCCGCTCTTGATCGTCACGCGGAGGCCTTCCCTGATCACCTCGGAGAGAAGACTAGAGTGAGCTCGGGTCTCGAGGCGGCGAAAATTCGAGGCATCGAGACCGGCTGCCGCAACGATTTCCATCCGGGCCGCCTCCGGGCGGTCGAGGCAGACGAAGCCGAAGGGAGCTTCGACATGGCCGGTCAGCTCACTCAGAATGACCTTCGATTCGGCATGAATTCCCCGCGAGCGGGAAACGCTCTCGGTGATCTTGGCAATGAGGTCGAGGTTGTTTTTCACGATCTAATACAAAAATGTAACGATCAAATATTTTTGTTATGAATTCTCTATCATCATAAGATGCTTTCGCTGCAATTTCCAGTCTGCGGGGGCAGGTTCCTACAAATTTGTTTCAGCGAATGGGCAATGCCGACAAAAATGTAAAGAAATGATTCCTTTCGATTGACGACTTTCTTTCTGTTCACGCTAAATGCCAGCAAAATGGGCATTTTGGTTTTATCGATCGTGACGGCATAACTATTGCCGTCTGTCTCGAACGTCAACTGAATTTTTATTATGGGAAAGATCAAAATTAAACCGTTCATCTCAGTTGGGGGAACGCTGTTTGGGATCGCGTTTCTTGCAGCACCTATCTTCGCTGACGATCTTAGCGATCGGATGACGAAACTTGAGGCTGCCACAAGTGCTGCGCAGGGAGCAGCGGATAACGCTTGGGTGTTGTCGTGCAGTGCGTTGGTCTTGCTAATGACGATACCGGGACTCGCGCTATTTTACGGCGGATTGGTACGGCAGAAGAATGTGCTTTCGATGATGCTGAAAAGCCTCATCACGGTCGGGATAGTGACATTGATCTGGGCATTTTTTGGCTACAGCCTCGTGTTTTCCGAAGGAAATTGGTTTATCGGCGGCTTTGATTTTGCGTTTCTGAGAGGCGTCGGGGCCGAGGCGAACGGCGACTACGCTGCGACGATACCGCAGCAGTCGTTCATGATCTTTCAATTGATGTTCGCAATCATAACGCCGGCTCTGATCACGGGAGCATTTGCCGAGCGCATTCGCTTTCCGGCGAAGATCGCGTTCACGACCCTGTGGACGATCGCGGTCTATTTGCCGCTTGCACATATGGTTTGGGGCAAAGGCGGGTTTTTGAACGCCGTACTGGGTGGGCAGCTACCCGCACTGGATTTTGCGGGCGGAACTGTAGTTCATATTTCGTCTGGCGTTTCTGCCCTGGTATGTGCTCTCTATCTCGGTAAGCGTGTCGGGTATCAGAACGAGCCGACGGCGCCGCATAATTCGGTGCTTAGCCTGATCGGTGCGGGATTGCTTTGGTTCGGGTGGTTCGGGTTTAACGCGGGCAGTGCCTTGTCGGCCGGATCGCTGGCCACGAACGCGTTTGTAACGACCCATTTCGCGGCGGCGAGCGCGATGCTAGCGTGGACGGTGATTGACTGGTTCAAGAACGGCAAGCCGACGGCGATCGGCGCGATCTCAGGTGCCGTGGCAGGATTGGTCGCGATCACGCCCGCCGCAGGATTTGTAACGCCAATGTCTGCGTTACTGATAGGCCTTTTGGGCGGATCAGCCTGCTACTTTATGGTGGCGAAGGTCAAGCACGTTTTCGGGTATGACGACACGCTCGATGTTTTTGGTATCCACGGCGTGGGTGGTGCAGTCGGAGCTTTGATGACGGGGGTTCTTGCCACAAGCCTTATCAATCCCATTTTCAAAGATGCTGCCGGAAATGCTTCGGCGGTCGGCCTAATCGACGGAAATTACGCTCAGGTTTTGAATCAGCTAGCAGGAATCGGGATCGCGGTCTGTTTGGCTTCGGGTGGAACGTTTATTGTTTTGAAGGTAGTGGATCTGTTTATAGGTTTGAGGGTCACGGAAACTGAGGAGATCGCAGGTCTGGATGCCACGCAGCATGGCGAACGGGGTTATGCTTTCAACGAGGAGACGGTGATCATCGAAGCAGTTTCAACGTATTCGGTCGAACCGTCCGCGGTTGTCGATAAGGTATTCGCGGCTGGTTCTGCCTGAGGTTGGTCTTGGACGTCTCTTCTTCAATGGTTTTGACACGGCCTCGCATAGGTCGTGTCTTTTTTTGTTTGAGTTAGAATAGTGGAATGTTCGAACGGCAGTTCATCGAGGTTGACGATCGCTACAACAAAATGCGGCTAGATGATTTTCTGTTCGAGAAGATCCCGACGCTCAGCCGGATGTACCTGCGCGAGTTGATCAAAACCGAACGATGCGAGGTCAACGGAGCTCATGAAAATGCGGGACGCAAGCTAAAGCCCAAAGATTTCATAGAGATCGAGCTAGACCCTACGCGCGGGACGGCGATGCGCCCAGAAAATATACCGCTCGAGATCGTCTATGAAGACGCCGCGATAATTGTGGTAAACAAACCCACAGGAATGCTTGCCCACCCAACGCATCGCGACAAGAACGGAACGCTTCTGAACGCGCTGAGTTTTTATCTCAATCAGGGGGCGACGGATTCGGCGACCATTCGGCCGGGGCTTGTCCACCGTTTGGACAAGCAAACATCAGGCTTGATGCTGATCGCTAAAACGGTCAAGGCCCATCGTGTGCTTGCGGACCACTTCAAACGAAAGATGGTTGAGAAACGATATGTCGCGTTGGTCGAAGGCGTGATCAAAAACGATTGCGGGTCGATCGACGGCCCCATAGGCCGCTACGCTGAGTTGAAGTTGTGGAGCCTTAAGAAGGATGGAAAACCCGCAAAAACGAGGTTTTGGGTGAGGGAACGTTTCGCGGACACGACCCTGGTAGAGCTCGAACCCGTCACAGGGCGGACAAACCAATTGCGGATACACTCTGCGTCGATCGGTCACCCGATCGTTGGTGATATTGCTCGCGGCGGGAGGGAATTTGTGCGATTGTGTCTGGCCGCCCACCGGTTGGCTTTTCACCATCCGGCAGACGGCAGGCACATGGAATTTGAATTAGAACAGCCGGCGAAAATATTTCAGCTGCGAAATAGTTGATCGGATCTCGCCCGGATCTAATTAGGGACATCGGTTGTTTTCTCGTCACCGAATCCGGGATGATCGTGGTCGTCGTCGGCGTCGATCTGGCTTCTGATCTCGCCGCCGGGAAACTTGGTGCTGTGAACGTTTACATAGGTTTTGCCGGCGCGCATCGCTCGGATCACCTCCGCAAACTCTCCGGCCTGAATACCCTGGCCGGCCGGCGGGCCTGCGGGCTGACCCACAACATTCGCCGCGGTAAGCGTGCCAGTGATCGTGGCAGGCGGATTGGGGCACGGCTGGGTACCGGCGGGAACGGTCAGCGGCGGATTGCCGCAGAGCCATATCTCGATCGACCCGTTCACGCCCATTTGTCCAAAATGAATATGCGACTGAGTGACGGAGCCTTCGAGATCGTTATAGGTAAGTTCATAAGTGATCTGGCTTTCATCGCGGCTGATCCTTGCGCGAAATACTGCACCAGCCGCGGTCGAAACCGACGGAACCTCTTCATACCCCGTTAAAAACTCTTTTATCTGTTTACGACTCTGGGCAAAGACCACTATCGACGCGGCAACAACCATGATCGCCGCAAAAGCTATCAAAATCCGCCTTTTCATTGTTATCGACTCCTTTTGGGGAAAAGAAATTAACGCAGTGGGCCCGTGTTATTAGCAGTCGCTACGATAGGTGTTTTTTCGGAATATACTCCTCGGCAAAACAAATAGCAACAGGTTTTTCGATGGTTGTAACAAACCTGAAACAGTTTTAGGTGAGAAACACCGACGTTTGGCTAAAGCAGATGGAAAACAGCCAGAAATAGGAAACGGCCGCGCATACTGCGCCGATCTCGAGGATCAACAGAAGAAGCAGAGGCGAATATTTGCGGCCGCCTCGCGAAGAAAACGATATGAATGAAAAGGCGCCCAGGACGAGGACCATCAGACAGGCGACTATGATCGACGCGATGGTTAATACATTGATCGGGGTTGCGACAGACGAAACGCCGGGCATTTGCGGGCCGATTACCGATGCCATCGCAAGATAGATCGAAATTCCGGTAAGTAGGGAGGGCAAGAGGCTGAATCCGCCGACGACTAATAAGAGCAGTCCCGGCGGTGAAGACCTTTGACTGGCCGCAAACATTCTTATTAGACAGACGAGAAGTCCTAGCGCCAGGATAGACGCGGCTACGACGAGAATGATCCCAACGGCCAGATCGATCCTGGCAACACCGCCGTAGAAAAGCTGAAGCCCGGCAGTCTCACTGATCCGAAGACGGTAGAGGAACTGCTGCATCATCATCGCCCCGACCGCTCCAGCGATCGCGGCGACTGCGAAACCGATCGACGGTATAACGCGCTCCAGGATAGAAACGGGTATGAGCTCCGGCGTCGGAAATGGATTCGGATCGGGTTTCATTTGCGTCTCGGCTGAACAAAGGGGCTCCACAATGTTACATCAGAAATCGCAAAATACCCGATCGCTACTGCATTCTTTTGTTCTGGGTGCAGTAAATACTTTAAGGCTGCAGACTAAACCACCGGACGCCCAAACCTGAGGTCGACGGCAAAATTGGCGTAGTTGTCGGCATTTGAGACCTTTTCTTCCGGGGTTAGCTGTTGCATACAGAAATCGTTATACCACCCGTAGCCGTTTTTGTGGTCACTGATTTCCTCAAAGGTTTGCTCGGAACTCACAAAATGCGCCAGCTCGTGCACGATGATGTGAGCGCATGTTTCCATGGTATCGCGTTCGAGTCTCTTACAAAGGTATATACTGTCATTGCGAATATAGCCATACAATGGGTTACGCTGGCCGTTGCGAAAATAGCCTCCCGGCACGGCGTACGCTCGGAAGCCCAGGCCGAGAGGATCGAGGTCAAAAACAGTCGGGCCCCATAAACCGCCCGGACGCCGAAAAACCTCCATCATCGTGTCATAAACGCGAAGTACTCTTCGCAGCGTGTCGGCGGGAGCCTTGGCTTTATCGATGTCGAAATGGCGATTTGCGTAAAGCATCCGAGCGTCTGGGCCAAACGACGGAAGCCCGCCTCCATTTGCCTTTGCCTCAACGAAGGGAAGCGCCATTACCAAATTGGCCTGAGCACCTTTAACAAGGTTTAAGGCCTCATTCAAGGCCGCAATGATTTTTTGCCGGCTTCCCGAGCTCAGTCCGCCCCGGTATTTCGCCAGACGATTTATGGTCTCCGAATCGGGTAACACCATGAATTCCGCGAACCGAAACTCCTTCAATTGAAATCTGGTGATCGCCGTTGCCGTTGACTCGCCGTAAACACCGTTTTCCTCGAGCTTAGGAAGGGGACCGCCCATTGTGGGCAACACGAAATTCAGGGCGTTCTGGACTCTCTTGACATCATCGGGAAGATTTCGGCCGCCGGGACCGACCGATGCTGTCAGTCTTATAGGCGTCAGCGGACGTGTAAGCGGTAAATGATCCTCACATTTTCCCACAGAATTCATCGCGTAAATTTGGTTCATATTAGCCTCCGGCAAAAACTTAGTTTAGGCCGGGCAGTTATTTTAGCCGG
>JBDTZW010000430.1:0-2276 GCA_040004905.1 Acidobacteriota bacterium
TGAATCTCGGGATCAATTTCTCGAACATCTTCAACAACGTCAATTACGGCGTTCCGATCGGAAATCTTTCCTCGTCGCGATTCGGCCAGTCGACGTCGACATATGCCGGCTTCGGAGGGTTTGGCGGATTTGGCGGCGGAGGCGGAACGGCAAACCGGAGGATCGAGCTTTCGGCACGGTTTAGCTGGTAGCGGCAAAATCGTTTAATATAAGCGAGAAAGGATGAAGGGAATCAACCTTTCATCCTTTTTTGGTTCAGATGTTGTTGGAGAGATCTTATGAAGATGTTTGGATTGTTGACATTGTGTGCGGTTCTATCAGTTGTCGGTTTTGGGCAGGCAGGTGCGTCTAAAGAGAGCGTTGTTTCACCGTCGGCCGCGAATTCCGCGATCGATATGGCAAAAGCGGCTCTAAAAGTACACGGCGGTGAAAATCTGAGCGGGATCAAAACCCTGACCTTGAGCGGTTCGGTTGACGTTACGGCGTCGGGTGCTCCTCAGGCGATACCCGCTACGTTTGCCATGATCTTTGCGGGGGAGAAATACAGGCTCGACATCAACAATCCGTTCCAGCCGCTTAGTCAGGCTTTCGACGGAGTAAACACGCATTCGACTGCTCCGAACGGCTTTGAATTGCCGCCCGTAAACCGTATCGGGTTTATCATGCTCTCGAAGGTGGGAGACGCAAAATTTCCGATCACGGCTCTGCCTGCGGCGAGCAAAAAGAAGAGCGGTTTTCGCATTACTTCGCCCGAGGGGTTTTATACCGATTATTTCATTGATGAAAAGACCGGGCAGTTGAAGGGATACGAATCGAGCTACGAGGTGAACGGAAAGGTTGTAACGACCTCGGTCGCGATCGACAAATGCAGGCTCGTCGAAGGAGTGCTCGTGCCGGAGAAGTTTTCGCAACGTTTCGACCTTGGGCAATTCACTGCATACGCGGATTTTAAGGCGAAGGAGATCGTCGTCAACTCGGCAATCTCCGACGAGATCTTTTCACTTACGAGGAAGTAATTAAACGCCCGCGGCTTTCGCAAAGCGGCTGGATGTCCACCAGTCGATCGTTTTGCGCAGCCCTTCTTCGAGTCCGACGAGGTTTTTGTAGCCCAGATCCTCTACTGCCCTGTTATTGTCAGCTTGCGAGTGTTTGACGTCGCCTTTTCTCTCGGGCTGGTGATCAGCTTCGACGTCCGGCTTTCCGACTATTTCCTTCAAGACGCCCAATAGTTCGTTAAGCGATATACGCTCGCCGTTGGCGACGTTCATGACTTGGCCAACACCGTTTGTCGAATTCAACGCAGAAATATTGGCATTAACGACGTTGGCGATGAAAGTGAAATCTCGTGATTGTTCGCCGTCTCCGTAAATTACCGGCTGTTTTCCCGTGAGAAGAGCATCGATAAATCGCGAGATGACGCCCGAATAGGTTGACGAAGGATTTTGACGCGGGCCGAAGACGTTAAAATATCTCAGCGAGAAGGTTTCGATGCCGTAGACCTGATTGAACACGCGGCAGTAATATTCGCCCGTTAATTTTGCCGCAGCGTACGGTGAAAGCGGGTCCGGCTGCATAGTCTCGATCTTTGGGAGGCTTGGCTGGTCGCCGTAGGCTGAGCTGGAGGCTGCGTAAATGAAACGCTTCACGCCCGCCTTTCGTGCTGCATCGAGGATCGAAAAGGTGCCGTTAACACAGGCCTGATGCGTCTCCAAAGGGTTCTCGACCGAGCGCGGAACGCTGGGAAGAGCGGCCTCGTGAAAGACAGCTTCAACACCGTTCAGAATTCGGGACAGCAACGCGGAGTCGTTGAGGTCGCCCTCGACAAAATCAAAATCGCCGGAGATCTCTTCCAAATTTTCACGAAAGCCCGTCGAGAAGTTGTCGAGGATCGAAACCTTGGCTCCCTGCCGTATCAATTCGTCGGCAAGGTTAGAGCCGATAAATCCGGCACCGCCCGTAACAAGGCATTTTGTCGTCAAAGCCATTCTCACCTACCCCTCATCTTCCGACGCCGACGTATTCGAATCCAAGTTCACGCATGTCGGATGGTTCGTAAACATTTCTCAAGTCGGCGATCTTCGGCGACTTGAGCAAAGATTTTACCTTGTCCATGTCGAGAGCCCGGAACTGGTTCCATTCTGTGACTATCACCAGGGCGTCGGCTCCGGTGATGGCCGCATATTCGTCATCGGCGTATTCGATATCGGGTAAGACATGTTTTGCTTCGTCCATCGCAACCGGATCGAAGGCCTTGACCTTTGCTCCGCGTTCGACAA
>JBDTZW010000067.1:0-2267 GCA_040004905.1 Acidobacteriota bacterium
TTGATCGAGAACCAGTCGCTCGATGCCATAAACGCACCCGACTTGTATTTTATCTTTCCGATCTCGGTTTGGGCGTTGATGTGTATACCAAAAACAGCATCGATCTTCGGGTTGTCCATCACGCCTTCTTTGACCATCAGCGGCGCGCCGCCGTCTTCGCCGGCTGGCGGGCCTTCTTCTGCAGGCTGGAAAATGAACACCACGGTTCCCTTTATCTTGTCGCGCATTCCCGCAAGAACTTCCGCTGTACCGAGGAGCATCGCGATATGCGAATCATGCCCACACGCATGCATGACCCCGACCGTTTGTCCGTTAAATTCGGCTTTCTCGATCGACTTAAATGGGATATCTACCCGCTCGGTCACTGGAAGTGCATCCATGTCCGAACGCAGTCCGATAACCGGTCCAGACTGCCCGCCCTTTAGAATTCCGACGACGCCGGTCTTCGCGATCCCAGTCCGCACCTCGATCCCGAATTGCCGCAGGTGATCGGCAACAAATTTCGAAGTGTTCACCTCACGATTGGAAAGCTCCGGATGTTGATGGATATAGCGTCGCCACTCGACGACCTGCGGCATTATTTTGGCAGTAGCGGCGTCGATGTCGCCGCTCATGTCGACCCCAAAAACAGAACTTACAACAGCCAGTAACACGGTGGACGCAGCGAATATTTTTTTCATTGAACAGCTCCGGTGATTTTGAAAGATGCTCGCATTCTACGGGAGACGAGCCGCAAATCCAACCGAAGAGTGCTCGGTCATTTTATAAATCCAGAGGTCAGGGCGACGAGTATCTGACAGTCGACTCCGAAATCGACGTTTTTACAGACAGAAAAGTAAATTCTTTTTCCGTCCCGTCCCCATTTAGGCGCCGTGCCTCGGCCCTCGGTGTTGGCGAGCAATTTTACGTCTGAACCGTCGGGGTTCATTGTAAATATTTGATAGCTTGAGTTTCTGTTCGAGGCAAAAGCGATACGAGATCCGTCTGGTGACCATGCGGGCCATCCGTCAAATGCCGGATGATTTGTGACGTTGTGAGCCCCGGTTCCGTCTCCGTTCGCGACAAAAACCTCAGAATTATTTTCACCGATCATCCGCCGAAACGCGAGCAGCTTGCCGCCCGGCGACCACGACGGATAGGTATTCACTCCGCCCGTTATCAGTGTAGTGATCTGCTTGGTCGTCCGGTCGATCACAAGGATGTCCGAATCGTTTTTTCGCGGGGGGGCAAGATCGTCGTCGGTGCAGTAGATGACCTTTTTGCTGTCCGGCGACCAGCTCGGGTGTATGGCCCGCACCGTATTCGGAGTTAAATGTTCAAAACCAGCCCCATCCGGATTTATCGTTGCAATGATCTCAAGCTTGTCCTTGATGTATGTGAAGGCGATGGTTTTTCCATCCGGTGACCACGCTGGATCTTCATGGTCGGCGTCATCGCTCGTCAATTGCACCGAACCGGTCCCATCGACATTCATCGTAAAAAACTGCTCGCGTCCGAGAATGACGATGCTGTAAACCATTCTCTTCCCGTCCGGCGACATTGAAGGGTCGTAGACGATCGAATGCGTAAGTTGATAGGCCTGACTCGTCGCGGTCCGTTGGCCAAACGAAGATACGACCGCCAAACATATCATCAGAACGACGAACGATACGTTGTGTCTACACATTGCCAGTCTCATTTTGGAATATAGGATTTGTCCACAGTGGTCCATTTTTCCGATTCCCACAATTCCGGCGAAAGTGCCATGTCCGTTTGGATCTTGGTGTACTCTTCCATCGTAGCTATCTTGCCGTCGACGAAAAATTTAACCTCTGCCGATACCCATCCTTTTTTTGCCTTCTGATAATTATTGAACTGCGTTTCATGAATGCTTTTCTTTTCTTTGCCCGCGAGTTCGAAAAGTCGCACAAAGAGAAGGTTGTCTTTGGTCACCCAAAACTGCGGCACCGTCAGATCACCCTGCTTCGCACCCACAACGTAAACCGTCTTTCCCTGCCAGTTTTCCTGATGAACAACTGACATGTCGATGTTCATGTCTTTCAACTGTGCGAGCGTCGTCTCGACCGGCTGCATATAGACGTCAAAGCCAAGTACCAGGAGCGGGTGAACGAACGGTCGGCTTCCCGCGAGTTTGCCATCGCGAAACGAGTAAACCTTATTGTCCGCGAAGATTATCCCGTTGGCTTTTTCTAGCGGCGTGAAATCGATCCTGAGTTTACCCGGAACACTCATCGCCTCATACCAAGTTGAAGCTTCGGATGTCCCGT
>JBDTZW010000320.1:0-7513 GCA_040004905.1 Acidobacteriota bacterium
CCAACACCGCCTACATCCTCAGCATCGGCAACGGCGACAGCTCCCGCATCTACAAAACTACCGACGGCGGCAAGACCTGGACGCTCCAATTCAAGAACACCAACGAGAAGGCTTTTTTCGATGCGCTTGCTTGTCGAGATCGGGGCAATTGTCTGGCGTTATCCGATCCTCTGGACGGCAAATTCCTGCTACTGGGCCCCAAGCGTGGTGGGTTGCTTGCGCGTGGAGCACGTCCTGAATTAGCAGCTGGGTTCGAGGATTATGGCGGTCCGGAAGCTAAAGACGGTGAGGCGGCTTTTGCGGCTAGCGGAACCTGTCTTGTTACGCAGGGACTCTACAAGACATTTATAGTCTCTGGCGGAAAACATGCACGTGTCTTCCAGAGAGAAGACGACGGTGCTTGGACGATTTCGGAGCCTGGCTTTGCAGCTGGAAGTACTGGAAGCGGTATATTCTCCGTCGCGATGTTCGATCTTAAGAACGGCGTCATTGTCGGTGGAGATTATGAGAAGCCCGATGAAGCGAAAAACAATCTTGCGTTCACGTCGGACGGCGGTAGGACATGGAAGTTAGGTTCTGGCCTCAACGGCTACCGCTCCAGCGTCTCCTACGCCAGCAAAAATATCCTTGTCGCAGCGGGTACGAACGGTTCGGACATTTCGTATGATGGAGGCCTTCACTGGGAGGGCGTCGATAAGGAAAATTACAACGCCGTCCAGGCGAAAAGCACCGCGTCGATCTGGGCTGTCGGGCCGAAGGGCCGTGTGGCCCAGCTTCCGATCATTACGCTCATAAAATCGCGCAAAAATTAAAGCTCAAATGGATCTATTCGACGTCATCGGAACGCTCGGCGTCGGAATTATAGTTCTGACTTATATTCTGCTTCAGTCCGAACGGGTTCGCAGCGGCCAGCCGATCTACTCGGTCCTCAACGCCATAGGCTCCGGCATGATCATCGTTTCCTTGTACTACACCTTTAACCTGCCTTCGTTCATCGTCGAGGTCTTTTGGCTCGTGATCAGCGTTTTCGGGATCGCTAAAGCCTTATTCAAAAATAATTAGCAACCTCATGGTCTTGTCAGTAGACGTTCGCTGAACCTGGGTGAACACCTTGAACAACAGTGAACATGCGTGAACACCGCGAACGCGTCGAACGTTTTGAACGCTTCGAACACTCGAACGCTCGAACAGACGGCTTCGGGCATCCCAAATTCAGGGTTGAATTTCCCGGTAATTTGTTTAGTCTATAGACGGCAGATGCAGAGCTTCACCAGTATTTCCTTCAAAACGGACAATGGCCTATGGCACGCGAATGGCATTGCGAAGATCTCAAGCGCCGGGATCGTGCTTGAATTCGAGTCGAAGCTGTTGGGCTTTCTCGGGGCCGGTGTGAAGGAAGTAAGAATACCGCTTGCCGAACTCCTCGATGTTCGATTTAAGAAAGGTGTTTTCAAGTCGGGCGCCAAGATCGAGATCCGCACCAAGAGTTTTGCAAAACTTGCGGAGCTTCCCAACAAAGACGGAAAGCTTTCGCTGAAAATAATCCGCGACGATTTTGACCGGGCGAAAGAAGCGATCGCGAAACTGCAAAAAGACATAGCCGACGACGCCGCATCGCTCCCACCGCCGCATCAGCCGCTCACGTCGCTTTTCGACGAAAGTGAAGACGAGACCAGGAAGTTGTAAAAGCCCGAATCGAGCAAGTCGATCCGGGCTTTTTAATTTTGAGCGTCAAGTCCTCGTCCTACTGCGGCATTGACATCCGCGGGTCCTGCTTCGGTTTAAGCTCGTACTCCTTGGGCGGTTCCGCTCCCTGGAGATACCGCACGAAATAATCCCACCGTCGCCGCATCATGTAGAAGCTAGCCGATCCGTATCCGTGATGAGCGTTAGGTATCATCAGCAGGTCGAAATCTTTGTTGGCTTTTATGAGTGCATCGACGACAAGCAGCGTATTATTCGGCGGCACGTTGTCGTCCATGGTGCCGTGAGCTAGCAGCAGGTGCCCCTTCAGATTTTTGGCGTACGTTTGGTTGGCCTGCTTTGCGTAATTGTCGCCCGATAACAGTCCGATGTAGCGTTCGCCCCAATCGTCCTCATAATTGCGGTTGTCATGATTGCCGGACTCCGAGATACCTACCTTAAAGAAATCGGGATAACGGAACATCGCGGCCGCGGTTGCGAAGCCACCGCCAGAATGGCCCCAGATACCGACGCGGGTCGTGTCAATATAGGGATACTTTGCCGCAAGCTGCTTGATGCCGGTTATCTGATCCTCGAGCGTGTTGTCGCCCATGTTGCCGTAACAGGAATCGTGAAAGGCCTTGGACCTCAGCGGGTTGCACATCCCGTCTATCTGCACCACAACGAATCCCAATTCCGCCAAAGCCTGATTGTCACCTCTTGACGCCGAGAACGACCGCGAGCCGATGCTTCCGCCCTGCGGGCCTGGATAAATGTAATCGATGATCGGATATTTTTTTTTCGGATCGAGATTTGTCGGCGTGTACATCAGGCCGTAGAGATCGGTCATGCCATCGCGGGCTTTGACGACTATCCGTGTGAGCGGTTTCCAGCCGGCTGCCTTTAGCCGTGTGATATCGGCCTTTTCAAGGTTTGTGATCTGCTTGCCGCCTGCGTCCCGAAGCACTGAAACCGTCGGTGTGTCAGGTGTCGAATAGTTGTCGATGAAATATTTTCCGTCGGGCGAAAGAGCCACGTCGTGATTCGCTGTTTCCGGCGTCAATAGTTGCATTCCGGAACCGTCGAAATTCACGCGATAAAAATGTCCGAAGTATGGGTCGTTTCCTTTTTCGCGGCCGCCAGCCTCAAAAAAGATCACGCGGCTCTTTTCGTCCACGTTCACAACACGCCAGACAGCAAAATCGCCTTTTGTTATCTGATTTTTCAACTTGCCGGTCGAGAGATCATAAAGATAAAGATGGCCCCAACCGTCGCTTTCCGAGAACCAGACAAATTCGTTGGTCTCTGGAAGAAATCGCCAGTTGACCGAGCCTTGGCCTGATTCAAATTGTGTCGGCGAAACCTCTCTGTAGACGTCCCGCACCGCGCCCGTCGCGGCATCAGCTACGCGAAGGTTTTCTTCCTTGTGATCTCGCGAAGTTGAAACAAATCCGAGAGTCTTGGAATCCGAACTCCAATAGACATCATCCCAACCGCCATCGCACGAAATGTCATCGCACTGCGTCGAGCGATGCGGATCCGCCGGCATTTGGAGCCGAGTTACCTTCGGTCCATCGATATCGATTATCACGCGTTGGATCATGGCAACATTCGGATCGCCCGGAAGAGCGGATTTCCACGAGCTCAGTTTCGGTGCTCCAACATTTGTCGATACCAGGTACGTGTCGCTCACATTTCGCTCGTCCTGTTGAAAGCTCGCGATCCGCTTCGAATCAGGCGACCACACCAGGATCGCCCGGTCGCTCTTCTTCCACCCAGCGTTGTCGGTCGCATATCCGAAATTCTCAACGCCGTCCGTCGTTAGCTGTATTTCTTTCCCTGACGCAATATCCTTTACAAAAAGATTGAACTTTCTTATGAAGGCACTCTTCTTTCCGTCCGGCGATATGATCTCACTTCCCGCAAACCGCCCCTGACCGCCACCTGACGAGGCAACGCCGAGTTCGGACAGTGAGCCAGCCGTTTTCCTCGATCCATCTGCCGGATTGATCAAGACATACTCGCTGCCGTTCGGCGTCAAAATGCGATACCAGAAATGGCCATCGGGTAGAAAGGTCGGTCGGACAATGTTTCGATCAACAAGAGCATTGGTATTGTAATTGAGCATTTTTTCGGCTCTTACATAATCGGCCGCGGTGAAAACGCGGGCGGCATTTTGCGCCAATGCGGCCGACGAAACAACAAACATCAGCACAAGAGTGCGGACAAATGACTTTTTCATACGTTTGGGGCTTAGAGATCCAAGGAAAATATTACGTAACAGAGTACTAATACGCGCGAACCGCTATTTTTGTTATTTTAGCCGAAAGCCGTTGATTATTGTATTTTCGGACGGCCTATTTGTTAGTATTTAGAAAAAAAACGAAGTTATATTTCACTTAACGTTATGAAAAGAGAGATCCGTCCGCTCGGCCGCGTGGTAACGGCCATTTTGTTCCTCTTCGCTTTTACGTTCTTTGCTGCGGCGCAGAACAAGATCAGGCTTGAGGTTGATGCAACTCGTTCCGCCATAAATATCGTTCACGTCAAGGAAGCCATAGCGGTTAAGCCCGGGCCGCTGGACCTGTTCTATCCAAAATGGATACCCGGTGAGCACTCGCCCACGGGCACGATCAATGACGTTGTAAATTTCTACATCAGCGCCGATGGAAAACCGATCGAATGGACCCGCGACCCGGTCGAGATGTTCGCGTTTCATTTGATGGTCCCGCGTGGCTCCAAAGAGATAGCAGTCGAGTTTGACGATGCATCGCAGCCCGCTACTGTCGCCACTGCGAATCTCGCACGGATCAAATGGAACCGCCTGCTGGTCTATCCGCGAACAATAAAAAGCGATCTCGTGATGGTGACCGCGTCACTCAAATATCCTGCCGGGTGGAAATACGCGTCTTCGCTTCCGGTAACAAAAGAGGGTGCCAACTCCGTCGATTTCGCTGAGCAGAACCTGACTGCATTCATCGATTCTCCCGCGATCATCGGAAAGTATTTTGCCAAGATTCCGCTCTCGTCCGGCGAGGCTCCCGCCGAAATGGACATCGCTGCCGAAAACGCGGCGGCCCTGCAATACTCGCCTGAGATGCTTGAGGGTTGGAAGAACCTCATAACGCAGGCAAATCTCGCGTTCGGTGCTCATCATTACGGGAGCTACAAATTCCTGCTGACCTTGAGCGACAACGGCGGAGACGAAGGCCTCGAACATCACGAATCTAGCGAAGATGGAACCGGCGAGAAAGCCCTTACCGATCCGCTCCAATCTCTCGATCTTGCCGATCTGCTTGGCCACGAATATACGCACTCATGGAACGGCAAATACCGGCGTCCGGCAAGCCTTACCACGCCGGATTTCGAAAAGCCGATGCAGGGCGATCTGCTCTGGGTGTACGAGGGATTGACTCAGTATTTGGGCCACGTTTTGCCGACACGCAGCGGCCTGTGGACAGCCGAAATGTTTCGCGAATCGGTTGCCGAAACGTACGCAACGATGAACGGACAGTCCGGTCGCCGATGGCGGCCGCTGGTGGATACCGCGACGGCCGTGCAATACACGTACCCCAGTTCGCGTGCCTGGATGAACGAACGTCGACGCGTAGATTACTACGACGAAGGCTCGCTGATCTGGCTCGACGCCGATGTCCTCATTCGCCAGCAGAGTGGCGGCAAGCTCTCGCTCGATGATTTTCTGCATAAGTTCCATGGCGGAGTAAGCGGCCCGCCAATGGTAGTGACCTACGATCTGAACGAGATTGTTCGAACCTTGAATCAGATCCTGCCATACGACTGGCGCACGTTTTTCATCGACCGCGTTTACAGGATAAACCGGACTGCTCCTATCGGTGGAATCACAAACGGCGGCTGGAAACTCATTTTCAATGACACGCCGAATCTTGCCGGCCAGGTAGAGGACGGCCGGCGAGAGATCGCAAGCATGATGTATTCGCTCGGATTGATAGTGGCAGATTCGGGAGAGATCCGCGACATCGATCCGGACGGAGTCGCTGCAAAAGCAGGCCTTGCTCCGGGTATTGTGATCAAGACAGTCAATGGCCAAAGTTTTTCGACGCAGGAGCTTCACAAGGTAGTGGCGGCCAAGGGGCACATCACTCTCCTGATCCAAAATGGAAGCGAGGCCGGGTCTCTCGACCTTAACTACACAGGCGGCGAAAAATATCCGCATCTCGTTCGCGACAATGTGAAAACTGATCTGCTTTCAGCAATAGGAGAACCGAGAAAGTAGGAGCTGATGCCGGATTCGACAAAAGACCTCGGAAAATTGATCGGTTCGCACGGGATCGCGCCGGTGTTTATCCAACGGGCCGTCGTGATCTCGATTATATCGTTCCTGTTTTTTCTGGCGATGATGCTCGGATTTTATCTTCGGCAAAATCTGGGATATTTTCTTCTCGCGACAGCTTTTCTACTCGTCTACTTGATCACGATGTTCAGCTGGATGATGCAGCGAAAAACCGAGCTTCGAATTTTCGAGAACGGCCTCTCGTTCAAGAAGAAGTCGATACGCTGGACTGAGATCAAACAGGTAGGTGACGATGGCGTCCTCGACGCGAATGACGGCACCAAGATGACTTTCCCGCGATCGCTCCGTGATTTCGACGCGGTAATAAATACGATACGAGCTAGGGCTGGGACCGAGGGATAAACTTCTCCCACGAATCGCCTTCGGCCATTTCTTTCAGCACGCGATTTCTTTCAGCCAACAGTTTAGTCATATATCTCTTAACAAAGAAGGCATCGGCTAGACTGCCAAGCGGGCCAAGCGGTGATCTATAGTCGAAAACATCCGTCATCAAAGTACCGTTCTCCATGTCTGAAAAATAATGATCGTGTGTGAACTTCGCAAATGCTCCTTTCACCATTACATCGCGTAAATGATGAGGCCGATCGCAAATAACGATCTTCGATGTGAGCCGCTGCCGAAAACCAAAATGAACGGCTTCCCACGTTACCGTTTGCCCGAGTTCGATCAGACCCGTCGTCACACCACCGACCGCACGTTCGCTGCTCGCGGTCATCGTCTCCGTGTGCAGATCTATCGAGCGGGCAAGATCAAAGACTCGGTCAATACCAGCCCCCACAAATGTTTCCAAACGTATTGTTGGCATCTACAATCTTCGTTACGAAGGGCGGTTTCCTAACTATTCCTTTTCTTGTATTCTATTCATTTGATGGCATTTTCCCACATTTAACTGACGTCTGGAGAATTTATGAGCGTTGAAATCGTAATGCCGCAGATGGGTGAGTCGATCACCGAAGGAACCGTTTCAAAATGGCTTAAGGCCGTGGGGGACCATATCGACAAAGATGAAGCGATCCTCGAGATCTCGACCGATAAGGTCGATGCCGAGGTACCTAGCCCTGGCGCCGGCATACTGCTCGAAATACGGCATAACGAGGGCGAAACCGTCGAGGTGGGAACTGTGCTGGCGGTGATCGGCGCCGAGGGCGAAACACCAGCTGCTTCCGATAACGGAAATTCAGGAGCTAGATCTCCAGCCGTTGAAATCGCGGCGGCCAGGATCGACGAACCGCCAACACCCGACCTTCTTGTTAACGCCGCGCGCGATAACGATCGGCCCGTGGAAATGCCGCCAGCCAATACTCCGCCATCTACCCCGGTGGGTGATGCAACGGAGATCGTGATGCCTCAGATGGGCGAGTCAATAACTGAGGGAACCGTTTCAAAATGGCTGAAATCGGTCGGCGATAAGATCGAAAAGGACGAGGCCTTGCTTGAGATATCGACGGACAAGGTCGATGCCGAAGTTCCGTCACCCGCTTCCGGAACATTGCTTGA
>JBDTZW010000070.1:0-2253 GCA_040004905.1 Acidobacteriota bacterium
GGCGACTATTTCGGCGAGGACGACATCGAACGCCTGGAGGATGATTTTGGCCGCCTGATTGAATAGCCCACCGCGCACTTTTCGTTAGCTAAGAATAAATGCCGCTTCCCATCGAAAGAAAGCTGCCAATAATTTTGTCGTTCGTCTTCCTCATGCTAGCGGCGATCGGTTTTCTTTTGTATCGAAATACCGTTTCGGTCCAGCAGGCCCGCGACCTTGAAAAACATTCCCAATCGATCATTTCGAATCTGGACGACGTCATAACCTACACCGCAGACCTTGAAACGGCGACCAGCGGTTTTATAGCGCTCGGGAGCGACGCGTATCTCGAACCATTCAGCCGCGGAAAGGCAGGCCTCAAGAAAAATGTCGAGCAACTGCGGGCACTGCTCGCTGCCGACCCGGTGCGTCTCGCCGAGATCGATCAGCTCGATGTGCTGATCGGAAACAAGCTTGATTTTGAAACCAACAAGATCGACCTTCGGCGTCGGAACGGGTTCGACCAAACTGCACCTCTTCTGGGCAAAACGGGCGGCATTGTTATAACGGAACAGATCCGGACGTCGGTCGATCAGTTGAAGGCTGAGGAGATCGCGATCCAGCAGAGCCGCGAACGCAGCCTCGACCTCAATTTCAATCTGTCGATCCTTTCGCTGATCCTGAGCTCGGTTGCGGGTGTCGCCGCTCTTATCGCAGCATACGTGCTGGTGGTAATGGAGATCCGTAAACGGCGGAGTGCGGAAGAGTCGCTGGTCGACGTAAACAAGGATCTCGAGAAACGCATCGATGAGCGCACCGCCGAGTTGCAGGATGCGAATGAGCACCTGATCGAAAATGCATCCGAGCGCGAACGACTACTTGTGAACGAACAGGCGGCCCGCAAAGAAGCCGAGATCGCGAACAGGCTTCGGGACGAATTTATGGCTACTGTCTCGCACGAATTGCGAACGCCGCTG
This sequence comes from Acidobacteriota bacterium, assembly GCA_040004905.1. Lineage (GTDB taxonomy): Bacteria > Acidobacteriota > Blastocatellia > Pyrinomonadales > Pyrinomonadaceae > OLB17. The sequence goes on from JBDTZW010000070.1 coordinate 957, forward strand.
AATTCTATTCTCGGCTGGGCGAGACTGTTACGGAGCGGTGAACTCGACGAAGAAAAGAGCGAAAAAGCTGTTAGGACCATAATCAAAAACTCGGAGAGCCAAAATCGCCTTATCGAAGACCTTCTCGACGCTGCCAGGATAATATCCGGAAAGCTGGAACTCGAACGCGATCCGATCAATTTAGGCGAAGTAGTGATGCACTCGATCGAAACTGTCCGGCCGTCGGCTGATCTCAAATCGATCCTGATCGGATTTGATGTCGAAACAAAAGAAGCCGAGCCGGTGATCACGGGCGATAAAGATCGGCTCGGGCAGGTCGTTTCGAACCTGTTAACAAATGCCGTCAAATTTACGCCTGCGGGTGGAGAGATAGGCGTCGCTTTGACCACACAAAACGGCGATGTAGTTCTGAGTGTGATCGACACGGGGGCTGGCATCAGCCCGGAATTCCTGCCTAATGTCTTTGAGCGCTTTCGTCAGGCTCCGGCGACGATCCGCAAAAGCGGCGGTTTGGGCTTGGGTCTGGCGGTGGTGCGCAATCTGGTCGAAATGCACGGCGGTTCGGTCAGTGCCGAAAGCGGCGGCGAGAATCAGGGATCGAGATTTACCGTTCGTCTGCCGCGGCGAGTGTAGCTTTTTGTTGAAAGGCAGCGATTTCCTTCACGGCGTCCAAAAGATTTGCCGCGACTATTTCAGGCTTTTTTTCGAGGCCATCGACATGACCATTCCCATAACCTGTCATAACCATAGCCGTGCGAATTCCGGCATTCGCTCCGGTCAGAACGTCAAGGTCCTTATCTCCGATCATCCATGAATGTGCAAGGTCGATATCGAGGTCGCTGCAAGCGTCTTCGATCATGCCGAGTCTGGGCTTTCTACACCGGCAATTTTCGTCGGGCAAATGCGGACAAAAGTAAAATCCGTCGATCTTTGACGACAGCCGGCTTTGTATTTCCTGGTGAACCGCCCGCATGTCTGCTTCGCTATATATGCCGCGTCCAATGCCGGATTGATTGGTAACTACGACGACGAGATAGCCTGCGCCCTTGAGAATTCGAACCGCATCGTCCGTGAACGGAAAGAATCGCAGATCTTCAACCCGTGAAAGGAAATTGACTTCCTCAATAAGAGTTCCATCACGATCTACGAATACAGCCTTTTGTTTTTCAACCGAAGCCATACCTTACAATAATTCGTTTTTGGCGATTTCGAAAACGCGTTCGACCGAAATTCGCGTCATACATCGATGATCGATGGGGCAATCGCGAAGCATACACGGCGAACATTCGACAGGTTC
>JBDTZW010000036.1:0-2249 GCA_040004905.1 Acidobacteriota bacterium
GTCTGGTACGCCGCCCTAAAACATCTCGCCGCAACCCGTGCCGCCATCCTCCAACTCGCCGTCCCGATCATCGCCGCAGCCGGCGGCATCTTCTTCCTCGCCGAAACTGCGACGAGTAGATTGTATATCGCAGGAGCTGCTATCTTGGGCGGAATCGGTCTAACTATTTTTGGTCGCAAAAAGTAAATTTCGTTCTATACTCCTCCATAAGTATTCTTATGTCTCGCAGAATCCTCACAATGAGTCTGTTGTCCTTGGCTGGGTTAAGCATCTTTTCGACGAGTTCGGCTACTGCTCAAGGGCGAAACGTTTCCGGGGCATGTAATAGCGAAGCTAAAGCGATCATTTGGCTCAAACTTCAGAAATTCGACTCATTTCTCTCCAGCTGGAAGTGTGATGAAAAGCTTCGCATAACCTCGTTTAAGGTCGGGAATTCACGAGCCTCTTTGGTGCGTGGAAATGGCTTGGGAATTTGCGGGGCTACGGGAAATTGCCCTACGTGGGTTGTAAGTCGTTCGATGGGCCGGCCAAAGATTATCCTGCAAGCTGGATCGATAACAGACTGGTATGAGTTTAATTACAGAAAGGGCAGCAGGTATCCCGACTTGGGGCTGCGATATCGGATAGGAGCCGGAGATTTTTACTATGAGAAGTATGTGTTCAACGGATCGAATTATCATCTTGTCTCTTGCTTCTCTGAAACCTACGGTACGGACGGGATACAAAGACTGACGAGAGCCCCCCTACATCAGTGTTCATAGGAATCTCACTGACTTACTGAACACCTTTCCTTGCCCTAGCACATCTCGGCCGCCGGAGGGATTCTTCTTCCTCGCCGAAACCGCAAGCAACCGATTGTGGATCGCCGGTGCATTCATCCTCGGCGGAATTGCGCTGACGATCTTCGGGCGGCCGAAGTAATAACTCAGTCGGCACCTGAGAGCGTTAGCCATCGTCCAGAGTAAAAATAAAGTATCGATGAAGCTTTTTCAACAAAGCCATCATCGATGCCTTGATGTGTGATCTTGGGAGGTTTGCGCCCACCATACCATCGATAATGCTGCATTATATAAGCGCGGCCGACTACGCCAATTGATCGGGAAAAGCCTACATTCCCACTTCCATCAATTTCTTGTAAAAAGTCCTTATCCGCCGATCTTTCGATTTCCGAGACCGATTTGATAGAGCTGTTCCAAAAAATCAAAATAGCCGAAACACCGTGTCGCGAACATAAGACCGCCCAGTCATGCTGTTTATCCCTTGCGAAATTACCTCGAATCACATTGTGCGGTTTTTGTTCACCATAGATTTGCGGAATAGTGCATCGTTTTGCCTGAACATACGCGAGGATGTTGCCAGGCAGCTTAGGAAAAGCACGGGGTGACAGTCGAAGAGTCTGTTGATCCGCAACCTGCCATTTATCTTGAGCATCTGCCGACCATGAACACATCAAAAACGAAAGTAAGAGCAACATTACAGATGATTTCATAAGACCTCTATCCAAGAACGTTGATATTGGTTCGACTTTAACACTGTCAGCAAGGCTCGTGAGCGTAGAACCACCACCCATACCCTGTTGCTTTCCACGGTGCCTGGCCAATGATCATTCGCCGAATAACTTACAAAAACCTCACTGACTTACTGAACACCTTTCCTTGCCCGAGCACGTCGCGGCCGACTTGATGATAGGCGTCATTGCCGCGGTGTTCGCTTTTGCCTTGCCAGCCGCCGCGTTCTTCAAGGGCGGCAAAGCGGACGACATCGCGGCCGTAGCGGAAGTTTACTTCGTCGATCAGTTTGCTCAGGCGATGCTTGCGTTCGAAATCCCGCTGTTCGAACAGCCGAAGCGGGATCGAGTCGGGCGAAACGAGGTCGGTCAGGATCACTCCTGCTTTTCGGTAGTGCAGGCCCGGCCGATGGACTTTTTCGAGACACGCCGACACCCAGCCGTATATCTCGCTCGTCACGTCGGAGTAATAAACGGAGCGGTATGCGTAAGTGCCAAAATATTTGTAAGGCACGGGCCGAAAGCGATCGGTCTGTAGAAAAACCGCAACAGTGCGCGTGGACAAGCCATTCCAGCGCATCTTTTCCAAAACTCGTGTCGTGAAATAAATGATCGCGTTCTTGATCTCGCTAAAATCAGTGACTGCTTTTCCAAATGTCCGCGTGTGTGCGATCGATTTATTCTTGCGTTCCGACACCTCCATCGAAAGGCATGGAACGCCGTTCAGCTCAAGCACCGTGCG
>JBDTZW010000258.1:0-7445 GCA_040004905.1 Acidobacteriota bacterium
AATCGAGCATTTCCCGGAGCTTTCGCCGGTTTGTTGCCCGGATAAGGATCTGAAGACGATGCTCGCCCTTTAGCCGCGCGATCGATGCGGGTGCAGGTCCGGTGATCCGGATCGAACGGTCGGTGTTCGCGATGTCCAGTTGAGTTCGTATCGTTTTAGCCATGGTCTCCGCTCGTTGCTTGTCTTTGTGATGGACGAGGATCGAGGCGAGCGAAAAGTACGGCGGATACCCAAGTCGTTCACGATAGCGGATCTCTTCCGCGTAAAATCCTGTATAATCCTGTTCTCTGGCGTGCCTGATGGCGTAGTGTTCTGGATAGTAAGTTTGTATAAGAACCTTTCCCGGCAGATCACCGCGGCCTGCTCGCCCGGAAACCTGCGTTAAGAGCTGAAACGTCCGCTCTGCCGCACGCAGGTCGGGAAGGCCGAGGCCAAGATCAACAGAAACAACCCCGACAAGCGTAACATTCGGAAAATCGTGGCCTTTCGCTAGCATCTGCGTTCCGACGAGCATGTCGATCTCGCGGCGGCTGAAGGCCAGCAAGAGTTTTTCAAGCTCACGCCGTCGGGTCATCGTGTCGCGGTCGATCCGCGCGATCTTTAGATGGGGAAATCGTTTATTAAGGATCGTTTCGATCTGCTCCGTTCCTTCGCCGACGAAATATAAATACTCGCTTTTGCAGAACACGCATGTTTCGGGGACGGCCACGCGGTAGTCGCAGTAATGGCAAACCAGGCGGCTTTCGCGTTTGTGATAGGTGAGCGTGATGTCGCAGTTTTTGCATCGAAGCGTTTCGCCGCAGCTCCGGCAGAGGACGAATTGAGAAAAGCCTCGGCGGTTAAGAAGGATTATTGATTGTTCGCCTTTCGCGTGCGTCTCTTCGATCGCTCCGAGCAGCCCAGGCGAAAATGCAACGTCCTTTCCAGCAAGTTTGAACACCTCGCGCATATCGATGACCTCGGTTGATGCCATCGCGCGTTTTCCGATTCGCGTGGGCATGGAGAGGTATTCGTATTTGCCGCGGCCCGCGTTGTAAAAGGTCTCCATCCCGGGTGTCGCCGAACCGAGAATGATCGTGGCTCCAGCCATATTCGCCCGGATCACCGCGACGTCGCGGGCGTGGTAGAATGGATATTCGTGCTGCCGGTACGAGGAATCATGCTCCTCGTCGACCACGATCAATCCGACGTTTTCGAGTGGAGCGAACACTGCCGACCGGGTGCCGATGACGATCCTCGCACCTCCTTGATGGATCCGCCGCCATTCGTCGAAACGTTCGCCGGGCGAAAGGTTTGAATGCAGGATCGCGAGCTCGGCTCCGAAAACGCTCCGTAGGGTGCGCGCAAACACCGGCGTCAGGGCGATCTCAGGGACGAGCATCATCGCTGAGCGGCCTGCAGCCAGCGTTCTTTTCATCGCGCGGATATACACCTCGGTTTTGCCGCTGCCGGTGACGCCGTGGAGGAGGAAGGCCTTATATTTCCCGGCCTCAATAGCCGATTCGATCGCGGCTAGTACTGTTTGCTGATCGTCGGAAAGCGTTAGGTTCTGAATATCGGGTATATTCGCACGAACGAGCGGATCGCGAAGGACCTCAACGACCTCGATCCGCACGATCCCACGTTTCTCAAGCGAATTGATAGCCGCCCCACCGACTCGTCCTGCATCCTGTAGAGAGGTGAATAACATTTCGCTGCCGTGTGCTCTCAGTACATCTATCGCTCGCTGCTGCTGAGCGGTGAATTTGCCGGGATCTTGGCTCTCGACAAGGGCGACGTTCTTTCGCCGTTTCGGTTTTACGCGATTTTCGACCGAAGGATCAATGCCGGCCGGAAGCGATGCCTTGAGGACTTCACCCCAGGACGCGAGGTAGTAGTCGGACGTCCACTGCGTGAGCCGAAGGATCTCTTCGGTGATCAGCGGTTCTTCGTCGATCAACTCGATCGTGTCTTTTACCTGTAAATCCTTGAGTCCAGAATCGGCCGGGAGTACGTCGTAGAATTCGACGGCAAAGCCCGTTAGGTTGCGGTTGCCGAAGGGAACGGTTAGGCGTGCGCCGAGCTGGACGGTTTCGCGGATGCCTTCACGGAGCCGATAGGTAAACGTTCGCCGTAAGGGAACCGGAAGCGCGATCTCAACGTACAGACGGGATGCCAATTTCGTTAGGCGTGGCCGAGACATTTAAGCTTAATACTTTAAAATGATAACCTAACGGAACTTATTAAAGAAATAGATGTCTAATCCAAAGTAGGCGTATGGAAACGTTTCTTACACCCGAAGTTAAGAAAAAGGGAATTAACAAGATCTTTATTATCGGGATCGTCGTCGGCCTCATCGCGGTCGCCGTCGGGATCTGGCTTTTGACGTTCAAACCGCCGATGGACCAGCAGGTCGCGAAAATACTCGAAGGTGCCTACAAAGAAGGTTCGCCCGAGTATCAAGATCTGAATAAAGATATCGTGATCTCGCGGGACGAAAAGAATACAGTCGAATCACCGACCGGCCTCGGAACTATCTCGGTCTTCATTCGCGGAAATGTTCACAACAAGGGCGGTAAAACGATCGATATCCTCGAGGTCAACGTCGCGATGGTTACGCAGTTCAAGCAGGTATTGAAGGAAAAGAAAATACTCGTTGTTCCGGTTCAGCAGGCGGTACTCGGGCCGGGCGAGACGATCCCGATAACCCTTACGCTCGATGGGTTCAACCGCGACGACGACCGTGCCGACATTCGGTGGAAGGTGACAGCTATCCACGCGAAAAACTAATCTGCGGTTTCTCTAACGAATAGTTCCTCTAGCGACTGCTTAACCGGCTGGACCGAGATCAGCTTGCCGCCGGCGCTTCTTGCCGCTGCGAGAACAATCTCGATATTGCTTTCGTCTGGGGTGACTACAATAACTCCTTTTGGTGCGGAGTGAATTTCGAGACCTGCGTTTTCTTGCAGATTCGCTCTCAAGCCATCCTCGGAAACACCAGCAAGACTTATTTCAAATCCGCGTTGCTGATCGTCCGCCTTTAACAGCTGATCGAGGCTGCCGGTAGCGGCGAGTTTGCCTCCGCGAAGGATGGCCACTTCATCACACAGCGATTCGATGTCGGAGAGAATGTGAGTTGACATAAAAACCGTCATGCCGCGGTCACGTAGGCCCGAGATCAACTGCCGGACCTCGCGGCGGCCGATGGGGTCGAGTCCGCTCATCGGCTCATCGAGAAATACGACCTCTGGGTGGTTGATCAATGCCTGGGCGAGTCCGACGCGTTGAAGCATGCCCTTCGAAAATGTCCGAAGCTGCTTGTTCCAGCTTTTTTCCTCGAGGCCGACGCTCGCGAGGAGTTCCTCTGTCCTGGCTTTTTGACGGGCCCTATCATAGCCGAAAAGCTCTCCAAAATAATTCATCAACTCCCGAGCTGTCAGGTAGTCGTAAAAATACGGATTCTCGGGACAGTAACCGATCTGACGATGCATTTCGACATCCGCGATGTCACGTCCGAGAATGCGTGCCGAGCCGCTCGATGGAAAAAGGAGACGCATCAGGAGTTTGATCGTCGTCGTCTTGCCCGCTCCATTCCCACCAAGAAAACCGAAGATCTGGCCGCTATGAACAGTGAGGGAAAGATCGTCCAGTGCTCGCACACTTCGCTTGCGCACGAAGCCGAGTTCATAGTCTTTGGTCAAATTTTGGATCTCGATAACATTCGTCATGCTTTTTATCTCACCGGGATGGTGGTGCGTGCTTCGTCGAGGCCGACGGTACACGTCGGTCTCACAAACTGATAGGGGGCCCCAGTCGGATCAACGGGCGTATTGTTTTCGTTGACCCGAAACGACCGTCCGCTCGGCAGAGGCTGAGCTGAGAGCAGCCTCGTGATCTCACTCAGCGAATTTGGACAGCGTGAATTTGCCGCTTGAAATTTCGCGATCGCGGCACGAATTCCATCCAGGTCGTCCAATGCGTCGAGCTGCAGAAGCCTTCGTTTCGCATTGTCGCGGGTCGTCTCGTCGCCGGAGTTCTCGACCATCTGGCCGTAGATGGCACGGGCGGTATCGCGGCTTCCGCCCTGCGTTTTCATCGAAGCGGCCATCATCGGCATGAACGAGGGGGCATCCCCAATGGCCGAGCCTTTGGTGTAAACTTCCGCCGCCTTGTCGTATTGTCCGAGCCGCCAATAGATATATCCGAGGTGCTGATACAGACGCCACTCGTTCGGATTGTTCGCGATACCCTTCTTGCAAAGCTGGATCGCCTTTTCCGGATCGATCGCGGGAAGAACCGTCGCTCCGTATTGGTACGCAGCAAGAAACTGCGGGTCCATATCGGTCGCGTTATCAAGATACGGATAAAGGAGCCGCGGTTTTAGGCTTCGAAGGTCGTCGACGTCGATCTCCTGGTTCGGATTTTTAACAAGTTTGTTACCTATATACTGGAGCGACTGCATCCAAAACCAATCCGCGATCAACCCGTCGAACCCGAGCGTATAGCCTTTAAGCTTCGAGCCCTGCAGCGCGAGATCTTCGTCTTCGGCCGATTCGGGCACGGGCGGCCTAATACCCTCCAAATGTGCTGACAGAAAATAGGCCGCGATCAGGCCGACCGCTATTATTATGGCAGGAATAACTAGTGAACTGGGTGGACTGCGCATCACAACGATTTAACAGAGTTTACTCAATATCAGCTGAAATTCCGCCGCTTAAATATGGTCATCGCGATCAGCAGCAGGATCGCGTTGTAAACAGCGGCGTAAAGAAAAGCGGTTAAAAGCATCGCAGCCGACGGAAAATCTCCGTGGGAGGCATTCGTGATAAAGCTGAAATGCGAAAGATTTGGAAGAAGATAATAAATGCCGTTAAAGACAGCCTGTGCCGCCGGTGATCCAAGGCTTTGAGCGAGCTCGCGCAACGACGAACTAAAATGCCCGATGATGAAAACGAAAAAGGTCAAAAGCGCCGAAAGGGCCGGGGTTGAGAACGACGAGAATACCGTCGCCACGGCAGTGAGCGTGGTTAATTCGAGATAAATGAGTGCGATCGCTCCCCAAATACTCCAGGCAAGATTGCCGCCGCCCACATAGAGGATCGCCACCGTAACACCGGCTCCCATCACGCAGATGTTGACGAGAAGAGTGAGGCAGAGCCCGAGGTATTTGCCGACTATGAAATGGCTGCGCGCAACTGGTTTCGCAAATATCGCAAACACGGTCCGCTTCTCTATCTCCTTCGACACGAGACCGATCCCGACAAATATCGAGATAAAGGTCCCGAAAAGAAGCATCGAGCTCAGGCCCAAATTGACGATGGTCCGCTGCTCCTGTCCTGCCGTTAATTCGCCGAGGAAGATCGCGGCGGCCGTGACCAACAGAACGAACAGAACCAGGTTATAGAGAATACGGTCGCGAACGGCTTCGCGAAACGTATTTCTAGCGATCGCAAGAATAGTTGAAAGGGAACCTTTTCTCACCGAATAAAATCCACTGATAAATTACGGAATTAAGGCCAAGCTCCGGCCCGATGAAAATTTTAACACAACCGGAGTTCTTAGATTTCGGAAAGCCGCGCGGCAGGGCGATCCGCGATCAGCCCAACTACATTTTGTTTTCGAAACATCAAGACCGCTACGAGAGAGGCAAAAAGCAAGACCCATGCGGCAAGAGAAAAATACTTAGCGGCGCCGACAAACGCGGGTTCCTGGAAACGGACACTTACCTCGGATCGTTCAGGCCCGAGCGGGATCGATATCGCACCAAATTCGTCGGGAAGGCTGTCCGCCGCCCTTCCGTTTATCGACGCTCTCCAATATGGATACCAAAACGTCGCGATCCTGAGGTTGGTTGCTTCACCAGGAGCCACGGAAACGCTCCGTGTTCCTTCGTCCCAATTTTTAATGATCACTGCCCGATCAGAGGCCGCGGCACGGTGCGAATCGTTGAATGCCCGCGAATCGGCCCATGTCGGCCACCAACAGCGGCAGCCGGGTTCTTTCTGCATCGATTCTATCTTTTCACGGAATTTCTCTCTCGGAAACGGATCAGACGGTAGGATCACTTGGGTCAATGTAAATAGCGCCGTTGCGAACAGTAGTCCAAACACAGCATAACCAATCGCTTTTTTCAGTGAGGGGAATCTCGTCTGCAAAGCCGGGATCGCTGTCGCAACGCCGATCGAGGCGATCACACAGGCAAGCGATAAAAATCTGAAAGGAAACTGGACCTTCTGCAGAATCGAAACATGGTCCCAAACAAAGGCGCTTGGCATTGAAAGAAGAAAGATAAGAAACAGACCGAGGACGGAAAGGCCGGCGAAGAGCTTTTGCTTTGCAGGGTCGTCTTTCTTTTTTACGGCTTTGAAAATAAGGGCGAAAACCGGAGGTAGAAGGAAAAGAAATGTCAGGAATGTAGGGATATCGACAAGGAGAACCATCTTTTTCCAGAATCGCGGATCTGGATTCAGGATCATGGGAAAGAGATATTGGCGATAGTTGTAAATGTCGGTCGCGAAAAACTGCGATTCGTTGTGCTTGACCCAATTAACCTCGGTCACCAGACGAACGAGGTAGAACGCGGTTGCGGAGAGAGTAATACCGAACGCGACGGCAAAATTGAGAACCGGTTTCCAGAAGTTTGCCCAGTCGATAATGCACAGACAGTAAATCCCGAGTCCGATCGATCCGATAATGATCGAGGGAAGGTGGGTCAGGATCAATGTCGAATAGGCAAGAGCGAAGAGCAGAACATCCAGCGGCCGCCCATAGCGGATCACCCGGGTGGCAAATAGGAAACAAAAGGGAAGTACCGATATCGCCGCGAATTCAGCCAGCAGAACGTAAACGTAGAGTTCGGTGAGATGATACGGCATAGTCGCGAAGAGGATCGCGGCGATCGCCGATGCGGGCGCTTCAAGGTATTCCTTCGCCCAGAAGTAAATACCGATTGAGCCGAGTATCATCCAGAAGTAGCAAGTGATCCATATCGTGTCGAACCAGTCATGGACGATCGACTGAACGAACGCCATCAGGTAGTGAGCAAGCGGCGGGTAGAAACGGATACCGATACTACCAAAACCAAAATTATCGACCGACGCCCAGGAGGGAATTATCGTCCCGGTACTAATGGCGTTTTGATATGTTTCAACAAAGCGAAGATGCTGCGGCGTATCGTAGCCGTCCGGAATGCCGAAGAGAGGTAGCGGAAGCATGATCAAACAGCATGCGCCGATAATCACGGTCAGCCACAGCCAGTTGGACGAACGATGCCTCTGATAAAATCCGGAAACGAATTGGCGCATTGGATAGAAGAAATGCCGAGCGGCGAAAGATAAAGGAACGTTAGTAAACGTCTATTCAATCTTAAAAGAAACGGCGGAAAAAGACAATGAAATTTCTGTGCGTGAAGGCAAAAAAGAAGCGGGAAACATTGCTGTTTCCCGCTTCGGTCAAAGAAGAGTTAG
>JBDTZW010000160.1:0-24571 GCA_040004905.1 Acidobacteriota bacterium
CCAGAGGTAATGGAAGGTACATTGCTTTCCGGCCAAAACGCAGATCGTCGAAAGAGAATTTCTAACAGAAACAGCTCTCAAAGTCAATAAATACGGATTTGCAAACCAAAGAATCGATCGCGAATGACCTAAGCCTCGACGTGTTTGGCGAAGGCGGCCTGATCGCCCGAAATCACGAGAATTACGAGTATCGTGACGGCCAGATCAAAATGGCGCAGGCGGTCTCCCGCGCGTTTGAGAACAAGAAACATCTGATCGTGGAAGCGGGAACGGGAACCGGCAAGACGCTCGCGTATCTTGTACCGGCGGTCGCGGCATCGATAGGCCGTAAGAAACGCATCATCATTTCGACGGGCACGAAAAATCTTCAGGAACAGTTGATGCGGAAGGACATTCCGTTCCTTCAGAAAACGCTCCCCAAAACATTCGTGGCCGAGTACATGAAGGGCCGTTCGAATTACGCATGCCTTAATCGCATCGCAAAAACCGAAGGTCAGCCGATGCTCGACGGTTTGCAGGATGTTCGATATTTTGACGAGATCGCGCGATGGTCGCGCGAGACCAAGGTGGGCGATCGAGCCGAGCTTACCGACCTGCCGGAGAACCTCGGGTTCTGGAGCCGCATTAACGCAAAGGCAGACACCTGTATCGGACAAAAGTGCGTCGATTTCGAGCCGTGCTTTATCACGCGAATGCGGTCGAGGGCAGAGAACGCCGACATTATTGTCGTCAATCACCATTTGTTTTTCGCCGATCTAAGCGTTCGGGGAAATCAATTTGGAAAGGTGATCCCGGACTACGCGGGAGTGATCTTCGACGAGGCACATCTTATCGAGGACATTGCGGCGGATTATTTCGGCACTCAGGTTTCGAATTTCCAGATCGACGAACTCGTCCGCGACACCGATAGTTTGCCGATCACTGATGCTGTATCCTCGATGAATCTAACACGGATCTCGGCGAAGATCTTCGGCTTAGCGGACCATTTCTGGATCAGGTTCACGCAGACGCGCGCCGCCGAGGGAAGATTTCCTCTACTCCCCGATGCCTTCGCCAGCCGCTACAGCGATGGCGAAATGCATCCTACACCGCTTGGCGAAGCTTACGAAGCACTTGACACCGCACTCGGCAGGCTTGAGGCCGAGGTCGATGGATTCTCGGGTGAAATGACTGAGGCTGAGAGCTTGGTTCGACGGGTGCGGCAGGCGCGGTTCGATCTCGGATTTATTGTGAAACAAGCCGACCGGAATTTTGTTTACTGGCTTGAGAAGCGCGGAAAAGGCATCTTTCTGCAGGCTTCACCCATTGACGTTTCGGCGTTACTTAAGGAAAAGCTTTTCGATAAGGTTGAAACCTGCGTGCTGACGTCCGCGACCCTTTCGAGCAGCGGTTCTTTCAATTTTATTCGCGATCGGCTCGGCCTCGATTCCAGCAAGACCGAGACGATGCTGGCTCCATCTGCGTTTGATTACGCGAAGCAGGCGGTGATCTACATTCCGCGAACAATGCCTGATCCGCGGGCGCCGGAGTTTTCGCAGATGGCCGCGGGCGAGATCGTCAAACTGCTGAATATCTCTGACGGCCGGGCGTTTGTTCTCGCGACAAGTAATTACTCGATGCGTGCGCTCTATGAACTGGTGTCATCGCGGGTTAGATATCCGTGCTTGATACAAGGCTCGATGTCCAAAGAAGGGCTGCTCGACAGATTTCGCGACACGCCGAACGCGGTCCTGTTCGCAACCTCCAGCTTTTGGCAAGGCGTCGATGTCCGCGGCGAACAGCTTTCCTGCGTCATCATCGACAAACTTCCGTTCGCCGTGCCCAGCGATCCGGTAGTCGCCGCCCGCACAAAATTCATTGACGACAACGGAGGCAAATCATTCTTCGATTACAGCGTCCCGCAAGCTATTATTAGTTTAAAACAGGGTATCGGAAGGTTGATCCGCAGTAATACCGACCGAGGCGTTATCGCAATTTTGGATTCACGGTTACGAACGAAATCATACGGCCGCGATTTTTTGAACAGTCTTCCGAAGGCAAAGGTGACCAGTGACCTGCAGGACGTGGTGAACATGTTCGAGTCGCGCGATTAATTCATAAGCACCAAGGGTGCATCCGTGATAAACACCGGCGCTGGCGGGATGCGTGAAATGCCTACAAGCGATGTATCATTCGAAGGCGGAAGCTCCGAGTACAAAATGACGATCCTTTTGGAAGATTTCGATCGGGTCAACATTGTGACTAGAAATTATTATGAGAATTAGTCGCTGGATTTATGGCCCTCTCATTTTTGGTCTGGTATGGGCTACAGGTCAGATTTTGGTGGGATTCCGGTTTTCGTACAGCGAGATTCTAAGACTCACTGTTGTGGGAATGGTAACGGGTTTTGTCGTCCAGTTGATAAGCGACCGAAGGGCTCGAAAAGTATCTGGAAGCACTGATCCAGAAATTTACACGGTTAGGCAAAAGAGAATCGTGACAATTCTAAGACAATTTGAGGTGTCGTTTGATTTGTGTCTGGAGGTTGCAAAATCCTTGCCTCGAGCGACGATCAAAAACGTTGATCGACCGGACGGGAAGATACGGATGAAGACTCGGAGGAAATGGCACGGCTTCGGTCAAATAATTGAATTTAAGCTGAGAAGCATAAACGATACGTTGACCAAGGTAGAGATCTCTACCTGTCCGATTCCGAGGACGGTGGTTGTAAGCAATGGGGAAAGTTGGAAGTGTGCCGAAGATATCGTTCGTTGTCTGAAAGATAAGGACGTTGAATTAGGCGTCAATGTTCTAAGCGAGGGTTCCGGAATTTTAACAGACGTTTGTTCACGACCACTTGAGAAACGTGAGCCCGTTAAGACGTTTTGAGATTTTATGTCATCCTTCTTTGAAGTAATGATCGAACGCAATTTCTCGTCGGCGCATCAGTTGCGCGGGTACAAGGGGAAGTGTGAAAACCTGCACGGCCACAATTATAAGATCGAGATCTTTGCGAAGGGGGCCGAGCTCAACAACATCGGCCTGCTGATAGATTTTGTCGATTTGAAAAAGGCGGCGGATGAGATCGTGAAATACCTCGATCACCGAAATCTGAATGAGCTGCCACCGTTTGACGAGGAATTGAATCCATCGGCCGAAAATCTCGCGCGGTATATTCTTGAATATCTGAATGGACGTGTCGGCGATGAGCGTGTTCGTGTACACAAAGTCCGCTGCTACGAAACCCCCACCAGCGTGGCGACGTACCAAATAGATTAACGATTTGTTTCGCAGGAAATCGACCTTAAAAGAGGCAAGCTTTACTTTCCTGCCTTGGTACTGGTGTGCTGGACCATTTTCGGTCTGTTTTTCGGAACCCAGAATTTTCTCCGCGACGCTTACTTCGGTAAAGGTCCGAGCCTTCCCGGCTATTTAGTCGGATGGCTGCTATGCGGCTATTCGTGGGCGATCCTTCCTTTCCCGTTTTCAAATTTGTCCGAACCTTCTCATTCGTCCGTCTGAATTGGCTGCGGTTTTTTGCGGTTCATATTCGGGCAGCGGTCGTGTTTTCCATGGCGCAGCTCGGGATCTATGATCTGATCGACCAGATACTCTTTCACGGCGGCGGCCGGGGGTTTATCGAATACTATGGATTTCTGCTGGCGAATGAGTTTCAATCCAGCTTTCTAGTATATTTCGCTGTAATTGCGGCGATCAACGCCGAGCGAATGGAGCGGGCTCTCTCGCGAACCTGGCAAAGCGCATTGTGATGACGGGTCGCAATGGCGGACCATGCTCCTGCAGATGTGCGCGATGGGGTTGGTTCAAGGTGTTAAATGCGGGGGTGGTAAAGAGACGGCGAAAGAAAAGCAGCAAAAAGACGTAACGGTTCTGGATGTTTTCAACAACGCTCCAGCGTAAAAATTGTAGTGTCCGACTGGATCGACTATCTTCACATCGCCAAATTTAACGGACGTTGGTTGATCGTCAACGTGCTGTGCGAACCCAAGCCAAAACCGCAAGGATAAGATATCAACAAGGTTGAACAGGTCGAACACGCGTGAACCAGAATGAACACTGTGAACAAACTGAACAATTCGAAAGCTTCGAACAATACGAACATTCGAACACCTCGAACAATGAACAAAAAAAGGACCGCTTTCGCAAGCAGTCCTTTTCTTTCTAAAAATGGTCGGGGCGAGAGGATTCGAACCTCCGACCTCACGGTCCCGAACCGTGCGCGCTACCAGACTGCGCTACGCCCCGTTGATCAAGTTACTGAGTGTATGTTACCCATCCGAAGGTGTCAAACTTCATTTCCTTCTTCGACAAGGGCCTTCTTGCCGAACTTGTGCCGCAAGAACTCGATGAGGGGCGGTAAGAGCGAGAGAGCGACCACGACGATCACCACTTTTTCAATGTGATCCTCAAGCTTGATCCCGAGTGCCCGTTCGATAACGCCGCCGAGAAAATAACCGGCGAGCACCATGCTGGTGATCCATAGCAGTCCACCAATTAGGCTGAATGGCAGGAACTTTGCGTACGGCATGTCGGCCGCTCCAACGACGAGGGGAGCAAATGTCCGAACGACCGGGATAAAACGAGCAAGTATCACGGTCTTGACGCCGTACTTCTCAAAGAACGCATGTGCCTTCCCGACACGGCTAGGTTTAAGGATCCAAGACGACTCACGGCTAAAGAGGGTTTTCCCCATCGCTCGCCCGGTCCAATATCCAGTACTGTCTCCCAAAACCGATCCCAGAAAGAATGCGAGAAGAATGAATGCGATATTCAATTTTCCCGCCGCCGCAAACAATCCAGATACGACAAGCAGAGAATCGCCCGGAAGAAAGAAACCGACCGCGAGACCGGTCTCGGCAAACACCACAAACCACAATCCGAAGTAGACATACGCGCCGAGCCAGTTCAGCATGTAGTCGATCAGGAATTTCGGATTAAGAAAATCCTTGATCTCCGTCAGGAAATGAATCAATCCGTCCATAAATGCTAGCCCTGAGTTTGGTTCCATCCGAACGCACCGATCAAGGGAACAAAAGAGCAAGGTCCGAAGCGTTCGTGCTCGTGGCCCGTCTCAGTTCTCGTGATCCGGAACAATGTCTGCGACTTCTGATCTTTGCCGATAGGTATTACCAGCTTTCCGCCAACCTTTAATTGAAGCACCAGCGGCTCAGGAATTCCCGGACTTCCCGCCGCGACAAGTATCGCGTCGTACGGAGCGTAAACTTCCCATCCTTCCGTCCCGTCGGCGATCTTCATCGAAAAATTTCGATAGCCCAGTTGCCGTAATCGCCCTTCAGATTCCTTTGCGAGATTTGGCATCCGTTCGACGGAAAAAACTTTGCGTGCGGTGCTTGCGAGAATCGCGGTCTGATATCCAGAGCCTGCACCTACCTCCAGGACCTTTTCAGTTCCCGTTAATTCCAGCAGCTCGGTCATTCTCGCGACTATGAATGGCTGCGAGATAGTTTGGCCGCTGGCGATCGGCAAAGCATTATCTTTATAAGCCTGCGATTTTAAAGCTTCGGGAACGAGCAGATGTCGCGGTACGGTGTTCATTGCAGCGAGCACGCGTTCGTCGCCGATCTTGTAATGATCGCGAAGCCGCTCGACCATTTTCTGCCGAGGGATCGTGTACTCGTCTTTTATAGCATTAACCGGCTGCAATTATTTCCAATCCTTTAGGTGTTCTAGAGCTTTGAGGTCGGTGAGATCGCTTCGCATCGGCGTGACCGAAACGTAGCCTTCGTCGACCGCTTCGAAATCAGTGCCGCCCTCGGCTCGAAAACCCTCGCGAACTTCGCCGATCCAATAATACGGCTTGCCGCGCGGATCGATGTGTTCGCTGATGACCGGGCGAGCCGTTTTGAAACCCTGTTTTGTGATCCGAAGACCTTTGGAGATTCCCTTAGGGATATTGACGTTCAGCAGAGTTCCTTGTGGTAGGCCTTCGTTCAAAGCCTTTTCGGTGACGTCTCTCGCGACCTTTGCAGAATGTATGAAATCCAGACTGCGGGTCGCGTTCAGGCTGAACGCAATACCCGGCAAACCTAAGATAGTCGCTTCCATCGCGCCAGCGACCGTGCCTGAATAAGTCGCGTCATCGCCGAGATTGGGTCCGTGATTGATCCCAGACGCACAGATGTCCGGCCGTTGTTCAGGCGAAAGGATCAGATTAAGTGCAAGCGTGACGCAATCGGTCGGGGTGCCGTCGACCGTCCAGTGGCGCGCATCGATTTGTCTTATACGCAGTGGCCGTGCGAGGGTGAGGCTGTGCGACGCACCGCTCATCTCGGATGCAGGGGCGACGACAAACACTTCGCCGATGGCGCTCAGCGCCTGTTCAAGCGCCTCAATGCCGTCAGCGTGGATCCCGTCATCGTTTGTTATTAAAATTCGCGGCCTATGTTTTGTCATCCTTAAGCCCAACTAAAAAGGCGAAAAAGCGAAACGCGTTTCACCTTTTCACCTTTATTTTTGAAATGATCCGTTCGCTACCTGTTCGACGGCCCCGTTGGACGTGACGGTCCCGCATTCATCGGTCGCTGCTGGCGGAAACGACGGCGGTTACGCTTACGAGCGTTTACCGACTTGAGCTTAGCCTTTTGTCCGGGCGGAATGAAGTGAGCGTGTTTTTTGAGGTCTTTGATGATCTCTTCGCTGATGACCTTTCGCTTAAAGCGGCGCAAAGCGCTTTCGATCGATTCGTTCACATTTACTGATATATATGCCATTTTTGTTTCTCACCTCCTTTCGGCCAAGGGTTTCGTCTGCCTCTGGACGGGCGTTTGAAGCCATCCTGAGCAAACCAATATTAAACACTCTTTCCGCCGAATTGGCAAGCTGAACCAGGGGTAGATCAGCCAAATTTGACTAAGCCTTGACCGCACCTTATCCTTTCGAGGGCCCAAAGATGATCAGGGTACTAGATGAAAATTTCGAGGAACGTGTTCGGGCAAGCTTCGATGATCAACGCGTGATGGCACTTATCGGAGCACGGATGGTCTCCCTGGGGCCGGGACGCTGCGAGATCGAAGTGTCGGCTAGAGACGACCTGGCGCAGCAGGACGGTTTTATGCACGCAGGGATCGTCACGACCGTATTGGATACTTCCTGCGGATACGCGGCTTATACCCTGATGCCGGCTGGCTCGCGGGTGCTCAGTGTGGAATTCAAGGTCAATTTGTTGACACCGGCGAATGGCGAAATTGTCCGGGCCGCGGCCGAGGTAAAGCGGGCGGGACGAACTCTGAGCGTCTGCTCGGCGGACGCATTTTCAGACGGAACTATCTGTGCGACCATGCTGGCGACGATGATGTGTCTCGACCCATCGAAAAAATAGTTTTCTTCCTCAAAAAATAATCTGCAAGATTTTAGGGGCCGTCCGTTCTATCGGACGCAGCCGATCTGCGTGGGGATCTGCGGAGCGAGGTTTGCGGCCCTGAACAGCTGCAAACCGAGCTCAGAAAGAACGTAAATTCATGGCGGGATCGGGGCCGCGGGTAGTGTGCCCGTCGTGTCAGCCGGACAATCCGGTGTTTTAGACAAATTAAGGAATAAATCAATGAGAAGACAGATAGTCCTAGCTACAGTTTTGGCGGCCTCGACCGCGGTTATGGGTGCGTGCACCGGCACAACAGTTGAAAACAAACCGGAAAACAAGCCGGTCGTTACATCGAGCCCGACGACTACGCCGGCTGCGAGCCCGAGCACCTCGCCGGGTGTGAACGGAACGCCGAAGACCAACACCACGCCCGAGGTCAAAAAGACCGACGGCAAGACCACCGAGGGCAATACAAACAAGGCAGTAAAGCCGGCGGCAACGAACGCCAATCATAAATAATTGGTTTTGTTCGAAACAGAGAAAAGGACGGACCGGAAACGGTTCGCCCTTTTTTTAATACCTAAATGTTTGAAAAATAAAAGGAAACGGCTAGCCGATTCTCTTCAGGCAACTAACCGCTCCCTTTTAATCCACGCCAAAAGGCATGGAATCCTGGGAATATTGGCAGTGATGAGAGGAAATGTCCAATCGCCGATGAATTCCGAAGTTTTCCACAGCCTTTTTGTCCTTGTCGACGGCATGGACTTAAATTCTCGAAAAATTAACTTCCCATGCACTAAATGCATGATAGAATACCGGCCGATAAACAGCTTCACCTTTGTTTTTTCCCATTTTTCTTCCACATCGTTCGCAGGTGGCATGGCTCGAATGATGTGTCCACAAACATCAGGAGGCACGAAATGCTTTTAGTTTCACCCGAACAGATCGACCAATCGGCAGCACGTTACGATCAGCCGAGCATTGCCGCAAAGCAAGATGAACCTGAGTCGCGAGGTGCGGAAAAGAGCGAGCCCGACGCGGATCTCACCGTCGCCGAAAATCTCGAGAAACGCAAAGAAATGCTAAAGACACTGGACCAGGAACCGGTAGATTTTGCGTTTGAGCGGGCGATAGGCAACAACGATTCGGTTTACAGCAATTTCTGCGAATTCATAATGCTTGCCAAGCGAAAGGTTGGACGTATCGTGATCAAGGACGGAGTCAGAAATCTAGGCTGCGCGACCGGGTTCATGGTTTCCGAGCGGCTGCTGCTGACGAACTGGCACGTCTTTAAGAACAAGGAGGACAGCCGCGAAAGCGTGGTCGAATTTTTCTACGAGCTCGACGTTCTCGGGAACCCCAAACCTGATACTCCAACGACGTTCAAATTCCGTCCGGACGATTTCTTTCATTCTGATCAGCAGCTCGATTACTGCATGGTTGCCGTCGAACCGAGCGATATTTCGGCAAAGCTGACACTGGGCGAGATCGGGTATCACTACCTTGACCCGAACCTCGGCAAACTCGGTGAAGAGGGCAAAGAGAAGCTGAACATCATTCACCATCCCGATGGCGATTATAAACAGCTTTCGATCCGCGAGAATACCTTCACCAAGATCCTCGACAACACGATCTGGTATGAGACCGATACGGCTCCGGGATCGAGCGGAAGTCCCGTTTATAACGATCAATGGCAAGTCGTGGCTCTCCACCACATGGGTGTCCCGAAAAGAACTGCGGACGGTAAGAATTACGCCGATCGGGACGGCAACGCGATTCCGGTCGACGCGAACGGCCAGGTCGACGCGGCAAAGGTAGTCTGGCTGGCGAATGAGGGTATCCGCATTAGCAAAGTGATCGAGGATGTCTTGAAAGCATTTCCAAACGACGAACTTGTGCTCGGATTGAAGAAACCGAGCGAACCGGGCTCACTGCCCGATGCCAGCGTTACTGTAACGCCGCCGAAAAAAAAGGATCCTGCACAACAGGAAGACAAGAAAATGGACAACACCAGCGACAGTGTCAAGATCTCGTTCCCATCCTCATTGATCCAGTCGAGCGGGAATATCAACATCAGTATCAGTAATCGATCACGCGGTGACGGTAGCTCCGGCGGTGTCACAATGGGCGTCACCGGCAGCGTCAAAACATCGGACGATCTCGATGAGGTCAAGAAACTCGACATCGAAAACTCGATGGATTATTCCGACTGCAAAGGGTACCAGGACAATTTTCTTGGGACTAAGATTGCGATTCCGAAACCCAAAAAGTCGATGCTGAAATTTGTGGCCCAGCCGAAATCGGCCGGAAGCTCGATCCTCAAGTATTACTTCTTCAGCACGATCCATCACTCCATCCGCAAGATGCCGATGATCAGTGCGATCAATGTTGACGGCGACCCGAAAAAACGCATCGATCTGACGGTGCGAAAAGATGTGTGGCTTCGCGACAACCGGATCGATCTCGAAATGCAGCTTGATGACAAATTTTATGCCTCGAGTGGTTTTGATAAGGGACATATGAGTCGCCGCGAAGACGCCGACTACGGAGCTTCGGAGGCTGAGGCAAAGAAACACGCCGATCTTACCTGCGTCTACACGAACGCTTGCCCGCAAGTGCCAAAACTAAACCGTTCGAATCGGAGCGGTTTGTGGGGAAAACTCGAGATGGTTGTGCTTGAGAAAGGTGCGGAAAAAGAAGTGGGAAAAACATCGAAGATATCTGTTTTTAACGGCCCGATCTTCGATGACGAAAACGACCGGTTTTTTCGCGGCATTCAGATACCGATGGCTTATTGGAAGATCATTCTGTGGTTCAACTCGAACAACGAGCTGAAAGCGACCGCGTTCAAACTTTCGCAGGCCGATCTGGTGGGGAGCATCAAGTTTCAGGAGGAACTGGACTTTAACGCCGATGCCGAGTTCGCTCCTTTCCAGTGCAGCATTGCTTCGCTCGAAAAGGCGACCGGCCTCGATCTTTCACAGATCGAAAAAATCGATACGTTCACGGGCGTTGACCCACACGAATCACTGAAGATCGATTCCGAGGAATCGCTGCGAAATTTAGTCGACGAGGCATTCCGGGGAAGCCCGGCTTAGAGAATTGAGCTTCGATTTTTGCGAAACAATCCCATCGATGCTCCGGCCGCCTTGGGCTCGTCAGGTGGTGGGTCGGTTGTTACGTCGGTCGGGTCTTCTTTGAAACTGTTGACGGCGTCCTGTTCGTTTTCGAAAACGTCGAAAACGGTGAGGAGTTTCGTCAGCATCATCAGTTCTTCGACGCGTTTCGTTAAATTGAGAAGCTTCATCTCGCCGCCGTTCTTTTCCAGCGTCGTAAAGCCCGCTATAAGTTCGCCGAGGCCGCTCGAATCGATGTTTGAAACCTTTTCCAGATTGACGATCGCTTTTTTACATCCGCCTGCGACCAGCGCCCGCACTTCTTCGTGGAGATGCTTGTTGCCTTCGCCGAGCCGTATTTTGCCTTCGAGGTCGAGAATCTTAACGTCATCGATCGTGCGCGTTGTAATTGTAAGGTTACTCATGATCGGGATCCTTTTCGGGAGAAGCTGGAACGATCAGATACGCAGGCGAATTCCCGCAGTCTGAGAAGAGCAAGCTTTAAAAACTCTATCTTAATACACTACGCTCCTGATTGACTATATGTCAAACATAGAATATATTGCATATACAGGATATAAAACCGAAAGAATTCACGTTCGGAGCCTTAACTTAAGGATGAATCAAAAGATAGAGGTCAGGATCGAAGACCTGTTGAAAGCGCGCGGTAGGTCAGTTTATTGGCTCGCCAAGGAAACTGGCATCAGCTATACGACACTGTGGCGGCTTAAGACCGGCAAAGCATTGGGTATTAACTTTGCCACGTTGGAATCGATCTGTGAGGCTCTAAAATGCGAGGCCGGGGATATTATGAAATTTCGAACAAGGGAAAAAGAATTGAAAACTGCCGCACCCGAGCGGGCGAAAAGTGCCGCCGGGTCCTCACACTAGTATGACGAAGAAATCTATAAAGATAATCAAGCAAAATCGCGGATCGATGTCGCCGGCAAAGCCGGTGCCCAGTGCCGACAAGAAAAAGATCATTTCGGACAAGGACCGCGAGGTTAGAAACACGGTCAAGAACTGGATCAGCGAGCGGCGTGAGAACAGCGACGCGGAGCGAGGTTTTTCGGCCACCAGGATATTCTCCTGGAACAATGAGTCGGCAGCGTAGATCGTCCAAAAGATCTATTCACAGACGATGTTGCAATCTCTTAAACAAACTTCTTAACAAAAAATTTAAGTTAATGGGTCCGAAGCTCTCGAGATGAGCGTCGCTCGCGCTTGCGATGGGCTCGGTATAACCAGAAACCTTCGCTGGCAAGGCTGAGGATCGAGCGACGATTGTCGTAGAGCAGTTTGATCCAGGCGAATTTGCTCATCTGCGGGAAATAGATGCCACGGAAAAACAGCCGAGCCACTATATGGCCGATGCGCGTTTCGATAGGGGCATTTCTTATTGCGTTGATCGCTTCCCAATTTCTATCTGGGCTGTATGAACGCGACCATGCATCGAAAGTCTCCGTTTTGGCTTCTTCGATCGACATCTTCAAAGGGTCGTGGGCCATCACGAACGGAGCGAAGTCCAGCCAATGCTTGGGACGCTGTAATCGGCCCGACTTCTCGAGGCGAGTGTACAACGGCGTGGCAGGAAACGGCGTGAGCTGTCCAAACACGGGCAAGCCAGGTGCCCAGCTCTCGATCTCGTCGACCGTGCGGTTGGCGACACCTACCGTGTCGTTATCCATCCCGAAAATGAACGAGGTTATCGCAAAGATATTTCGTCGAGCGAGTCCTTCGAGCACACTTTGATAATTGGCCGGCTTTGAGAAAGTCTTATTCACGTCCGCCATATTGGCCGGATCGATCGATTCCATTCCGATAAATATCCACTTCGCACCGGCATCGGCGATCAGATCGACCAGTTCTTCGTCGGCCAGGAGGTTGGCGCTGATCTGGGCGACCCAGGGCAGCGTAGCACCCGCCGAGATCATGTCGCGAAGTAATGATTTCAAGCGTTTTTTGTTGATCGCTAGGTTGTCGTCGATAAAAAAGACGGCGATCTGGCCCTTTTCCTTCTTCGCACGTGCCTTTAGCCGCAGCAGTTCTTCGATCACACTTTCATTGCTTCGAAAACGGATCGAGTCGCCGAAAAATCCGGTGACCGTACAAAATTCGCAGCCATACGGGCACCCGCGTCCGGTCTCGATAGGCACGACAAAGAATTTGCCCCAACCCGCTCCCATTCTGGACAGGACGGGCTGAATAAACTTCGGCACGAGGCTGAATTGGTCCAGGTCGAGTGTTTCCCACGGAATATGCGGGTACGGCTGCAGGTTAGGCTTTTTATCGTTTCCTTTTGGGTCGATCTCGGGTTGATATATTTCTTTTAATTCGCCACGTGCCGCATCGGCAACTATCAGCGGCCATGTTTCGTCTGCTTCGCCGAGGGCGACTGCGTCCGCATGCCGCGGCCCGCCATCGCGGCCAAGGGCCTCGTCCGAACATTCCGTCACGTGCGGCCCGCCCATAACGACTTTAAACCCCGCCTCGCGCAAAGCGTCCGCAACCAAATATGCACGTGCGACCATTCGCGTCATCGAGCCGATACCTATCAGGCCAATGTTCTCGTCTTTACAAAACCGGACAAGTTCAGCGCGCGTCATTGATTTTGCATTGCCGTCGATCAGGATGACCTCGTGCTCAGGCGGTGTGAGAGCCTGGAGCAGGAACATCCAGAGATGCGGCATAAAATTGCGCGTGATCCCGTTGTCAGGATTGTAGAGTAATATCTTCATTGCTAATCAAGAGAAAAGAGAATTGCGTCGGGGATGACGCCGCGGGCTTATTAACTGAGTCTGACATTACACGGAGGGAAAGTCTAAGAGATATTCATTTTAAGTCTGTCACTTATCGCGTGAATCCACAAACCAGAAATTCATTTTATGCGCGAGCGCACATATAACTATTCCGTTTCCACCGCGACAGCCTTTGTCTTCGGCTGAGGTTTCGCGTAACCCTTACGCGAATTCAGTAGTATCGACGTGAGCTTAATACGCCGCCGGGCCGTAGCTTCGGTCTTTTTGTCCGCATAGTCGTACTGAAACGAGTACGTGTAATGGCCGCTCAAAAGCTTTTTGCAGATCTCATCGGACAGATGAAACTGGAAGGCGTCAGCGTACGCTCCGAGGCCTTCGTCGACAAAGCCGATCTTTCCCGCTTCTTCCGAATCTAGGTAAACAGGTATCCTCGCGATCGGAAGACACCGCGCATAAAAATCGCCAAGTACGTGGCGGCGAGATAAAGTGACAGGGCTAGTAATGACCATGCTGATTTTTTGTTTGTTCGAGCCTAAAAACAAAAGAACGATGCCGAGAATCCCGGCACCGTCCATCCTTAAAAAATACTTACCAGCGACTGCCGCCGCCGCCGCCGCCGTAACCTTGGCCATAACCGCCGCCGCCTCCGCTGCCGCCACGGCCACCGGCCCCACCATTGCCCCGTCCGCCGCGATCTTCGCGGGGTTTGGCTTCATTCACTTTCAGTTCGCGGCCGTTGACCTCTTTACCGTTGAGCTGAGCGATCGCATTTTCTGCTTCGTCCTTCGATGCCATTTCGACAAATCCGAATCCACGCGAGCGACCGGTTTCACGGTCCTCGACGACATTAGCTGTTTCGACGGTACCGACCGACGCGAATAGTTCATTTAGATCCTGATTAGAGGTCTGGAAGGAAAGATTTCCGACGTAAAGTTTCGTTGACATTGTTTGTTCCTTTTCCCGCCTGAGGGAATGCTGAAGAAGTGCGGCGAAATGAACGTGTTAGCGCGATTTCGGTTTCTCAAATACGAGAGCTGCTTCTAGTGATCTGTGTGGCCCGCTCTCAAACTTATAAAGAAACCGTTCAGTCGAAGCGCGTCCCTTACGGAACGCGAGAGAAGGATTGATGCTTCTATTATGCACCTATAGCGGTCTTTTAGCAATACGAGGTAGCAAAAACCGCCTGAGCCGCCGCGCTGATACGAGTTTCGCTCATCGCCTGCGCGCTAATTTGCCCGTCAGAACATGAGGCCGTTCACCTCATTAATTTCAAAAAAAAGAAGGACGACCTTCCTAATGAAAGTCATCCTTCAAACATAGCTCTCCGCTATCAGGCCCCTGCGTCCGTTGGTCAGGACGGACACCCCTTGTTCAAAACGTTAAAACTATATAGCGATCTAAGCGGCCTTTCTTTCTCTGACCAAGTTGACCACAAAAATGGCTAAAGCCGCCAAAAACAGCAAATGCAAAGATCCCCCGAACGTGTTGGCAGTTACCTCGCCGACCAACCAAAAAGCCAATAAAGCTGTGATAACGACTGCCTGCATTATGATCACCTGAGCGGCGGCGGCCGAATGCCCGAAGTCCCCATCGCTGATTCTTGCCGCCACACGCATTCGGTATATGAACGGGTTGAGGTTAATTTACTATCTGGTGTGGGACACTTCTGTGCGCAATCACACGGACATAGTTTTTTATTTGAACATGCGCAAGCGCATAAAATCCCGATTTCGTGATAGTCTCGTTGTATCGAATCGTTCCAAGGGTCGTTTTTTCCACTCCGTTCGCCTGGAGGAACCTTATGCCGGTGACAAAACACACAGACAGCGCACTGGATAATCATCTGCTTGCGGCCCTGCCCGAGGAGGAATTCGAACGTCTGAAGCCGGATCTTGAGCCAGTGACGTTAGCTTTGGGCCAGGTGATATACGAGTCGGGCGAGCAACTCGAATATATATACTTTCCAACTACCGTGATCATTTCATTGCTTTACATCATGGAGAACGGGTCCACGGCTGAGATAGCCATGGCGGGAAACGACGGTCTTGTAGGCATCGCCCTGTTCATGGGCGGCAGCACGACCCCAAGCCGCGCCGTCGTCCAAAGCGCGGGGAATGCCTATCGACTGCGAACAAAAGCGTTGCAGTCGACGTTCGGACTCGGCGGAGTGTTTCAGAATATTCTTCTTCGTTATACGCAGGCGTTAATGACGCAGATCTCACAAACCGCCGTCTGCAACCGTCTCCATACGGTCGAACAGCAGCTTTGCCGGTGGCTGCTGATCAACCACGATCTTCTGCGATCCAACAAACTGATCATGACGCACGAGTTGATCGCGAATATGCTCGGCGTCCGGCGTGAGGGCGTTTCGATCGCCGCCGGACACTTGCAAAAAAAAGGTTTGATCAAATATGTCCGCGGAACCATAACGATGCTTGATCATAAAGCACTTGAAACTGCCGCTTGCGAATGCTATCAGGTTGTTAAGGACGAATACGACCGTCTGCTCGGCAAGTACATTTCAGAGAATCACTGACCCCTACCACCCTGCCTCCAAACATATGTGTGAAGCCGCACTGACATATGGTCAGGGGCGGAGCACTCTATTCCCGCGTCAAGAATTAACTGAAATATATGACCGCTCGAAACGAGACGAAAAGACGAGTGTGGCCTCGGAAAAAGGGCAACGGCAGAAAATTATGAGTCCAAAACTTCAACGAGCAGCCACGGGTTGGCTGCTGCCGCTGGCCCTCCTGTTGTTGTCGCCGCTGATCCTAAAAGCGGCCTGGGCAAAATGGCGGAACAAAGAGAGGCTGAAAATGCGTAGCGAATGTCCGGATTTCATAACTTCGGCCGCTGATCGAAATTAACAAGAAAGGTACACAGATCGCCGTGCGATTTTTATGTGAATAGCGGAAATTGATAACTGCTGAAATATCGATCATTTTGCATAACCTTACACACGCTGAAACTCACACGGAGTTTCGGGCAAAACGTAAGGAGTGAAGACGGCAGACAAGGGGAAGTATTTTGAGATCATTTAAACTTAAAAAATTAGCAGCGGCGGCCGCATTGAGCCTGGTGGCCGTATTGGGTATAAGCGAAGCGGCGTCGGCACAAGGCAACCGGGATGGAGAAAAACAGGACCGTAAGGCCGATAAACATCAGGACAAAGCCGATAGAGAACGGGCTAGAGCGGAAGAGCAGCGTCAAACCGAATGGACCCGACGTAATACCCGGATCATCAATACACGCAATACACGCGTGGTAGGCGGCACTTACTACAATGTTCAGCCGACCGTTACGGTAACATCAGGCCGATATCGTATTTACCGCAACGGCCGCTACTACAACACCGATAATACTGGCGCCGACATGCTTCGACAGGCCGTAAACGAAGGCTATCGTCAGGGATTTGCGGTAGGACGCTCGGACCGCCACGGACGCCGCAATATTAGTTGGTCGAACAACAACGTCTATCGAACCGGCACGTACGGGTATTCGAGCGGCGTCGATCGCAGCCAGTATCAATATTATTTCCAACAGGGATTCCAACGCGGCTACCAAGACGGTTCAAACAGCCAGTATCAGGATGACTATGTTGGCAACTATCAGTACGGCTACAACGAGGGCGGTACACTAAATATCCTCGGCACGATCCTTAACGAAGTTCTGAATATTCAGAATTATTAAGAGTCTTGCCGTGACTCGCAATAAAATGATGAGTTGAAAGGCTCAAGAAAAGCCTCGAGGTTCGCCTCGAGGCTTTTTCTAATTGAGTTCGTAGACACGGGTCAATTAGCCCTGACTGCTTTAAGATCCCAGAAAGTTTCCCAGCTTGAATCATCCTTCTGACTTTCCCATTTGGCTATGTTTGTATTTCCGTCGTGGGCAAAAGTTATCATGCAGCGGACCTTGACGGTCTTATCCTCATGTGGCCAATCGCCGGAGATCATCCATTTCCCCGGATGTTGTTCATGCAGTTCCCATTTCTGCTTCATCCCGTTATTGTAAAAGGTATCCATCGAGAACCTTTCCTCAGCTGCATCATGACCGATGATCTCGATGCAGGTCATGTCATTTTCACCTAGTTTTCCTTCTAGGCGATGAATAAGGAATTTCTCGCCATGCAGCCATTCGAATTCTTCCGTTCCGATCACCTTTGCCGCTGGTCCAAAATCCGTCGTGTATTGATCGCCCTGCATTTTCCATTTACCGGCGAAAACGTTCAGTCGTTCGAGCGCGGGTTCGCGCATATGCGTTGTTTCTTTCTTCGTTTCAGCTTTAGCCATAAAAAAAACCTCCGTCAGCGTATCAATTCGGTGCGAATTGCGCTCTAACGAAGGTTAACTGCAAGAACGGTGCCTAACCGAATCGGTATTCAGTAACAAAGTCCGTCTTCGCTATTTCTTTTATCTGGCCGCCCTGGGCCAGTTCGCTGCAGGCCGCTTCGACCTTCATCGGGTGCTCGGGGCTCTTGCCGATCTTGATGGTCAATGGTGAACCCGAAAAAACTGCTTCGAGTGTTTCGAGAACGAGAGAAGCCTCCGCCGACAGGGAAGCTCGATCTTTAGTATTTTCCATGCGGGTATTTTAACAGCCCATTTCATGAATCCAACAATACCGACGCGCGAAAAGGCTAACTAGGGCTTTATCTCGTCTGCTGAGAGAAGCCCGAAATACGTCACCCGTTCGGGCGTATGCTTAATCAAGATGCGGCCAGCAGTGCTTTTGCGTTCGGCGTTCCCTACGCTGACCATGATCAGGCAATGGCCTTCGTTCAACTGCTTTTCGTAACGTTCGAGATAGGTGCGTTCGGGGCCGGCGTGCTGCACGGCACGCAGGAATTTTGTCCAGATACCATGCTGAGCGCCGTCAAAGTCGATTTTCTCTCCTCCTTCGATCCCGCAATATGCCTCGATCTCGCCGGTCGAAAAGCCGTGTTCGCCCAGTTCATCGATCGCAGCATCGACCTTCTGCGGATCCTCGAAAACGCTCACTACCTTATAGAGCGGATATTTACCGAACTCCTCACTAACAGGATAGTCAGATTCCGACGTTGCCTTTGGCTGTGTACTCATGTTGCCCTCCTTGAAAAACGATTTTAGAGCATCATTATACTCCAATTCATCGTCCGATCTAAAAAAGCAACATTACGGTCAGGTTCTGCTAGACGTCTGTCATCTTAGTAATCTTAACCGTCATTGTGAAAGCTCGCGACTTGCCGTTCGTCGAACCCAGAAATATGTCGTAATCGCCATTCTGATCGAGGCCGATCTCATACGTCCCGCCCTTTTCCTCGCGAAGCAAAACGTTTGTCCCGTTGTCAGTCGAAATCTTCACACCGACGCCGGCCGCGGGTGTGACCGTGACAATTATCTTTTGACCGGACTTTGCTCGAACCGTGTAATAAACTCCGTTCTCACCGGTTGTACCTTTAACGGTCGCAGAGCTTTTCCCGCGCTCGAACTGGATACGCTGCGAGTCCTGTGCGGATGCGGAGTTAACGATAGATAAAAGAATAACGAAACCGAAAATAAGAACTGATCTCTTCATATGGATGATTTCCTCGTTTAGTAATGTTCGAGCATTGTATCTCGAATACTATTTAGACGGGAAAATGAAAATCTTTCAAATTACCAAGCCCAAACGAGAAGGCAGGGCCGCCAGAATGGTGAGAGGGTTTTGACAGCCCGTGGGCCTCTTGCACGGTTTATGGGACGCGCCGCCGAGCCCGGCGATTCGAAACATTTAACCAGCGGCCTTACCTGCACGTTGGAAGCGATACCCGATCAAATTCAGGATGTCATCGATCAGGAACGGCTTATTCAGCACCGGAAAATCGTGTTCTTTGCAGACCGCCTCCTCTTCGGGCGAGAGTCCGCCGCCGGTCATAATGATGATCTGCGTTTCAGGAGCCATCGCCTGCATTTTGAGTCCCAACTGGAGCCCGTCGTCAGAACCGAGCATGTAATCGAGAAGCACCGTGTTCGGCCGAGATTGCTTGAAAGCCGAGAACGCCTCGCGGGCCGTTTCGGCGGTCCGAAGCTCCCAAGCTGATTGCTCGAACGCCGCTTTGAGGAACTGCAAAAGCTGATGGTTATCATCGACGATCAAAACCATCGGGGCTTGCTGTGGAAGGATAGGTTCGCGCTTTACGGTTGCGGGCGACGACGTCAGAACTAGCTCCTCGCCGTCCTCGCTGATATCGAACCTCATCTTGCCCCCCGCCTCGACCTTGCCGCTCGCTACCATCGTCGCCAGCGGTTGCGTCAGATGTCGATGGAGCGTGCGTTTCAATTCGCGCGCTCCATACTCTTCGCTAGTGCCTTTTTTAAGCAGGAATGCGCGGGATTCCGGTGAAACCTCTAACTCAAAGCATCGCTCGCCAAGCCGAGTGTTCACATGCCGCTGAAGATCAGTAATGTGCTGGTCGAGAATGCTCGTCAAAGCGTCGTTATCGAGCGGCTGATATGTTACGACCGCATCTATTCGGTTGACGAACTCCGGCGAGAACCTCCGCCGAACAGCGGCCAGGGCAACGTTCTCCAGCTTGCCGACCATCTCGCTCCGTTCACGGGTCACTGCCCGTCGGAAGCCGAATTCGGGATTGAGTTCCTTCATCATCTCGCGGGCGCCGAGATTGCTGGTGAAAAAGATCAGGCTTTTTTCGAAGTTGACCGTCGAATTATCACCGAGCCGCAGCATGCCTTTATCGAGGATGCCGAGAAGTAGCCGCGATAGCGATGGCGCCGCTTTTTCGATCTCGTCGAACAGAACGAGAGAAAGATCGCAGTCCTCCGTCGCGACGCCGTCAAGCTGTTCTTGATTCAGCATCGGGATGGTCTCGCGGTGGCCGAGATAGCCCGGGGGCGAACCGATAAGCTTTGAAACCTCGTGTTCCATTTGAAACTCACCGCAGTCGATCTTTAGGATATTCTTCGAGCTCCCATGTAGCACCTCGGCTATCGCCTCGACCGTCCTTGTCTTGCCGGTACCGGTCGGCCCGAGAAGCAGGAAAATCCCCGCGGGCCGGCCTTCCGGTGCGAGGCCCGCTTGCCACATATAGACGAAGGGGACGATCGATTTCATTGCCGCGTCCTGGCCAACGACCTTTTCAGAGATCAGCGCTACAAAATCCTTCGGCTGCGAAGGCTCCCGGATGGTGACGGCCCGATCTTCCGGAGCCGCAGTTTCCTCCTGGGCGGCCGTTTCGGGTTTTTCCGAAATCTTTTCCTTCCTCATTTTCGATCTCCTTTCCGTTTCCTGCCTTCTTTCTTTCCACTTTCGGATCATTCGTATAAAGCCCAAGAAAGTTAGTGTGGGCGCAAGAAAGTTGAATGGATACTCAGTTATCTTAGCAGGCGTAATCAAACTCCGCCTTCTGGATCCGAACCCCGTTCGTTTTTTGACGCCGCATTTTCAGCGAAGTCCTTTTGGTACCTATCCTGCCGATCGTAAACATACTCCTCCGGTCGCAGGCATCTTTCCCGAATATTTGAGCCAACTCTGAACTTGTTGGAAAACAAAGTCAACAAAAAAGAATGGTCGGTAATGCATCACTTTAAAGTGGGGAACTACCGAAGGACCTCGCGGAAGCGACTAGCTCTCGATCTACAGACTAGGCTATATCGCCATTTTTTGGTCGTGGATCATCGACTGAACGTTACTTCCCAAACATTCTTTGTTCCCGTAGAGCTGTTTGAGCCGTCGTCTTCGGCAGAAATAGTCACCCGGCCGATGTAGGTGCGGCCGCCGGCGGCGAAGTAGTACGTCTGGCGGCCGTTCGACGGCGTTCCGTTAACAAGGATCGGCGGCGGGCCCATATTGGCGGCGGCGGACGGCTGGGCGGACATGAAGCCGACTGAGCCCGGGGGCGGTGCGGAATAGCGCGGCGCAATGCGGTCCTTGAGATCGTCGAAATCGACCTTAATGGTATGCGAGTATGTTAGTCGGATCTCCATCAATCCGTCCTTATTAGAATCGATCCGGACCTCCTTGATCAAAGCACCTTGCTCCGGGTAAATGCTGCTTGTGACGCCGTCAGGTTTTTCTGTTGTGCGCGGCTTGCCCGAGATCCTGAGTTGCGCGACCGCGTCCGCTACTGTGTAATCCCGATTGGAAAAGACGTAAAAAAATTCTGCTATCTGATCGGTGTCTTCGGGATAACCGAGGGCGGTCGGAGCGATAGTCGGCGTCGGGTTGGACGAGGTCGTCGAGGTCGGCGAAGGCTGCGGAGTCGGAGCGTTGACGACGTTGCCCATTTTTAAACACGAAGTCCCAAGCAAGGCAGTTGCGGCCAGCATAACGATCCACCCCAAGAGCCCGAAGGAAAGCAAATTAGCAGTTTCTCGTTTCATATGATTTTGCAGGTGATGATAAAGGAGGACGGGCGATAAGACAAATATTTGCATCGAGATTTTTCGTCACGAGGCCGCTGCTGGTAGAATCGCTTTCCTATGTTGTCTATCGAAGATTTTAAGGATGCCCGAAAGACGATCGCGGGTTCCGCGATACGGACGCCGCTCGTGCGGCTGAACGTGTTTGACGCGCCTGCCGAGATCTATTTGAAACTTGAAAACCTGCAGCCGATAGGTTCGTTCAAGATCCGCGGCGCGGCGAACGCGATCGGTCATATGTCGCAGGAAGAGTTGTCCGGCGGTGTCGTGACGGCGTCGGCGGGGAACATGGCGCAGGGTGTGGCGTGGCGGGCGCAGGAGCTTGGGATACCGTGTACGGTCATCGCACCGGACACGGTACCGGAAACGAAGATCGCGGCGATCGAACGGCTCGGCGGCCGCGTTATCAAGACTCCGCACGCCGACTGGTGGCGGGCGTTTGAGACGCGCGCGTTTCCCGGCGTCGAAGGCACGTTTATTCACGCCTTTGACGACCCGTTCGTGATGGCTGGCAACGGCACCATCGCATTCGAGATCATCGAAGACCTGCCAGACGTTGACGCCGTCGTAGTTCCGTGGGGCGGCGGCGGACTCGCGTGCGGTATCGCTGCCGCGATGAGGGAACTGAAACCAGCGTGCAGGATCTATGCGGCCGAGGTTGCCACCGCCGCGCCGCTCGGTCCGTCAATGGCTGCGGGCTCGGCAGTGACCGTCGATTACCAGGCGTCATTCGTCGACGGTATCGGCGCCCGGACCGTTTTTCCATCAATGCTCGAGCTTGCCGAAAAACTGATCGACGGAGCTCTCGTCGCCGAACTCGACGAAGTCGCTGCCGCGCTCCGTCTCGTCGCGACACGCAACCGCGTCATCGCCGAAGGTGCAGGAGCCACGTCAGTCGCCTGTGGCATGTCAGGCAAAGCAGGCACCGGAAAGGTAGTCTGCATCGTCTCCGGCGGCAACATTGATTTCGACAAACTTGCGTCGATACTAAGATCCGCCAGCTGACAACCGACAGCTGAAAAGCTATGTCCTTGCAAGACAAGATTCGTGATGAGCTTTACGGAAGTGAAGAGCACGATCAGGCAGTCGACTACCTTGCAAACGGCACTCGAACGGATCGCCGACGAAACGGACGAATTCCAAACGCTCAAGGTCTTCGTGATCTGCGTACTTATCGAAGTCGCAACGATCGCATCGATCTTTTTTTGGCCGCACACCGTTAGAGAGTTTCTGTCCGTCGGAAGCTCCTGGCCGTTTTGGCTCGGCGGGCCATTCCTCGTCGGGATCGTGATCGGGCTGACCGGATTCAAACTCGTTCGCCAGAGTATCTCGCGCAGCGACCCGCCGTTCGACGGCGTCCTGTCCGGCTACGCCGAAGACCTGAAACGCGAACGCCAATTCACCATCTGGTTCGTAGCCGGCGGTGCCGGAGTGTTCAATCTCATGATCTTGTATCTATTGCTTGCCGTGGTTTCGTGAGTCGACTGGATCGAAAAAAGAGCGAGCGAACATTTGGCGCATTTCCTTTCGAGATCGAGCAAGCCAAGGTAGTGAACATTCTGAACAAAATGAACATTTTGAACAGCTGAACATTCTGTACAAGCATTCACCCCGAACACGGAACACGGACATGTTCCCCAATCTGTGAAACGGCATACTACACGTCCAGATCCGCAAAGTTAAAGCCCGATACAAAAACATCCGGTCTTTTTACTCCGCTTTTATACCGACGTAACCCGGGAGCAAAACCAAGGTTACATTTATCCGAATCTCCCGCCAAAAATCCCTCGACTTATTGGTGAAATCTGGTTACAATTTACGCGCACGATCCTATAATTTTGTTTAACACGATCGGTTCATCGCCATTGAATTTTCAGATCGGGTCTCGTAGCGGTATGAGAGGGCCGCTGCCGTGGAAATGAAGACATGCAGATGCCATACGACAGCCTAGACGATTTTGCATCAAGTATAACGGTTCCTCAGAAGCCGAAAGATCCGCCGCCTTTTCAGTGGCTGAGCCTTTCAGGCGAGATCGAAGTTTTGAAACCGCTCGTGAGCGCCGAGGAATTTGCGGCCCACGCGCCAACCGCGATCGTCGAAACGTCCGCAGCTTCGCGGACCGGGAACTGGTTCTCAGGCCACGCTCGCACGCTTGCCCTTGCGGGTTCGTTTGCGCTCGTTGCAGGGATCGTCGCGGCGGCTGTTTTTATTGGGACCGATCGTCCGAATGCAGAGCCGGCCAGAAACGGGAATGACGTCTCGGTGGATCAGCGATCCGAACAAACGCCCGCGCTGATGGAAAATTTAGCTGGTCCCGCGACCGGCCTCTCTGATCCTGTGACCGATCCACCGTCAGTTTCCCGTCTTCCGCGTGCGATTCGCTCAATAATCAGACCACAACCGGTCGCGTCACGCGTTCTTCGTGCGTTCTACCGGCCAAAGCGGTCTATACCGAAGCCGCAGATCGTCAACTCCGGCTTTGTCCCTACAACGCTCGTCATCTACGTAGAAAAAGGCGCAATAAAGACCCGTATCGAGCCGCAGCTTAGCTCGAGCTACAAAAAACCGGCCCCACTTCAGAACTAACTTTTTTAGATTTATTTGCGGCGAATGCGCTCGGGGGAAATAAAAAGCCCCGGACGTCTCCCACACCGGCCGGGGCTCGCTCCCGAAGGAGCATCGCAGCCGGGGAGGCCGCGAATTGTTTATAAAATCATAAAGAACGAATATCTCCAGTTTAAGGCAATGGGCCCGGGAAACTCGTCCTTTTTCGACTTGAAGCTAACACAGTTAGAATGCCGATTCCAAGCCCGCGCGGCTGCTTTTTGGAATTATTTTTTTAGCAAGAAATCAGGCTATTTGATTTCTTCGGAAATTCTGATATTGTTGGAGTTAACCACACCGGTCTCGGGGCGTCGGCAGCACTATCGCCGGCGCTTTTTCATGTTTGAGGATTGGAAAAAGCGTCAGAATTCC
>JBDTZW010000047.1:0-7399 GCA_040004905.1 Acidobacteriota bacterium
ACCTCGAACTACGGTTCGTTGAACAGATCCCCGAGGTGGCGGTACGCCATATTCCCCGCGTGCTCTACCATTGGCGGGCGATCAAGGGTTCCGTCGCTCTTTCCGGCGGCGAAAAGCCGTATGCGCACGAGCGGGCCCGCACGGCGATCCGCGAACATCTCCAACGAACCGGTAGCCGGGCAGAAGTAACGGCTGCGATTTACGATCTCCATCGCATTCGCTTCGATCTTCCGGTTGAACCACCAAAGGTCAGTTTGATCTTCATTGATGACGGTTCCGTCGATCTGGTTCATCGAATTGACGAGATCATCAGAAATACGGGTTATCCGAACATCGAGATATTCGGTGTCACGAACACGACCCGGGATCCGGGTGATGCGCACACCCGCTGGATCGAGCAAAAGGCATTGTCGCGGGCCGAGGCCTTCAATCTTGCGGCGTCGGCGTCGGTCGGCGAACTGCTCTGCTTTGCCGATCCCAATTTTCGACCACTCTCGACAAACTGGCTCGACGATATGGTGGGCTGGGCGCTGCGAGAGAAGATAGGAGCGGTCGGGGCAAAGCTCCTTTATAAAAATTGGACGGTAATGCATGGCGGCTTGCTGACCGGCGTAGAAAACGATTTAGGCATTGCTCATCACGGCGTCGGCCGCGGAGCTCTCGGCAACATGTTTCGAAACCTGTTCCCAGGAAATTTCTCGGCCACCTCGGCGTGTTTTATGGTCGTAGAAAAAACGAAATTCGAAGCGATGGATGGCTTTGATGCGGAGAGTTTGCCGGAACATCTCTTTGATGTCGATCTCTGTTTGAGGATGCGCAATGCCGGAATGCGAGTCGTTGTGACGCCCGTGGCTGAACTCATTCAGACCACAAATACAACTCCGGCGATCTTAACCGAAATTCCGTCCGCGACAGAGATTAGCAGCTTCGCAAAAAAATGGCCCGAGCATTTACTCTCGGACCCGTTCTACAATCCAAATCTTTCCCACGCGCGCGGCGACTTCTCGATCGATATCTAAACCCTTCGCCCGATCGCGAACACCTTTATCAAAGCAACGCCCGCGATAAATCCGCCAATGTGCGCCGCGTATGCGACCCCGCCTGCCTCGGCGGACGAAAAATAACCGAGCACTATTTGATAGACGATCCAAATCCCGATCGCGACGAATGCGGGCACCGTGGTCAGAAAATTGAAAATTATCGCACGCACCTCCCGTCGGGGAAACAATAAAACATAGCCGCCGAGCACGCCCGATATCGCACCCGACGCTCCAAGCATCGGGATCACCGATTCCGGTCCCATGATTATCTGGGCCGCCGCCGCCGCAAATCCGCACACCAGATAAAAAATGAGATAGCGAACGTGTCCGACAAGATTTTCGAGATTGTCGCCGAATATCCACAGGAACAGCATATTTCCGCCCAGATGCGCGAAACCGCCATGCATGAACATCGAACTTAAAAAATTGAAATAAACGGGAAGCGGCGACGCATAGAGTTGGATCTTTCCGGTATTGCCAAGCGAGTCATGAATAACCTGAACACCCGAAAGGTCGATCCCTGATGTGATCTCTTTCGGTACGAGCGAAAAAGCGTAAGTGAAAGCTTCGTTATTCCCGATCTGCTGCAAGGCAAGAAAGACAAGAACGTTCACACCGATAAGCAGGTAATTCACATACGGCGTGATCGTCCTGTCAGAATTATCGTCGCCGATTGGAAACATAGAAACCTCCGGTTTTCTAAAGGTTCCTACGTTGCTACAATCGGGTCAAGTCCGGTCACCTCTTTCAGCTCTGCCTCTTCGCGTTCCCACTCTTCGTTTCGGAACGCTTTTTCCCACTTAGCAACTACGACCGTGGCGAGGCAATTGCCGATCACGTTAGTTGCGGTTCTTGCCATGTCCATCAATTCATCGACGCCAAGGATCAGGATCACACCCTCGACCGGCAGTTTGAACGACGCCAGGGTCCCAAGCAGAACGACCAACGATGCGCGTGGAACACCGGCAACGCCTTTAGACGTAAGCATCAAAACCGCCACCATTAGGATCTGATCGCCCCACGACATCTGAACACCCGCCGCCTGGGCCACAAAAACCGATGCGAGCGACAAATACAGCGTTGTTCCATCGAGGTTGAAACTATACCCCGTAGGCAGGACAAATCCCACGATCCTTCGCGGAACACCGAGCCGCGCCAGATTTTCCATCGCCTTCGGCAAAGCAGATTCGCTTGAGGTCGTTGCAAATGCGATCGACGCAGGCGTTTTCACCGCGTTGAAAAAATCGCGCAGCGGTACCTTGAATATCAGAGCGATGGGTAGCAGCACGACGCTCAGAAAAACGATCAGGGCTCCATATAGCGTTGCGACGAGCATCCCAAGATTTGTCAGAACCCCCAGCCCTTTCTCGTTATGCCCGATCGTGTACGCCATTGCCGCACCGACGCCTATCGGAGCAAACATCATCACGTATTCGGTAAAACGAAACATGATGTCCGCAAGCGACTGGCACCAATCGACCACGGGCTTTGCTTTTTCCCCGATCGCTGTGACGGCGAGTGCGAATATGACAGTGAAAACGACGATCTGCAGCACATCGCCCTGGGCCATAGCCTGGATGATCGACGTCGGGGAAAGATGAGCGATGATGTCGCCAAATGTCTGCGTTTTTCCCGGCGGATCGCCCGCAGTCAGTCCTTTTACGATCGCATCCTGCGACTCGGCCGATTTTTGTGCCGCGAGATCGTTTTGTGCGGCGGCGTCGGCTGCGGCCTGTGGGTTGTCCTTGGCCTGAACCAGCAATTCGTCCGCTTTCTTCGCAGCATCTACCGATTCCTTCGAGAGGGCACGCGCCTGTGCCGCCCAATCCGCCTTATCAAAATCTTTTTCCTGCTTGACGGTTCCAGCAAGCGAAACGCCTTCTCCCGGCCGAGTAATATTTACCGCCGCCAACCCGACAAACAGTGCCAGCGTCGTCACGATCTCGAAATATAAGAGTGCCTTGACGCCTATTCGTCCAACCTGTTTGATGTCGCCCGTTCCCGCAATACCGACTACAAGCGTCGCAAATATCAACGGAGCAATGATCGATTTGATCAAATTGAGAAAGAGCGTCGAGAGCGATCGAGCAAACCCAAGGACCGTCTGCGTCTCCATGCCCAAAACCTTGTGCTGTCCCGCCGAGGCGACGTCGAGATAATTAATAAGCCATCCGAGAAAAATTCCGACCACGAGGCCGATCATTATCTTCCAGGTCAACGAGATCTTAGGCAATTTCATATGTTTACCGTTGTAGGTCCGTAAATAACTAAGACCGGCGCGTCAAAATGTTTCAAAACGGAAATGACGGAGTGTTTTCTGCGGGAGAGCAAAAGCGAATTTTTGAGAGTTTAGCAGATAAGCTTGATTTTTGGTATTTTTGGTTGATAGACACCACGATGTTCGAATCTATCCATTTCCATTCAAAAGGCCGGGCGACCACAAACGCTTCGAAACCGGAAGTCATCGCAAAACTCCGTGCGATAGTCGGCGATGAAAACGTGATCGTCGATCCCGAAAAGGTCGAGCCCTATGGGGCTGATGCAGTAAAGGAAAAGTTTCCACCCGAGGCCGTTGTTTTCCCTGTGACAACCGCACAGATGGTCGCGATCTTGAAGGTTGCCAATGAATATATTTTCCCTGTCACAGCTCGCGGCGGCGGTGTTGGATACACCGGCGGCGCCGTGCCGATCGATGGCGGGATTGTTATCGGCACTGACCGGATGAACAAGATAATCGAGATCAGCGCCGCCGATCTCTACGCTGTTTGCCAGCCGGGGATCAGAACATTCGAATTGCAGCAGGCGGTCGAGAAGCTTGGCCTGATGTTCGCACCCGACCCGGCGAGCTACAAAGACAGTTTTATCGGCGGAAATATTGCCGAAAATGCCGGCGGAATGCGCACTCCGAAATATGGCGTTACTAAGCATCATGTTCTCGGCCTTGAGGTCGTGACCGCGACGGGTGAGATCATTCGCACGGGTGGCAAGACCGTCAAGAACGTTGTCGGCTTTGATCTGACGGGATTGATGTGCGGATCAGAGGGAATGCTTGGCATTATTACCGAGGCGACGCTAAAACTACTCCCGATGCCCGAAGCGACATCGACCGTCCGTGCAAATTTTCACTCGATGGAGGCGGCCTGCAAAGTCCTCACCAAATTTACGCCCGAGGGGTTGCTCCCGATGGCGATGGAGGTGATCGATAAATTCTGCGTTGCTGCGGTAGAAGAGAATTTCGCATTCGGTTTATCAGAAAAAGCAGAAGCAATATTGCTCGTCGCTGTTGACGGTTCTAAAGAAGAGGTCACAAAAACCGCCCAGACGATCGAACGCATCATTGGCGAAAACGGCGGCTTCGATATCTTAAGGGCTAAGTCGAAAGAAGAGGAAGACAAGCTCTGGGATGTCCGTAGGGCGATCTCGCCTTCTCTCATGAAATACGGCACGC
The DNA here is from genome assembly GCA_040004905.1 of Acidobacteriota bacterium. Classification (GTDB taxonomy): domain Bacteria; phylum Acidobacteriota; class Blastocatellia; order Pyrinomonadales; family Pyrinomonadaceae; genus OLB17. Next base: position 4,489 of record JBDTZW010000047.1, read on the forward strand.
TGAAGATCAACGAGGACGTTGTCGTCCCGCGTTCAAAGGTTCCTGAGCTAGTCGCCCGTATCGAAGAGATCGGCCGCAAGCACAACACCTTTGTCGCAAATTTCGGCCACGCCGGCGACGGCAACATTCATGTTAATTTTGTCGTCGACCGTGATAACCCGGACGAGATAGCCCGCGCCCGCGAGTGCGTCTCCGAAACCTTCCAGCTCTCTGTCGCCTTAGGCGGCACCATCTCCGGCGAGCACGGCATCGGTTACGTCAAAGCTCCCTACCTCTCCTACGCCATCGACCGCCCCACTCTCGACATCATGAAAGGCATCAAAAAAGTCTTCGATCCCAACGGAATCCTCAATCCAGGAAAGATGTTTGTCTAGCAATGCTCTTAATGCGAGAGAAACTTTGTAAATTCGATCTTTCCCCCAAAAGCCGCAGTCAAGAAATCATTTCGACCGCCGCCGACGATCCATGTCTCAATATTTTTCTTTTGGCAGAGCATTGCGGCTTCGAGTTTTGAGTTCATGCCGCCCGTCCCGAGTCCTGGATCCCGTTCTTCGATGAGTGCCTTGGCTTCTTCGATATTGCGTACCTCGGCAATATGCACCGCGTCTGTGTGGAGGTGGGGATTTCTGTTAAACAGTCCACGGATGTCGCTGACGAGAACGAGCAGGTGCGCCTCAATCAGGATCGCTACATGGGCCGAAAGATAATCATTATCGCCAAGCAGGATTTCTTCGACCGCAGTCGTGTCGTTCTCATTAATGATCGGCAAATATGAATATTTCAGAAGCTCCGAGATCGTGTTGAGCGTGTTAACGCGCGAAGTCTCGTTCTCGAAATCGCGATACGTCATCAGGCATTGTGCCGTCTGAATTCCAAAGTCGCTGAACACTTCGTTATAGATCCGCATCAGGAGCGGCTGGCCGATCGCGGCCATCGCCTGCTTGGATTCGACCGGCTTGCCCGCGTCTTTGATGTTTATGTATTGCTTTGCGGCTGCGATCGCTCCTGACGAAACAAGCACGATGTCATATTCATCGCGCAACTCCAGTACCTGACGACCGATATCTTCGATCTTGCCGCGAGATATCAGGCGTGTGCCGTTCGTCAGTGTCGAAGTCCCGATCTTTACGACGAGTTTCTTTTTCATCCCCGTATCTGTCCGCTGCCCTTTACGAACCATTTATTTGTCATCAAATGTTCGGCCCCCAAAGGCCCACGTAAATGTAATTTCTGCGTAGATATTGCTATCTCGGCGCCTAAGCCAAATTCCCCGCCATCGGTAAATCTCACTGAGGCGTTGTGATAAACCGCCGCACAATCGACCTCATTCAAAAATCGATCGGCATTTTCTTTATTGTTCGTCACGATTGCGGCCGAGTGGCCGCCCGCGTATTTATTGATCCGTGCGATCGCGTCGTTGAGACCGCGAGCAATTCCGATGACGACCTTCGCTGAAAGAAATTCCTCGTACCAAACGTCTTCATTTTTTATTGATGCGACCGAACCCGCCGCCGAGCAAACGTCCCCGTCGCCGAAAACCTCGATTTCCGCTGAAACAAACTCAGACGCCAGAACTTGGAGAAAGCTGTCAAGATCTGGCAGCGACCGGTCGACCAGTACCTTGTCGAGAGCGTTGCACACACTCAGGCGGCTCTTTCCGTCCATAGCGATCTTTAGCGCCATTTCAAGATCGGCTTCACGGTCGACAAAGAGAAAATTATTACCGCGTCCGCTGACGATCACAGGTGCCTTTGAATTCTCGACCACAAAGTCGATAAGCGTATCGCCGCCTCGGGGAATTACTACATCGAAATGCTCCGTCTTCCCACAGATCAACTCCCGCGTTTCTTCGCGAGAGAGGTCGAGAAAGCGGACAAAACTAGTATCGGCGGCACTTTCTTCCAGGGCTTGCCCCCACAGATCTGCGAGACAGAGGTTCGTGTTTCTAGCCTCCGTTCCACCTTTCAGCAAGATCCGATTTCCGGCCTTCAACGCGATCGCCCCCGCTTCGACTGTCACGTCCGGCCTAGCTTCGTAGATGATCAGAACGGTGCCGAAGGGAACTTTCCGATTTTCGATGAGCAATCCATCGCTCCGCGTGTGGGAAGAAATAAGACTACCGACTGGATCAGGACGCTCAATTACCGATCGCATCGAGACGGCCATTTTTTTGATCTTCGCCTCGTCTATTCGCAAACGGTCAAGAATGACCGGATCGTCCGCCGGACACGCCGCGACGTCCACTCGATTGGCGGCGATAATATCCGATTTGTTTTCGCCCAACAGTCGCGCCAAACTGTTCAGGACGCCATTTCTTTGCTCAGCATTCATTTGTCATTGAGATTCTACTATTTTGGAGCTGTTAAAATGGCTGCGTGCCGACAGATTGATCATATGAAGCTTATTTTTGCCGCCCTTCTAGGTTTCGCGATCGTCCTCGCCGGGTCTGCGGACACGTTTTCACAGGCCAAAAAGACCATAATTCTCGTCCGCCATGCCGAAAAAGACGCCGCCCAGGTCGAGACGTCCGGCGACCCGGACCTGTCGTCGCCGGGCAGAGACCGGGCCGAGCGTTTGGCGACAATCGCAGGCAAATACCGTCCCGGTGCCATATTTTCGTCAGACACCAAACGAACCAAGCAGACCGCCGAACCGACGGCAAAACGCCGGCATCTCGAAGTTCAGGTCTATGATCCTGGGAAACAGCCCGATTTCGTGAAACAGATAATGGCGAGTAAAACCAAGCGATTCCTTATCGTCGGCCACAGTAATACCGTCCCCGGTTTAGTTAATCTACTGGTAAATAAAGAGTTATTCAAATCATTGGATGAAAGCGAATATGGAGCCGTTTGGATCGTTCGTTTGAAGCGAAACAGGCCGCCGAAAGTAGAAGTTGTTCAATATTAGGCAC
>JBDTZW010000169.1:0-7394 GCA_040004905.1 Acidobacteriota bacterium
AGAAGCAGATGGACAAGCATCAGCGTGAGTATTATCTCAACGAGCAGATCAAGGCGATCCATAAAGAACTCGGCCGGAAAGATGAAAAGGCCGAGCTCGATGAGCTTCGCGCAAAGATCGAGAACGCCGGCATGACCGAAGAGGCAAAAGAGAAAGCTCTGGTCGAATTTTCGCGTCTCGAAGCAATGCCGCCGATGTCTGCGGAAAGTACCGTTTCGCGCACCTATCTCGACTGGCTGATCAATGTGCCGTGGAAACAGCGTTCGAACGAGATCGACGACCTTGTCGAAGCTGAAAAGACGTTGAACGAAGATCATTATGGACTTGAAAAGATCAAGGAACGCATTCTTGAGTTCCTGGCGGTTCGGCAGCTGGTAAGAAATCCAAAAGGAACGATCCTTTGTTTTGTAGGAGCACCCGGCGTCGGTAAGACGAGCCTTGGCAAATCGATCGCAAATGCGACGGGAAGAAAATTTGTCCGCCTCGCTCTCGGCGGCGTCCACGACGAAGCCGAAATTCGCGGGCATCGACGTACTTATATCGGTGCGTTACCCGGCCAGATAGTTCAGTTGATGAAACGGGCGGGGACGATCAATCCGGTCATTCTGCTCGACGAAGTTGATAAGCTCGGCCGCGATTTTCGCGGAGACCCGAGCGCCGCCCTTCTCGAGGTTCTTGACCCGGAGCAGAACAACACGTTTCGTGACCATTATCTCGATGTGGATTACGACCTCTCGCACGTTTTCTTTATCGCGACATCGAATGTGCTGCATACCATACCGCCGGCACTTCAGGATCGTCTTGAAGTCCTTCACCTATCGGGCTACACCGAACGTGAAAAGGCCGAGATCGCTAAGCGTCACCTGATCCCGAAACAATGCGAGAACACCGGCCTTGACCCTGAGAAAATTAAATTTACGGATGATGGAATTCTCGAAACGATTCGTCATTACACCCGCGAGGCCGGTGTCCGCAATCTAGAACGTGAGATCGGTTCGTGCCTCAGAAAGATCGCGCGTAAATTCGTCCTCTCCGAAGCCAAAGACGATTTTCGAGTTGTTATCGACGCAGAAAAGGTCCAGGAACTTCTCGGTACTATTCGATACCGCAAACAAGACATCGCGCGCAAGAGCGAGATCGGCTTGGTCAACGGACTAGCCTGGACCGAAGTCGGCGGCGATGTACTGCAGGTCGAAGCGACTTTAGTAAAGGGCAAGGGCGAGTTGACCTTGACTGGCAAGCTCGGTGAGGTCATGCAGGAATCTGCCCGTGCTGCTCTAACGTGTGTCCGAACACGTGCCGAAAAACTCGGTATCGATCCGGACAAGTTTAGTCAGATGGACCTTCACATTCATGTTCCAGAAGGAGCAATCCCGAAGGATGGCCCTAGCGCGGGTATCACGATTGCAACCGCGATGGTTTCCGCGCTGACCAAAACTGCGGCACGCCATGACGTCGCCATGACTGGCGAGATCACTCTGCGCGGCAAGGTGCTTCCGATCGGCGGCGTCAAGGAAAAACTTCTTGCCGCACATCGTTTCGGCTTAAGGACGATAATCATGTCCAAAGAGAATGAAAAGGACCTGGCCGATATTCCCGACGAAGTCCGTGAAGAATTGACGATACATACCGTCGATATGATCGACGAAGTTCTGCGATTTGCTTTAGAGGGTGGCAAGGACGACGATCAGATCCCGGACACTCCGGCGATCTGGACATCGGATGCCTCGTCCGCCGCCGACATCTCGCCGTCCGTTGAATAGGAAACGGTAAACACTTCGTGAAGATCGCCTCGTCCGCATTCGTCAAAAGCGCCTTCTCACGAGAACATTGGGTAAACGGCGGCCTCCCGGAGGTCGCCTTTCTCGGCCGGTCCAACGTCGGAAAATCGTCACTGATAAACTCACTCCTTCGCCGTAAGGGTCTCGCACGCACATCGAACACACCGGGCAGAACTCAGAGCATCAATTTCTTTTTGCTAAATAACGCCTTCCATTTTGTCGATCTTCCCGGATATGGCTACGCGCGGGTTTCCAAGGTAATGAAGCAGGATTGGGGCAAAATGGCCGAGGAGTATCTCGCTCAGCGCGATGAGTTGGCCCTGTCGATCCAATTGGTGGACGCTCGGCACGAACCGACCCCGCTTGATCGACAGCTCAACGAATGGCTGGTCTTCAACGACAAAAGACATCTCGTCGTCGCGACGAAATCTGACAAGCTTTCAAACAACGAACTCGCGAAACGCATTCGAGGCATGAAGGCCAAGTTCGAAAAAAGCGAGATCATTGCTTATTCTACGACCACCGGCCGCGGCCGAGACGAGCTTCTCGAAAAAATTCGATCCGCCCTCGAAAAATCTTGAGTTTTTAGTTGATTTCTCCCCGCAAATGGTGTAAAAATTGTGTTATCTCTAAAACTCGAGAGTACTTGAGTGGGCCGTAAATGGCTTTAACCCAAGGTTTTACTACATTCTATCCATACTTTTTCTCCACCTAAGCAATCATAGCTAGTTTGCGATAAGTGCATATTATTATTACGAAAAGTGAATCTCCTAGAGTGTTGACCAAACACTAGCACTTCCTAAGTAAAACGGAACAACAATGGCAACCAAAACTACACGAAAACCCAAGTCTGCGAATTCCGACGGTGATGCCGAAGAACCGGTCGTCGACGGAACCGAACCCGGAGCAGACGAACCTAAGGAACGGCGGCCCGCGTCGAACGGCGGCGAACCCGACATGCTGAACCTCGCCACGCTGAAGGACATGTCGATCAGCGAGTTGACGCATATTGCAAAAGAGATGGGCATCGAAGGTGCGACAGGCCTTCGCAAGCAGGAACTGATCTTCAAGGTGCTTGCCGCCCAGACCGAGAAAAGCGGACTGATCTTTTCCGAAGGCGTTCTCGAAACGCTGCCCGACGGATTCGGATTCTTGCGGGCGCCCGAATACAACTATCTGCCCGGCCCCGACGATATTTACGTCAGCCCTTCGCAGATCCGCAAATTCGATCTCCGTACCGGCGACACGGTTTCCGGACAGATTCGTCCGCCGAAGGAGGGCGAGAGATATTTCGCTCTTATCAAGGTCGAGGCGATAAATTTCGAAGCGCCGGAGCAGTCACGCGAAAAAGTCTTCTTTGATAATTTGACGCCGCTTTATCCCGACGAGCAGCTCACGATGGAGGTCACGACCGATAACATTTCGGCCCGTGTCATGGATCTCGTCACGCCAATCGGAAAGGGCCAGCGCGCGGTCATAGTCGCACCGCCGCGGACCGGTAAAACGATGCTCCTGCAGACAATCGCGAACTCGGTCACACAAAATCATCCGGAGGTCACGCTCATTGTTCTGTTAATTGACGAGCGGCCTGAGGAAGTCACGGACATGCAGCGGACCGTCAAGGGCGAAGTCATATCGTCCACCTTTGACGAACCGCCAACGCGTCACGTTCAAGTCGCCGACATGGTGATCGAAAAAGCTAAGCGTCTGGTCGAACACAAACGTGATGTTGTCATTTTACTTGACTCGATCACGCGTCTTGCTCGTGCCCACAACGCCGTCGTACCTCCATCGGGCAAGATCCTTTCAGGCGGTATTGATTCCAACGCTCTTCAGCGTCCGAAGCGTTTCTTTGGTGCGGCTCGAAACATCGAAGAAGGCGGTAGTTTGACAATCATTGCGACGGCACTGATCGACACGGGCTCGCGTATGGACGATGTGATCTTTGAGGAATTCAAAGGGACCGGCAACTCGGAAATTTATCTGGACCGCAGATTGTCCGACAAGCGTCTCTATCCCGCGATCGACCTGCAGCGGTCAGGAACCCGAAAGGAAGAACTGCTTATAGACAAGGAAAATCTCAACCGCATTTGGGTCATGCGACGAGTTCTAAATCCGCTGTCGCCCGTCGAACAAATGGAAGTCGTTCTCGAACGCCTCTCCAAGACCAAGACAAACGCCGAATTCCTGGCATCAATGCAGTCCTAATCGGCAATCGTGAATCGTGGATCGTGAATAGTGGAAGCCGTTTGACGATTTCCACTATTCACGATTTACTATTTACGATTCAGTTTTTATGCGAGTTGCCGTAATTTCAGCCGAAGCGGTTCCATACTCCAAGACCGGCGGTCTTGGAGATGTGGCGGGCGCCTTACCGAAGGCCCTCAAGCAGATCGGCGTCGATTCGCTTCTTATAACGCCTTGTTACTGGCAAACCAAGGCCGAGTATCTTTGGAACACCGCTTTCGATAATCTCTTTGTAGATTGGCGAGGCGGGACGTATCATGCTAAAGCGTTCTACAGCGAAGCCAACGGTTCGCCGACATTTCTTATCGATGCGCCATCGATCTTTCACCGTGATTCGATCTACGGCTACCGCGAAGACCATGAGCGTTTCGCGTTCTTCAATCACGCCGCATTAACATTGATCAAGCGCCTTGGCCCAGCGCCTGACATCGTTCATCTCAATGACTGGCACTGCGGTTTCGCGGCCGTCGAGATCGCGTCCGGTCGGCGTTTCGATGCCTACTGGCAAAACACTCGCACCGTTTTTACGATTCATAACATGGCCTATCAGGGTGGCTTTGAGGAAAGCGAGTTGTTTAAGTCAGGTTTCGCCAGCCAGTTCGCCCGAAATGCTTTCGCCTTTAACGGCTACGCCTCGGCGATGAAGGCAGGGCTGGAAGTGTCAGATACGCTGTCAACAGTTTCCCGCCGCTACGCTCTCGAAATTCAAACTGCCGAGAACGGTTATGGCCTCGATTGGCTTACGCGAAAACGCTCTGACCACTTGATAGGGATCACGAACGGTGTCGACTACGAGGTTTGGGATCCGTCGACGGACAGCGAACTTCCCGCGCATTTCGACTGCGACGATCTAGACGGGAAGCAGCAATGCAAGAGATCGCTTCTGGAGGAATTTCACCTGCCCGTGGATATTGATCGGCCTATCATCGCGAACATCTCGCGCTTGACCGCGCAAAAGGGTGTGGATCTGATGATGCAAGCGGCGGGCGAAATTCTTGAGGCAGGTGCCTATATTGTTTCGCTCGGATCCGGCGAATCGCAGTATGAAGATTTCTGGCAGCGGCTCCGCGATCATGCACCTCAGCAGGTTGGCATCTATCGCGGCTACAGCGAATCTCTCGCTCACCGAATCGAAGCCGGCGCCGACATGTTCATGATGCCGTCAAAATTCGAGCCGTGCGGATTGAATCAAATGTACAGTCTTCGCTACGGCACGGTTCCGATCGTTCGAGCCGTCGGCGGTTTGGATGATACCGTCCAAAATTTCGATGCGGTAAGCGGCCGCGGCAACGGTTTCAAATTCGGTCTCTACGATGCCGGAAAATTCCTCGAGAGCATCTACGAAGCGATTTTCGCTTACGCCGACCGCGACACCTGGGCCAAGATCCAACGAAACGGAATGTCTGAAGACAATTCCTGGGAAAACGCCGCTCGGAAATACGAGGAGTTATACAAGTGGACCCTGTCTATTTAAGATAATGATAATTGTAATAATCGGTGCCCAGTGGGGCGATGAAGGGAAGGGAAAGGTCGTCGATCTGCTCGCGGACCGTTTCGATATCGTTGCGCGTTATCAGGGCGGCCATAACGCCGGTCATAGTGTCTATGTCGGCGACAAAGCGTTCGTCCTGCGTCTCCTTCCATCGGGGATCATTCACGAGGACAAAATTTGCGTGCTGGGCAACGGCATGGTGATCGATCCCAAAGCGTTTTTTGAGGAGATCGACCAGATGCAATCGCAGGGAATCAGTGTGTCACCCGAACGCCTTAAAGTATCGAGCCGTGCACACCTGATAATGCCCTATCACCGTGCGCTCGACCATACGTCTGAAGAAAGACTCGGCAATGAAAAGATCGGCACGACGCTTCGCGGCATCGGTCCGGCGTACGAAGACAAGGCGGGCCGCCGCGGGATTCGCGTGGCTGATGCGCTTTCGCCCGATCTGCTAAAACTTCGTATCGATCGTAACCTTGAAGAAGCGAATCGCATCATCGTCCTCTTCGGCAACCAACCTCTGCGGGCGGACGAGATTCTCGAGGAGATCGAGCCACTTGTCGAACGCCTCCGGCCGTTTGTTACCGAAACCTCGCATTTCTTGGCCGTGGCCCGCAAAGCCGACAAAAAGATCCTGCTCGAAGGTGCCCAAGCAACGCTGCTTGACGTCGATCATGGGACTTATCCGTACGTGACCTCGTCTAACCCAACGGCTGGAGGAGCGTCTGTCGGTGCGGGAATTCCGCCGCATCACATTACCGGCGTGCTCGGCATTGTTCGTACCTACGCCACCCGCGTCGGCGAAGGCCCGTTTCCAACCGAGATGATCGACGCCGAAGAGGACATGGCGAATCTCATTCGTCAACGCGGCAACGAATACGGCTCCGTCACCAAACGCCCGCGCCGCTGTGGATGGTTTGACGCCGTGGCGACTCGTTATGCCGCCGAGCTTAATGGCTTCGATTCCATCGCTCTCACCAAGCTCGATGTCCTCGACGCCTTGCCCGAGATCAAGATCTGTATCGGCTATGAGATCGACGGAAAACGCATCGATACATTCCCGGCCGTCGCTCATGATCTTCGCCAGATCAAACCGATCTACGAATCGTTCAAGGGCTGGGAAAGCGAAACTGTCGGGATCACCGATTTCGCCGATCTTCCTGACAAAGCCCGAGAGTATGTCGAATTTCTCTCCGCCCAGATCAGCGTCGAGATTGGCCTTATTTCCACGGGTCCCGAACGCGATCAGACGATCGTTTTGAAAGACTCGGTGATGGAAGGATGGTTTAAATAATGGGATAGTTATCATGAAAGAGAGAGCGGATGTTCAGATCGTCGAATTTCAGGAACGCTATGCAAAAGATTTCGCCCAGCTGAATTACGATTGGATCGAGAGGGCCTACACTGTCGAAAAACATGATCGCGAGATCCTTGATCATCCCATCGAGCAGATAATCCAACTCGGCGGGCAGATCTTTTTTGCATTGATCGGCGATAAGGCCGCCGGGACGGTGGCTCTTGTCAATTCTGGCGAGGAAGAATTTGAGCTGTCAAAAATGGCGGTCTCACCCGATTCTCGCGGCTTTGGGATCGGCAACAGTCTGATGGCCGCTTGTATCGAATATTCCCGGAGGCGGGGCAAGAAACGTGTCATTCTCGAATCCAATACAAAGCAGGTTGCCGCGATCCGGCTTTATCGAAAATTCGGCTTTCAGGAGACGCCCCTCGATCCTAATTCGCTGTTTCAGCGGGCGAATATTCGCATGGAACTTGCGATAAAGACGTCGGATAGGTAGAATTCTTTATTCGGCCTCAAACGGCCGGCGTGGTCCGATAGCTCAGTCGGTAGAGCAAATGGCTTTTAACCATTG
>JBDTZW010000356.1:0-2221 GCA_040004905.1 Acidobacteriota bacterium
CGAGCGTCTGATATTTTTGCGGGAGCCCATCGATGAATTCATCCGCAAACGCGATGCGAGCGGCCTCAGCGATCTCGGCCTCGGTCGCTTCCGGCTTGCCGTACGAGATGTTGTAGAGGATCGTGTCGTTGAACAGAACTGTCTCCTGCGTAACTAGAGCGATCTGTTTTTTGAGACTAAAAAGCCGGGCCTCGCGAAGGTCTGTATCATCCCAATAGATCGCACCGCTCGTCGGGTCGTAAAGTCGCTGGACCAGTTTGATCAGGCTCGATTTCCCACCGCCGCTTTCGCCCACGAGAGCAACGACCGACCCTCGCGGAATTGTTAGATCGACGCCATTCAATATCTGCTTATCGCCGTTCTGATAGACAAACGAAACGCTATCGAGACGTATCTGTTCCCGCAGAGGCCCAAGCTCGACCGCGTTCGCCTTTTCTGGCAGCACATCGTTCTCATCCAGCACATCCCAGACATCTTTAGCGGCAGAGAACGCCTTTGATATCTCGTTGTGCTGACGCGAGATCTTTCGCATCGGATCGTAAGAGCGGAAAAGGAAAAACAGGAATGTGAAAAATTGTGCGGCGTCCATTCGTCCACCGTTTATCTCACGCAACCCGAAAAAGAAAAGTACGGCTATCGTCAGGACCCCGACGATATCAATGATCGGCGGCGAGATAGCGGCCAGTCGTCCCGCTCGCCGGTTCGCTTTTGCGATGATCTCGGCAACGTGTGCAAAGCGGGATCGCTCGCGGCCTTCGGCATGATAGGCCTTGACGATCGTCTGATTCGCGAGAGTCTCCTGGGCCGTATCGGTCAGCAGCTTGTTTCCTTCAAAAGCCTCGGTGGCCAGCCGCCGCAGGCCTCGGCTGAATTTCGATGTCAGCAGGCCCATCACCGGCGCGATGATCAGCGTTCCCAACATCAGCCGCCAATTAAAATAGAACGCTGCTCCGAAAAAGAAGATCAGCATGAAGCCTTCGCGCAGCACGTCGCGCAAATTGGCGGACACTGCTTGCTCTATCGCACTGCTGCTGACGACCAATCGCGAAACGAGAAAATTGGTCCGGTGCCGTTCGAAGAAAGCCGCCGACTGATTCAGCAAATGATCGTAAAGCTCGACGCGAAGGTTTAAGATCGCGGCCTGGCCGATCTTTGCCATCAGGTAGGACGAAAAGAATTCCGATATGCCCTTGCAGATCGTAAACGTCACCAGCAGCCCGGCGATAATGATCCAGGCGTTGAGCCAGTTGTCCTGCGGGATGAGAGCCTGAATGTCCAGCGGCAGCGGCGAGCTTTGTTTTCCGGGAATGAACTGATTAAAGATCGGAAGCAGCATGACGCCGGTCGCGGTTTCGAAGACCGCAGTCAGCACCATGGTAATTATTGCGAACAAAAACGTTAGCCAGAAAGGCCGAACGTATTTTAGCAGCCGCTTGAGTTCATTCATCTCGTTCCCGCAAAAGCTAGAATATAGCTTTTTTGGGTCCGTTAATTCAAAAGCGGATGCGAGGCTCCGCTTGAGAATCGATCGATCCATCGTGAGCAGCTAACCGCGATCACTTCAAATTCTTCTTAAAGAAATCGAGCGATCTTTCCCACGAAAGCTTGGCTGCTTCGGCGTCGTAGCGCGGAGTTGTGTCGTTGTGAAAGCCGTGCTGCTTGCCGTCGTACATAAACAGCTCGTACTTCTTTTTGTTTGCCTTGAGAGCCGCCTCAAACGCGGGGATGCCCGCATCTACTCCCGTGTCGGCACCGGCGTAATGCAGCATCAGCGGAGCGGAGATCTTCGGAACATCATCGGCTCCGGGCTGGCGGCCGTAGTATGCGACACCGGCATTGAGATCGCTTCCGAGACGCACTGCCAATTGATTCACCATTCCGCCGCCAAAGCAGAAACCCACCGCCCCGAGTTTGTGGGTGCTGTCGGGCCTCGCTTTGAGCCACTTGGCCGCGGCGACAAAATCTTCGGTCATCTTCTTGCCGTCCACCTTGCGAAAAGCGGCCGCGCCTTTTTCGTCGTCGCCGGGATAGCCGCCGACCGACGTCAATCCATCGGGTGCGTAGGCCATGTAGCCTGCCTTTGCCAGCCGCCGCGCAACGTCCTCGATATATGGATTCAATCCGCGATTTTCGTGAACGACCAAAACGGCGGGGAATTTCTTGCCCTTCGCCGGACGCGCGAGATAACCTTTGATCGAGCCGTTGCCGGCTGGCGAATCCA
>JBDTZW010000264.1:0-24447 GCA_040004905.1 Acidobacteriota bacterium
TTTTGCCGTCGGGCTTTTCGGCGCATCGATGCTGGCGATGGGCGTTCTGCCGCTCGCGACGGCGTACTCGTTGTCAGAAGCATTGGGATTCGAGAAGGGTTTGTCGCGGTCGTTTCGCGAGGCACCGATCTTTTTGGGCATATTCAGCAGCCTGCTGGTTGTCGGCGTATTTGTCGCCCTGATCCCCGGCATTCCTCAGATCCAACTGCTCGTGTTCACACAATGTATCAATGGTCTTTTGCTTCCCGTGCTCCTTGTCGCTATCGTTCTGCTCGCAAATAACGTAGAGATAATGGGCCAATACAAGAACAAGCTGTGGTTCAACGTACTTGCATGGACGATCACGGCAGTCGTTTCCGCCCTTTCCTTGTTGTTGATTGGCAAAACAATTGCTGGTATGTTCTAAACTCAAAAACGCTTTTATGGCCGCGACCGAATTTCGCCGCAAATTCTTTCTTTTCATCGTTTTCGCTGGGGGAACCATATTCGTACTGCTGGCCCTCCCCTTCGTTCTCGGCTGGCTGAATCAGAACGTTTTCCCTCAGTTCGGGATGGTTTTCGCACGCGGCGATGGCGGTTGGGCCCTTGATCCAAACAATAGTTCGCCGTCGATGATGGTCCAGACGACCGCGAGCCTGATACAGAATTTCCTGCATATACTGCGAATTCTTCTCTGGATGGCCCTGATCATCTCGATCGTTAGATTCCTCGGCTATCTGATATTTGGTGCGGCCTTTCGCAACGCCGCGCAGTCGGAAATATCGTCTCTCTTGAAGACCGTCCTCTCGATGGTCATATACATCGTCGCGTTCTTCATCGTCTTTCAATCGCAATATCCCGAGGTGCAGCTCGCTCCGCTTTTCACCGGTTCGGCGATCTTGGGTATCGTCGTCGGTTTGGCGCTGCAGGACACGCTCGGAAATTTGTTTGCCGGAATAGCTCTGCAGGCAGATCAGCCTTTTCAGGTCGGCGATGTGGTTTCGATCACGGGCCGAGGCAACGGCGTTGTCGAAGGTGTCTCATGGCGCGGAGTAAAGATCCGCACGTTCCAGAATAAGCTGCTCGTGATCAGCAACGCCGTGCTCGGAAAAGAGACGATCGAGGTCGCTCCGCGCGGCAATCTGAATGCTCGGATCGTCACTTTCGAAACAACCTATTCGGATTCACCGGCACGGGTCGCTCAGGTCGCCCGCGATTCTATCCGGCAAACCGAGAATGTATCGCAAAAGATCCGCCCGATCGTCCGCATCCGAAATCTCGGCGATCATGGCCTGGAATGGGAAGTAAAATATTGGGCTGAAGACTATTCGAAATACAACGACACCGACGCACTAGTAAGGCAAAGGATCTGGTACGCGTTTAAGCGCGAGAAACTCGAATTTGCCTTCCCTACCCGCACCATACACATCGAGCCCAAACCGGAAGAGGTCCCGATCGAGGAGTTGACCGATACTATCTCGGAACGACTGTGCAAGGTACCGATCTTTGCGCCTTTGACGGATGAGGAAACTGAAAAGCTTGCGCGTGCCTCGACCTCGAGGGTTTTTGCTCCGGGCGAAGCGATCGTGCGGATGGGAGCAGAAGGAAATTCGATGTTCGTCATCGTTCGAGGAGCGGTTCGCGTCCAGATCCCGGTTGACGGCATTCCGAAGACCATCAACGACCTGAAAGAGAACGATTTCTTCGGCGAGATGAGTCTCCTGACCGGCGAGCCGCGTACCGCAACTGTTGTCGCGAGCGAAGAGACCGAAGTGCTTCAGATAAGCAAGCCCGCGATCAAACGAATTCTCGAAGGAAACCCTGAGCTCGTCCGATCGATCTGCGAGATCGTCGAAGAAAGAAAAGAGCTGCTTAGGCCAAAGGTTGATGAGTCAGACGAATCGGCGGTCGAGGAAGGCAAAGGCGTGCTGAATGCAATAAGGAATTTCTTTGGGTTGCGGTAGGACCCGGCTACTGAATATTTCCGTCGTAGATGTCGTGCAGAACTTCCGAGATCGATTTGCGGTCGGTAAAAGGACTGTCCTCCTTTCGATTCTCCGGCGGTGTAATTCGTTCATCCCCTCGCGACGGCGTCTCGGTCATCGGTTTACGCTCGGCCGCTTCCAGATTCTCTTTCAGAAGATTACCAAACGAATCCTTTTCATTTCCCACGACTGGAGCCTGTTCGCGAACCGCCGAATCGGAGAGCTTCATCATGTTCCGGCTATTTTCGAGAAGAAGCCGAGCTCGGTTTCGGCGGGCACGCTCGAGGGCTCGCACAGCGCTCGATGTGAGCGGAGCTTCGGCGGGCTCGCGTTCGATCTTTCTGAGGATCCGCACGTAATTGCGAAGCTCGGGCGACGGATATACCATCGCCTTTTCTTCCGACGATTCATTTTCGACGACGTACGAAAGATTCGTGACAGCCGCGTTGTGATCGCCGATCTTGTTGTAGAGAGCACCAAGAGCGAAATAAACGAGCGGTGGAGCGCCGACCATATTCTTGACGATCTTTTCACCCCGTCCGACGACTTCCTTCATTTCAAAACCGAACCACCGGCGTTCATCATCGCGAAGAACGTCATTCGCCGAAAGGTAGAATTCGAATATTTCCCGTGTTTCGCTTCGTGAGCCCGAGGAAAATATCTTCCACAGGAAATATGCAAAGACCCCGAAGAAAAAAACGACAAATGACGGGAAACCAACGATCAAAAGCATCGACGCAATGACGCCAAAGGCGAGCAAATACTGACCTTTCTCCTTAAACGGAGAATGGCCGTGCCGCGTAACACTATTCTCATTTCTGCCTGGATGTATGAGTTCCTGCTTTCCCATTTGGGCCGATTCGACTCGGTCAGTTCTTATTTTCTTCGGACGGAACGGCGTCTTCTTCCGCGGAGGCTTCTGGTTCTACCTCCTCCGGTTTTGCCTCGACCGGCTCGTCGCTGGACTCTTTTCCCACGTGTTCCTTCGGCCGCGTCGCTGCCTTTGATTCCCTTTCGAGCTTCATCCCAAACTCCGCCATGATGTCGCCAATCTTTTCGAAGATCAGGTATGGCGAATTGGCGATGAATGAAAATGTGTCGCCAAGAGCGATCGCTTCAAGCTGGACGAGATTCGCGATCTTTTTCTCAAGCGGCATTTCAGCGAATTCTTTTTTGAAGTCGGCAGCCGATTCAGCTTCTGCCTCGGCCTTGTCTTCCTGCTTTTCTTTTGTCATAACCGTTATCTCTCCCGCTCGTTCGATCAAGGTCTGGCATGCAAGCCGTTCTCCCGCCGCCTGTTCATTCGCCTCAAAATATTTTGCCTCTGCCTCGGTTTGCGGCGAAAGCAGATCGGCACCCTTTGTTACGACGACAGCGCAGAAATGCTCGCCCGGAGGAATACAGGTGTCGGGCCGCATACCGAAACGTTTCATTGCGTCGATCAAGTAGGTACCGACGGCTACGATTCCCTCGCGTTCCTCGCGTTCAAATCTGATATCTACATCCGACATAATTCAAAATAACCTAATGCTCGACATTCGATCTGACGCGAACTCGCGGTTGGGCTCCGGACGGTGCCGTGAACGCGCCGGCGGCCATCCGCTGACATTCCGAACACACTCCCCACATACGCAGGCTGTGATGTGTCGGCTTAAATCCAAAGTTGTCCGCCATTTGGTCCTGCAGCGACTCGATCTCGGCTGAAAAGAATTCGATCACCTTTCCGCACTCGGTGCAGATCATGTGATCGTGATGCTGATGCTCAAAATGATGTTCGTAGTAGGTCTTGTTGTCGCCAAATCGAACTTCGCGGGCAAGACCCGCTTCGGTGAGCAGCTTAAGCGTACGGTAAACGGTGGTATGGCCAACAGTAGGATCCTCTTTTTGAACAAGCCAGTACAGGTCCTCGCTAGTGAGATGCTCTTCGGTCCGCAGGAAGACCTCCATTATCACGTCTCGCTGCGAGGTCCGGCGGAGGCCCGCTTTCTGGATGTGAGCGTTAAAGACATCCTTCTCTTTCTTAAATTCTTCCTTTTTCGACGCCATCGAATTATCCCGTTACTTGAATTTTATCACCGCAAATCTTTTTTAGCCATTGAAACCTTTTCCGCGAGTTCGACGAGATTCGGCGAGTTCGCGGATGTTCGCATCGCGATCTCGAGCGACCGCTCGCCGAGGTTGAGGTATGTTTCCAGTTCCGTATTCGTAGAATTACGCTTCAAAGCGTTGAGGTGGCGCTCAAAAGTCGCCGAGTCTCCTCTTACGAACGGCCCGGTTAGCGAACCCTCGATTCCCCGTTCCGCAAAATTCTCGACCGTGCTTTTGATAAGGGGCAGCAGGACGGCGGAAGCTTTATTCCCCTCAAGCCCGCATTTTTCTAGTATACCAACCGCCATATCTATCAAAGCCAACAGATCGCCCGATGCCATGACGGCCGACGCATGATAAAGCGCCTTCTTATCGGGATCGATCGAAAACGAATGTCCGCCGAGACCTTTAATGATCGGCTCGGCCTGCTGGATCGCCTCGGGATCGCCTTCGACGCAAAAATAGGCTCCCGAAAAACGGTCGGAGCCCATTAGAGGATCGCTTATTGACACCAGAGGGTGAAGCGAACCGATGCGACAGCCTTTTGCACGAAGTTCGCCGATATAAGATGATGAAATCGCCCCGCTCGTGATAAATACGGTCGGCGAACCGGTTATGAACCCAGCCAACTGCTTTGTCGCTGCGGCGATCTCGGCGTCTTGCGTTGTGATGAAAATTATATCGGAACGGATCTCACCCACATCGCCGCTATCCGTGATCACCGGCGGGCGTCGAAATTGCGAAGAAAAGTGCGCGGGAAGCTCGCTCGTTCGATAGATAAGAAGGTCTATGTCAAAGCCAGCCTTGTCTAGTGCAAGAGCCAAAGCTCCACCCAGCCGTCCGGCCCCAACGATGGATATGGTAGACACATCCAGAATATATCATTAAAAAGCTATCAGTTAGCTTACCAGCACCTCGCCCAGGAGATCGATCGCTTCGTCAGCGGTATCACGCCGCGTCGAAGATCCCTCCGTGAGATGTATTGCGTCGGCGGAAAGCTCGATTACAAGGTCGGACGGACGTGAGTGTTCAAAGATGCGGTGCAACACTTGAAGCTCTTCGGTCGTAAACGGCCGCTGCGGAATATCCCCTTTGAACATCTCGATCATTTTCACCACCGCCGCCGACGACGATTCTTCGTTTGTCGAACCGATAAATGCCTCGAGCATGGGGACAACCGTGGCCTTGTGAGAAAAGATTATCTTTCGGTACGCTAGCAGCCCGTCACTTATCGTTGAAAGCAGCCGCTGCGGCAGATGTTCCCAATAATCAGTCCTGGCGAGCGTGAACGAGCAGGCACAGAACGGATGGATCTGAAGCATTTCGCGTATATCGAAACGGCAATCCAGCTGCCGAAACTCCCGGCAGATCTCGCGGGCTTGTCTCCAATGAATCCCTTGAATGATCGGGATCGACGACAGGTTTTCGAATTCCCACCACGAGTCGCTTCGCTGTATCTCGTCAACCTTTTCCTGAAGAAAATGCGAGCGCATCACCTCGTCATGTTTGACCGCGAAATGCTCCGCAAATTTACCTCGGAAACTAGTCCAGAGCGTCTCCATTTGCTGGTTGTATTTTTCGCTCGGGTTGTAATAGCTGGTATCGATGACCGAAGACAGCTCCTCACGGAGTTTTTCGGTCGCCTCGTCGTCGGTGGCCTCGCAGATCGCAAGATAGGTCCGGATCTCCTCCCGCCGGGCTGCTCCGGCAATAAAGTCCTCGATGATGATGAGATCGTTAACCCTCCGCATGTGCTCTTCCTTTGAATCTGAAAAAGCGTCCGCGATACGGTGCAGTCCCTCGTCAAGTTGGAGCGAATCCTCAAGCACGGATCGGATCGCGTCGGCGGCCGCGCCGAACGAGTTTTTAGCGAGCATCGACAGCCGCCAGATCTTCGTGTTCAAAATCTCATCCGGAAGTTCGTTGAATCGTTCCAGAACGCGGCGTTTTTCCCATTCCGAAAGCCACTCGCGCAATGCGATACGGATCGCCTGCATGTTCTCGGCGCTTCCTGACGAAGTGGCAAAGTTATTACCTGTCAGCGTGTTTACCCAATGGACCAGTTTTTCACCCGAGTAATTGCGTCCGGCAGGGCGTGCAATGCCGACAATGTCACCCCAGATTATCTTGAGATCCAGCGAACGGCGGCTAATTCGGTCACCTTTGGAAGTAACAAATTCGATCTGCTGGCGAGACACGAGGGCGGTGAGAATAAGATGCTGGGCTTCTCGAACCAAGCCCCCACCCGCCTGTTTCACGTGCTTGTAAACATTCTTGAGCGAAACGATCTCACCCTTGGCGTCGTCAACGAGTTTTAGGATCGTTGAGGAAACCGGCAGTGCGGTTAAGCGTTCTTCACTCTCGGGAACGTAAACCTCACCCCGGCGGGTAGTCAGGCCGAGCGGAGCCGCAAAGGCTTCTGCAGTAGCTTGGACCTCGGTAGAATTCTGTCCACCACCGCTGAAAAATTCAGTCGCAAGCAAAGAGACTTCGTTCATCCCCAGCGTTTGATCAAACGAAGGATGGTCGGGATACCTTACGTCAAACAACGGTCCGAGCATCAAGGAGAACAGATCAAACAAACGCTCGGCTGCACAGGCTGCGTCGTCGAACGGGACCTCGATCTCGTTGACGATCAAATGGCCATCCGCAAGGAAACTCCTCTGAAATATCTTATCGACCGCCAACTTGTGGGCATGCATCGACGAGCGGATCTGTTCGCTGAACTGCTCGCGCAGTTTAGTGTCCGTCAGCAGAACGTGAAATCGGAGTATGGTTTCGATCTCTTCCTTTGCCAGTTCGCCGGGACGCCAGACAATACGTGCCTCCGGTCCAATCGCGGGAGGAACCTTTTCCGCCCCGACGCCCGGTTCTACGACGATCTCCCAGTCGATGAGTTCAGCACCGCCTTTTAACGCCTCGTCAGCCGACTCGGCGTCGGGATTCTGCCAGAAGAGTCGCCCTTTTCGTAGCCCCCCGCGCCAGGCGATCTGGCAATCCATCCAATCGAGCTTTTCATTTCCGTCGTCGTCTGAAAGAGTACAATCGGAAAATCGCTCGCGCATGGCGCGCCGAAGGATCTTTGGAACCGCCTCGATCTTGACGTCCGGAACGGCTGTAGTGAGAGCGGAATTCAGGTCGTCCTTGATCGTCAGTTTGAACGAGTATCGCGGTTCGCGGCCATCCTCGGCGTTTCGATTTACATCGTCAGGAAGAGCTTGGGCGAACGCGTCCAGCATTCCAGACACATAATCCGACGACCGGTCGCCTTCCCGCTCATCAACTATCAGCATGGCCGAACGGATCTCATCGGAGGTTTTTCCCTCGCCGTCGAGAGAATGCAGCAGTAACGCCTTCAGGATCAACTTTGCATGAAGCCGCTGGACGATCGGCAGTTTGCGAACGACCTCATTGTTTAATTTGTCATACGCCGTAAATGCCTCGGCGAGGTCAGCTACCTTACGTAATTGAGGCTCGACGCTGTCAAAGACTTCGTCGAGCGAAATCAGGGAATTCGCCGGTCGGCTTAGGACCTTGGCACCCGCGTCCGCGGCAAAGCCTAGAAGGGCGAAATCCTGTACATAAAAGCGGACGAACGGAGTGACCTCGAGAATGACCGGGTGGACAGGATAGAGCGCGGTAAACTTTTGCTCGCTCCACTTAAATCCCGGGAGCGCATTTTTGAAAGATTCGTAGATCTCGTGCAACACTTCGCGTTTTTGCGGTTGCTTTGGAAAAATGTAAGAATCTACGATCTTGTAGAGATGCTCCTGGTCAAGGTAATCGATCGTAAAGTTTCGGACGATCGACGAATTAATGCCGTCGGCACCCGCAATATCGTCATCGAGGGCAATTCCCAGAAATACATTGCTTCCCGCCGCCGTTTCGGCGATCTCGCTCAGAAAAGCTCCGTCATCGCGCGATACGCGGCCTTCGCGCTCGTACGCAGTGTCGATGATCAAGATGAACGGAACGTCCGCCGAACGCTCAGAGGCGAGCTGCAGAATCCCCGCGAGGTCATCTCCCAGGTCCTTCGGCTCGATCTCCAGGGCAGAGCCAACCGCATCCTTGAGCTCATCGAATAGTGTCTCTCGCGTGCCGCGACGAACGTGAGCGATCGGATAATGTCGCCGCCGTAGACGCTGGGCGCTTGCCAGAACATGCGCATCCGTGACCCGTGAGCGAAGCTCAGGCTGGGACACGATTGCACTCAGAGCTCCCAAAAAATGGCTCTTGCCGACGCCTCTGTAACCTGCGAGAGCGAACGCGGGTCCTTGCTGTCCCTGAAGGTTGGCGATACGGTCGAGCCATTTCGCCATCAGATCGGACGTAAAATCGGTAAAATGATAGCGGCCCAACGTGCGGGCGGGGTCAGCCTGAAAGTCGATGAGACGCAGGAATGCGCGAACGTCGACAATGTCTTTTACTTTGTCCTGAATGTTTTGCATCGCAAACTGAAAGGGTCGGAGCGAGACCAATTACGGGAATCCACGCCCGGTCGGCGGGAACGAACACCGCCGAGCAATCCGGGCACGCATCCGCCGATATATTTTAACAATTTTGGGCACTAAAAAGAATCACTTTTTTTAATGTCACGCAGATTTCGCTATCGGTCAACGATTTTCAGGCCAATTCGCAACTAAATTTGGTTTCGAAGCATCTTAATCTCGTTGATTAGTTCGTCAATTTGGATATACACTGTGACGATAGGTCTACCGTTAGTTTGGAGGCGTTTATGCGTGAAGTTTGGTTTAGGAAGCCGGTTTCTTATTTACTGGTTCTGAGCATGTTGTTTGCGGCGGTAGCGCTGATCCCGTCGAGAACGGCGGCCCAGCAGTCCGGCACGTCCTCTTCGACCAACGATGGAAAAAAGGGCAAGGAAAAGAAGGATAAGGCTGCCGACGATGCAACTCCAACCCCCACACCGACCGGAACCGGAAATTCTAAAGCCCTTTCGGTCAGGGAAGATCCGGCGCAGATAGGCAAACGAAACATTAACGGGGGATCTGACAAATTCTTTGGCTGGCTGGGCGGCTCCAAGGAAAAGGAGATGCAGATCGGGCGGCAGTTGGCGGCGGAGGTCGAACAGCAGGCGAAAATGGTCGATGACCCGGTCGTTACCGAGTACATTAACCGGGTAGGGCAGAACATCGTCCTGCACTCGGATGCTAAGGTCCCGTTTACGATCAAAGTGATCGACAGTGACGAAGTAAACGCTTTCGCGCTTCCAGGTGGGTTCTTTTTTGTCAATAAAGGTTTGATCCTCGCTGCCGATAGTGAGGCCGAGCTAGCCGGCGTGATGGCACACGAGATCGGGCACGTCGCGGCGCGTCACGCAATGGAAAATCAGGGAAAAGGCACGCTTTTCAACTATGCGACGCTCGCTGCGGTGATCTTTGGCGGGCCGATCCTTAGCCAAGTCGCTTATAACGGCGGCGGCATCCTTGGGCAGCTCGCCGGTTTAAAATTCACACGTGGGGCCGAGGAAGAAGCCGACTCGCTAGGAGTTCAATACTTGTACGCCTCCGGCTACGATCCGACGGCACTTGCGACGATGTTCGAAAAATTGGCTGCTAAGAATAAGAAGAAACCGGGCACGATCGAAAAACTATTCTCGACCCATCCGCCATCAGCCGAACGTCACGATACAAGCCTGGCCCTGGTCGCCCGATTCCCGGAAAAGGAAGAGTACATCATTAACACCTCGGAGTTTCAGCGGGTAAAGGCTCATCTCATGAGGATAACGAATGCGAAGGCCGGCGTCACCGCCGATATCGATGACACCGATAATTCACGGCCGACCTTGAAGAAACGACAGCCCGACGTTACCGACACTGGTGATGCCGACGGTGGATCGAGCTCATCTGAAGGTCCGCCAAAACTCAAGAAACGCTCGGAACCCGAGCCTCAGGTTTCGCCTTCGCCGGAAAAGTAATGCTCACAACTAAAAAGCGGCCTTCGGGCCGCTTTTCTAATTGATCGCCTAACTTTTCTATTTCTTAAGTTTTGATCTCAGTCTGATTACGTCGTCAGGAGTTATAGCTAGTGTCAAAGCACGCTGCCATGACGCCCGAGCCTTCTCGCTTTGGCCTTCTTTTCCATACACGTCACCGAGATGTTCATGAATAGTTACCGACGACGGATCCATCCTCGCGGCAGACCGCAAATTTGTTTCCGCTTCGAGGAGATTTCCGAGCATAAAATGGGCCCAGCCCAGACTGTCTAGATACGACGGATTCGTCGGATCGACCTTGAGAGCCCTCCGGATTAGGTCAAGAGCCTCAGTCTTCCGCTCATTCCTTTCAAGTAAGAAATATCCCAAATTATTGAGAGCAATGGGGTTTCCGGGCGACAGTTTGAGGATCGCCCGCAGTGTCACCTCCGCGCCAGCGTAGTCCTTCGCCATCTGCTGAACACTGGCCAATGACATTTTCGCCAATTGACGCCGTTCGTCGCTTCCGGCTACAGAGTAGGCCTGATTGGCCGCATTTGTCGCCTCATTTTCTCGGCTCACCTCCGCGTACAAGTGCGAAATGAAAAGCCAGTTCGTGAAATCGTCGTAAATGGCCGTAGGCGTCGTCGGGTCATTGCCGATCGACGGTCTCGGCACGTTAACCGGAGGCTTTGCTATGAGCGCGCTAATTAGAGCGACGCCGTCTTCGACCCGACCGGATTCGGTCAGTACCGAAGCCTCGAGACGCAGCAGCCCATAATCGGCCGGCCGTTTTGCTCGGATCGCCCGAACGATCGCCAGGGCATCCTGTCGTCGTCCGGTTTCACGATAGAAATCGATCGTTTGCCTGTCCGCGAACAGGTCGTCCTTACCGAAAAGCTTTCTCGCACGTTCGATCGCTGCGCGCGCATCGGCCAAACGATTTGCACTCTTGTAGGTTTTGATCATTTTCTCAAAAACCTGCATCACAAATTCCCGATCGGCGTCCGCGAGAGCTTGATTTTCCCTTATCCCACGCACGGACAAGGCCTTTTCGTAAGCGGCAATAGCCTCACTGACCTTATCGGCGGAAGCATAAACGTCGCCAACCTGCATTTGGAACCGTGACGCGATGCCTTTGTCGGTTTTTTCGCTGCGCTCGGCTGCCTCGCTCAGGACGCGTATCGCCTGATCGAAATGGCCTGCCCGCAAATGGGCTTGTGACAGCAATCCAACAAGAGCGACATTTGCGGGGTCGGAATAGACCGCTTGCCCGATAGACACAAGCGCTATTGAAACGGCTTTTGGACCTGCGGTCTCCAAAGCCTCGCGAAGTAGGTCGACCGCCTCGGCATTATCCGGGTTGTCGGAGACACCGGCACTAAGTACTTCTACAGCTTCGTCAGCCTTTCCCGTAGAAATAAGAGCGGTCCCTAATTTGATCGACGCCGTTTCAGGCGAGAGATCTGCCCGTCCGCCAATAGCCTGCCGGTAAAACTGCATCTCGACCGGTGTCGCCGAGGCGACCCATTTCCGCAAAGCATCGATTTGCTCGCTAGCTCTGCCTGCTTGCGAATAATACTCGCTCAAAAATGCCCACGCCTCGGCATTACGAGGGTCGAGCCGCGAAACTTGCCTCCATTCGGCGATGGCCTTGTCTGCGAAGGCAGGGTCGAGAGAACCTGAGTTAAAGCGGCTTTTATAGGTAAATAACCGCGCCAGGATCCGGTGAGAGCCAAAATTGTCCGGATCGATCTTTACAGCCAGCGTCGCCAGCAGAATCGCATTCTCGACATCGCCCGGCGGAAGGCTCAAAGCGATCTCGGCCATCGCCGTATATGCCTCGGCAAGATCGGGATCCAGTTCCACCGCTCTTCGAAACGCGGCCCTGGCATTTATCGCATTGTTTGCAGAACCTGAACGGGTACGCGTTGTCTTCCATAGCAATCGCTGCCCCTCCATGAGCTTTGTGTAGGCCTGTGCTTTTTGCCCAGGCTCCACCTCGGCTGGTGTCGGGGTCGGTTCTTGCGCACGTATCGCGATCGAACAAATGCTCACCAGAGCAAGGATCAGCACGGCGGAATATCGTCGGATCGATCTCATTTTCTAGATATTTTCCTATAAAAAAATTCAGCGGAAGCCCATTCTCGGCTTACCCGCTGAATTTATGCAAAAGGCCTAAGGGCGTCTATTTCTGCGGCGGGGTTTTGGGAACATCTGGATTGGCCGCTGCGGGTTGACGCTGAGAGATGACGGTCGTCAGCGACTGAGGTATCTGGTTTTGCTGGATATCCCCGCCGTTGTCGATGATCTGATCGATCAGCTCGAACTTGCTCTTGTCGAAGTCCTTGGTCATCAAAACGCCGTCCTTATCGATCGTCATCGGATAGATGCCAAAAAGCTGGTTCTTAAAATTCTGGAAGAACGACGGCTCAGCACAAGGTTCGATCGCGGTACGAGCTGGATCTGCCGCGGGAACCGTGGCTCCGATCAAACCAAGCTGCTCCTTCGCCTTATCGACATATGTACTGTTTGGATATTGCGAAATTAGCTTCTGAAAATACCGAGCCGCTTGATCCGTCTCTTCTTCGACCTGGTAGGTCACCGCGACCTTGAATAGGGCTTCGTCCATAAAGCAGAAATTAGGATACTTGTCCATGATCTCGACATATCTGGACTGGGCACCTTTCAAGCCCGATTTTTTAAGCTCGACCGCTTGGGTGTAGTAATAATCAGCGATCAGCAGATTATGAAGCCCGAGATTGTCCTGAACTTGCGTCAGCCTCTCGCTCGCTTCCTTCTTCAATACGGAATTCGGATATTGTTGAAGCAGGGCCTTCAGTTTCTGCTCGGCCTTTTTCGCATGCGTCGCATCGCGGTCCGGCAGTCCGATCTGCCGCATTTCGGATTCGGCGACCTTGAGCACGACTCGGTCCGCGAGAGGGTGCGTCGGGAAAAACGTTAGCCAGTCCTGATACGCTCCGATCGCCTGGATCAGCGAACTTGTTCCGCCTTCGAGAAAGAATGAATCAGCGACGGCCAATTTCGCCATGGGCAAGTAGGGCGAATCCGGATATGTCGTAATGATCGTCTGGAAAAGAAGCCGGCCGACATCAAAATTCTTTTTGCGAACCTCACGCGCGGCAACGATGAATAATTCCCGATCGCGGCCCGGCGTGACGCTTCCGATCAGCTCGTCAAATTCGTCATTTCCCCCTCCGCCGAATATACCGAGAAACTTTTTCTTCTTTTTAATATCTCGCGATTTTCCGACATTCGACTCCGGGTTTGCACGGGCACCGGCGGTATCGACAAGGACAGCATCCGTGCGGGACTGGAGGTCCGCGACTCCGGATTCGAGTTGAGCGATATCGGCAGTCTCATACTTTTCACCGCGATCCACCTTTCCATGGATGTTGTTGACCTCTGAAATAAGGCTCGATATCTCTTTTTCAAGCCCGGTCAGGCGGCCCAGCGGCGTGTCCAGCTTTTCCTTGTCGTCCTTCTTATTCTTGTCATCCTTGTTCTCGATCTTGAGAGCCGACGCAGCGCCGTTCACAGAGCGACGCATACCTTCAAGCCGTGACCGCAATACATCGAGACGCTGGGCCGGTGACCCGTCACCAGGCTTACTCTGGCCAAATGCAACGGAGCTCCCGATTGCCAAAAGGAGGAAAAACACGAGTAAATTCTTTAAAGACATAATGAAAAACTTTTGTTACTCCGAATCGAATAACCTAGACCCAGACTGTCCCATTTTCGATCAATTCCTTTACCGCTTCAGTTGGCGTGCCGCCTCCGTAAACCGCTGAACCAGCTACAACAATGTCCGCGCCGGCACCCACGATCTCCCCTATGTTTGACAGATCAACGCCGCCGTCGATCTCGATTTTGGTGCTCAGGCCGCGTTCCTCGATCACCTGCTTAAGCCGCCGAAGTTTATCGAGCGAGGTCGGAACGAATTTTTGCCCGCCAAAGCCCGGGTTAACCGACATCAGCAAAATAAAATCGGCATAAGGCAGTGCCTCTTCGAGCATTACCAGCGGCGTCGCCGGATTGATCGCCACTCCAGCCTGAGCTCCCGCCTCTCGGATCGCAACCAGTGTCCGCTGTAAATGATGGTCGGCCTCTACATGAACAGAAACCATGTCCGCCCCGGCTTCGACAAATTCGACGGCATAGCGGCCGGGTTCCGAGATCATTAAATGCGCGTCGATCGTGAGGTCCGTAGCCCTTCTGATCGATTTGACCACTGGCAAGCCTATTGTAATGTTTGGAACGAAATGTCCATCCATCACGTCGATATGAAGTATATTTGCCCCGCCGGACCTGACCGCCGCGATCTCGTCCGCCAACCGCGTAAAGTTTGCCGAGAGGATCGAAGGTGCGATTTCAAACATTCTTAGTGGATCTTGTACTTTGTTGCCCCCAAACCGCGTACCGTTGCACCGTTACTGCGGTTTTACGGTCGTGCGCGGACGCGTTTCGCCGCTTGTCGGCTTTATGGTCACCGACTTATTGGCGGCGGGTTTATCGGGCTTACCCGGCGTTCCCGGACTCTTATTTCCTTTATCAACGCTGGTGCTGTTAGCCGGTTTCGTATTCGAATCAGGCGGCGCCGTATTGGAATCCGTAATCGAATTCGAAGTACTACCGGTCACATCTCGCGTCGTATCAGCTTTCTTCTTGTTGGAATTGCTGTTCGCCTTCTTCTTCGGCTTGTCGGTGATCATCTCCTCGATCTTGTCCGAGTCGTCCTCGTCACTGCCTTTCTTGATAGCCGGCGGAGTCAAGTCGCCTTCCGCTCCCGGTTTAGCGGTAACCACATAGATGAGTTGACCCGTCTTGACCGTCTCACCGGGCCGCGGAAGCTGCTCAAGTATCGTATTCGGCTGCTCGGTGCTGGCCCGATCGGCCCGCCGATGTATCTTCAATCCAAGAGCCGTAAGTTCGCGTTCGCTGTCACCAAAGCTCTTACCAGTTATCTCAGGGACCTTAACTTCCTTTCCCTGCAGCGACATGTAAACGACGCCGCCCATTCCGAACAGGAACGCAACAGCCAGACCCGCGAGGATCAACAACCGTCCCAACGCCGACATGCCAGATTTAACAATGCTCAAGTAGAATGGCCCCCAAAAACAACCGGTAGTTTAACATGTGGACGCGGATTTGGCATAACTCAAACTTGCGACCAACTCAGCGTTTTCTCATTACCGCAAGAAAGAAACCGTCCATTTCATCCCGATCGGGAAACGTCCTAAAAAAGCCAGCCTGAGAAATGAATTTCTCGCTAACTTCAGAAGGGATGATCTGGAAGTGATTTGCATCCACCAGAAATCGCGAAATGACCGATTCATTCTCTTCCGGTTCGAGCGAACAAGTAGAATAATAGAGCCGCCCGCCCGATTTCACTATCTTTGATGCATTTGTCAATATTTGGAGTTGTTTGTTTGATGACTCGTCGAAATCGTCAGGTTTTACCGTGTACCTGATCTCGGGATTGTGGCGGATTGTGCCGGTTCCCGAACACGGTGCGTCAACCAGGACTGCGTCAAACGAGTCATCCGCGAACGGTAAGTCTTCACCAGCATCGTATTGAACAACCGAGACCGCTGCCTGCTGGCGTTTGCAGTTCTCGTGCAATAGTTCGACCCTGGGCCAACGAAGATCGCCCGCAACGATCATTTTCGAGTCAACGATTGAATGTGAGGCTATAAGTGTCGTCTTCCCGCCGGGAGCCGCACAGACATCAAGAAATGTCTCGCCGGCGGCGACCTCTACCGCCAAGGCCATCATTTGCGACGCCTCGTCCTGAAAATAAATATCGCCGGACCGGACCAACCCCAGCAATTCGCCGTCCAACCTGTCAGCAGTAAAACATCCGTCAACTGTATAACTCGGGATCCACTCAGAATTCGGTTCGAAACCGCTCCGTATAGATCGCGCGGTCAATCGAAATTCGTTTCTCGGTTGGATATTATTCGCGGCCGCAATTGATTCGGCCTTTGAAGGTCCAAACGCCTTGGTCCACTTTTCGATCAGCCATCGGGGGTGTGACGTTTCGATCGAGATCCGCTCGAGCTCGTCGGCATATTCGATTTCGGGCTTGTCGCGAGAAAGACGTCTGAGCACCGCATTGACTAATCCTTTCGCAGAAGTCTTTTTTGCCCGTTTGACCAGCTCAACGCTTTCGTTAAGCACGGAATAATCAGGAACGCGGTCCAGGAACAGAAGTTGAAAAACACCGATCCTGAGCGCGAGCCTGACCTCGATATCGAGTTTGCCTTTTGTAACAGACAGATCGATAAGCCGGTCCAAATATATCTGACGGCGCAGAACTCCGAGTACGATCTCGTAGCAAAGCGATCTGTCTTTTTGTTCGAGCTTTTCCCCGACCCGCGGAAGAATGACTGACGAGAAGGCAGCATCGCGCTCGATCCGTAAAAGCGCCTCGAAAGCGGCAGTGCGTGCCGTTGCGATCTTCATGACGCGTCGGCCTGCGAGAGGTCAGCCGAACTCCCTTTTTGAAGATCCCTGCCGACCGTCACTCGGGCATCGAAAACAAAGCACTCGCCTTCCCAAAGCGACTCTTCCGGATCAACGTCTTCGAGATATTTCAGAATACCGCCGTCCAGCTGGTATACCGTCTCAAATCCCTGTTCCATCATGTACGGCGCAAATTTCTCGCACCGAATGCCGCCGGTGCAAAACAACGCTACCTTTTTATGCCGCTTCGGGTCCAGATTTTGCTCTATAAACTTGGGCAGTTCATTGAAGTTTTCTGTCCCCGGATTGACTGCGTTTGGAAACGTTCCGCTCCTGAATTCGTAATCATTCCGCGTATCCAGGACGACCACGTCCGGGTCGCTAATCAAACGGTTCCACTCGGCCGCATGGACGTGAGTACCGATGCCTTTTGCGATATCGACCGGTTGCTTTAAAGTGACGATCTCAGGCTTGACCTTGACCTTAATTCGCTTGAATGGAAGTTCATCATGGAAGGAAGATCTGAATTTTATTGATGTGCTCAGGGACTCATTTGCCCGCGATACAAACTCGGACAATGCTTGCGGATCGCCGCCTAGTGTCGAATTAAACCCTTCGCTCGAAAGGATGATCGTTCCCCGAAGGTCAAGTGCGGCCATCAGGTCGGTCAATTTGTCCTTAACAACAGACAGATCACCCAGCGGATCCATATTTTTGAATTCGTAGAATGTAATGATCTGAAATTTACTTACTACTGACATGTGCCTACCCCAATCCCTCACCCGCTAAAGGTCTCACGCCATTCAAAAAATCCCGTGTCGGCATTCGCCGCTTTCCTTCGAGCTGCAATTCCTCTACCCGCAAAGCCGTTCCGCTTCCGCAGGCAATTATTAGGTTATCACCTTTCGCCTCGATGATCTGACCCGGGAGACTTTCGGACCTTTCGATTTCAATGGCTCTCGCCCGAAAAAGCGTAAGTTTCTTGTCGTGATACGTCGAATAAGCCGTTGGGAATGGCTGAAAGGCTCGCACTCGCTCCGCGATCTCCTTGGCCGCCATTTGCCAGTCGATCGCGCCATCTTCCTTCTTCATGATCGGAGCCTGCGAGGAGTCGTCGCTCCCCTGTTTGACCGACACGAGCGTTGCCAGATCTCCCAGCGTTTCGGAAAGTAGATCGGCGCCTATAAGAGCTAATCGATCCATTAACTGGATCGAGTTTTCTTCCGTACCTATGGGCGTTCTTTTCTGAAGGTAAATATCACCCGTGTCCAGTCCTTCGTCCATGCTCATCGTGGTTACGCCGGTTTCTATTTCTCCATTCGCGATCGCCCAATTAACGGGAGCCGCTCCGCGATATTTCGGGAGCAAAGAGAAATGGACATTGATCGCACCGTGCGGAAACGCCGTTAGATAGGTGCCGGGCAATATTCGTCCGTACGCGACAACGACAGCTACTTCCGCTGAGTGAGACCTAAACTCGTTCAGCGCCTCGAGTGTCCGTATTTTGGCAGGCTGCAAGATCGACAAGCCATGCTCCAACGCAAATTCCTTGACCGGCGAGAATGACACCTTGTTTCCGCGCCCGGACGGCTTGTCGGGCTGTGAATAAACGGCGACGACCTCATGCCCGTCCGTCAAGAGCCGAGCAAGGCTCGGCACCGCGGCGGCCGGCGTTCCCATAAAAACTATTCTCACTTTCGTCCAAGCCTAAGCGCATCCGCCATAACGTAAAAGATCCAGTTCTCTTCCATCGAACCGTGAATGAGATACGAATTGACGCCGGTCGCAAATATTGCCACATCTTCGCCACCATGTGTCTCGTCCAGCAGGGGGATCATCGCCTCCTGCAAATAGTTCGGATCTGTAGTATCGACCTTTGAAAGGTCGGCTCGGCCTCTGGTTACCGGTTTGATACTTTTTCCATCCTCGGGATATTTTTTTGGCCCCTCAGGCTGATCGCTTGTTTCGCCCTGATACCCACGGCCGCTCACATAGTTTAGGGTCGTATACGGATGGCCGAACCTATCACGCTTGAAATCCGGCTCGAGTTCGCCGTTATCACCAACCTCCCGAACCAGTCCGAGAATATTATTGCCGCGCGCCGGATAACCCATGATCGTTAGTGTATGACTATGATCTGCCGTAACGATGATCAAGGTGTCGTTGAGATCGACTTTCTTCGTGGCCGCTCTCACCGCGTCTGACAACTCAACTGTATCGCGCAGGGAACGATAGGCATTCCCGAAATGATGTGCCTGATCGATTCGGCCGCCTTCGACCATAAGGAAAAATCCGCTCTTATTTTGAGATAAAATATCGATCGCCTTGGTCGTCATATCAACCAGTGAAGGCTCATCCTGACGTCCATTTTCGCGGTCTAATTCAAAATCCAGATGCGACGGATCGAACAGTCCCAGCAAATGCTTTGTCTTCTTCGGGTCGATAGCCGCAAGCTGTTTCGCGTTCGAGATAAACGATGAACCCTTTCTTTTTGCGACCCACTCTTTGGTTAGATCGCGGCCGTCAAGCCTCTCGCCTTTTCGGTTGGGAAATTCTGGGTCTGACGTTTCACGCGGCAAGAACTTTGAACGCCCACCGCCCATCGCAACCTCCAATCCATCGCCAAATGGAAACTCGATCAACTGCCGGGCAATATCTGGAAATTTCGCATCAAACGCATCCTTGTGACGGTCGTAAATGTCTTTGTCTGATTCCCAATCCCGGTCGGCTGTGTGCGAATAACAAGCCGCAGGCGTCGCGTGCGTCACACGCGTGGTCGTGACAACCCCCGTAGATTTGCCCACCTGTTCAGCCATTTCCAGAAGCGTTTTTGTCTCGTTCCCTTTTACTGTCCGATAATTTCCGCGTGTGATGTTTTGGTTGACGGAAAGCGTGCCTTCGTCAGTTTTTACGCCGGTGATGATCGCGCTCATTGTCGGGGCCGAATCCGACGTTTGCTGGTTGGCACTATATGTTTTCGAGAGAGCCGTAAAAGGAAATTCCTCAAAGCTCAGCCGGTTTTCTTCGCCGCTCTCGCCGCGTCGCTGCCCTTCAAAAATACGCGAGGCTGTCAGCGTACTTACGCCCATTCCATCACCAATAAACAAGATCACATTTTTGGCTTTTCCGTATCTATATGGGGTCTGCTTAGCTCGGTCGATCGCATTCCACCCGTCACGCCGCCAGCTATCGGCGCTCTCGCCTCGTTTTACAGGAAATGGCGGAGCCGGCGTCTGGCTGACCGAAGCAATGACGAGCGAAAAGAGAAAAACGATGGCAATAGCATGGGATCGATTTTTCATAATGAACATTAAAAAGAACCGGTGTTAAATTCTCGCGAACTTAACACCTGAAATTATTTCAAATTGATCGAATTAGTTAGTATCCGCAGCGATAGTCATACGCCTCGAGATCTTTGGTCCATTTACCGCCTGCGCGCTTAAAGACCGCATAGTTATTGCCCTCGAATGCCTTTCCGATCGTAAACACCTCGGCCGTTCCGTCACCGTCAACATCAAAGACATCGAGCAGCAGCGTCTGGTAAATACCGTCGTCCAGGTCTTTGAGATCGCCGCTCATCATCTTATCTGGAGTGACGCTCTGATAATCCTTGTAGGTGAACGCATACTTGCCATTTTCACGCTTCTCGGCAATAAAAAACAGCAGGCCTCGTTCCTTTACCTTAGGCGAAACCCAATAGGATCCGATCAACTCCGGTATGCCGTCGTTGTCCACATCCACTGCTGTGAGATTGTGAAAATGAAGCACCTTGTATGCGGCCGCGGGGACCTTATGCTTTGCGTATTCGGCACGAACAAGTGCCTCGATCTCGGACCGCTCGCCG
Organism: Acidobacteriota bacterium; assembly: GCA_040004905.1. Classification (GTDB taxonomy): domain Bacteria; phylum Acidobacteriota; class Blastocatellia; order Pyrinomonadales; family Pyrinomonadaceae; genus OLB17. The sequence continues at coordinate 20,315 of JBDTZW010000264.1, forward strand.
GCCGTCGGCGTTCGGCGGAGTCCGGCAGCTTTTCCCGTCGAAGAAATATCGGTCGCGAGTCCCATCACGAAACCCCGGAGTTTTATCTTTGTCGAAACGACCGACACGTCAGCAGACTGCCCGCCGCAATCCTTTCCGACGTTGGTATTTTTTATCGTAACGCTTCCGTTCGGTACTCCGGCGAAGATAAGCGTAAATTTCCGGCCGGGTTTATAGTTATCCTCGGTATCGCCGCCCGCGATCAACTTGCCGTTCTCCAGGTAGCCAATAGGTTCAATGCCGCCGCCGTCGTTAACAATGGCATAGATGGTCGGCATCGGTTTTGATGGCGAAGCGGTTTGCTTTGGCGGCAAAGCCGCTTTTGGTTTGGGCTTTTGTGCGACCGATATCGAAACGCAGAATGCCGTCATCGCGGCCAGAATTAGACACCTTGACTTGCCTTTCATTTTTTGTGGACTACACCTTCTGAGAGATCGATTTGCCCTGCATGAACTGCAGTAAGTATTCACGTCCGCCCGCCTTGGAATCGGTTCCGCTCATGTTGAAGCCGCCGAATGGGTGCACGCCGACAAGAGCACCGGTGCATTTGCGATTTAAGTATAAATTGCCGACGAAAAATTCGCGGCGAGCGCGGTCAAGCCGTTCCTGAGATGCTGAATACAGCGCTCCCGTCAGGCCAAACTCGGTATCGTTTGCGATCTCCAAAGCATGATCGAAATCGTGTGCCTTGATGACTGCCAGAACCGGGGCGAAGATCTCTTCCTGCTCGATCGTCGCTCCTGGTTTCACATCGTCAATTATCGTCGGCTCTATAAAATAACCATTCGCATCGTCACCGCTTCCGCCGGTTAACACCTTGCCCCCTTCGTCGACGCCCTTTTTGATGTAGCCGATCGTCGTTTCGAACGAGCGCTTATTGATAACCGCCGCAACATTGGTATCGCCCTCGGTGGGCTGGCCGACCTTTAACTCCTTCGTTAAAGCGACGATCTTTTCCAATAATTCGTCGTGGACCTTTTCATCGACGATCAGCCGTGAACACGCTGAACACTTTTGTCCCTGGTAGCCGAAGGCCGCCTGCACCACGCCTGTTGCCGCGGAGTCGATATCTGCGTCATCCGCCACAACGATCGCGTCCTTCCCGCCCATTTCAGCGATCACGCGTTTGATCCATATCTGGCCTTTTCGGTTTTTCGCGGCTTCTTCATTAATGTGCAGGCCGACACCCTTCGAGCCGGTGAAGGAGATGAACCGCGTCTCAGGATGGGTGACCATCGCTTCACCAGTGCCGGCACTTCCAGTTAGAAAATTAACGACGCCCGCAGGAAGTCCGATCTCTTCCAATATCTCAACAAACTTTGCCGCGATCGTCGGCGAATCGGACGACGGTTTGAGAACGACCGTGTTGCCTGTGACTACCGCCGCCATCGTCATTCCGGCCATGATCGCAAGTGGGAAATTCCAGGGCGGAATAACCGCTCCGACGCCAAGCGGAATATATTCCAAGCTGTTCCTTTCCCCGGCAACTCTAGTGATTGGCTGGTCTTCGCTCCAGCGCAGCATCTCGCGGCCGTAAAATTCCAGAAAATCAATTGCTTCCGCGGTATCACCGTCTGCCTCGGCCCATGTTTTAGCTACCTCAAAGACCATCCACGCCGACAGCTCATGCTTGCGCTTCCGCATTATATCGGCGGCTTTGAACAAATACTCGGCACGCTCCGGTGCGGGCACGTTTCTCCAGGTCTTGAACGCCTTACTGGCTGCGTCGATAGCTTTTTCGACAAGCGAAGTGTCAGTATCTACCTCGGAAAATCGCCCCACAACCTCGGTCTTTTTCGCCGGATTGAAACTCTCGAACCTGCTATCGAGACTTATGTGTTCGCCGTTGATCAAAACTGGATATTCACGGCCCAATTCGCCACGCACCTTTCCGATCGCAGCCTTCATCGCGTCGGCGTTCTCGGATTTCGAGTAATCTGTGAAAGGCTCGTTCTTGAATTCGTCTAAAACTCTTTGCGTCTGCATATAAATTTCTCAAAGGTTATCGATATTTTTGCCGGTCGAGTTCATTCAATTCCCATTCGTCCAATAGCTCAGGACGTTCCGGTTCTCCTTCTTTCTGCCACGCGATCACGAATCTCGGTGCCTGGCTGTCGCTCGCATGCTTTACATAGCTTAAGATAAGCGTCCAGCCTGAAAGCAGATATAAATTCAGTTCGCGGATCGAATTGACCTCGGCGGTTAATCTTGTTTCGTCAATGCTCATTCCCACTTTCCCGTTTTTTGGAGTCTGGTAATTTTACTCTTTGCCAACCGCCGTTTCAATGCGCTTACACGGTCGAGAAATACGATGCCGTCGCAGTGGTCCGTCTCATGGAGCACGCAGCGGGCCGCGAGGTTCGTAAGGTCCATCTCAAATTCCTCACCCTTTAGGTCCTGGGCTTTAACAATAACGCGCATCTCCCGTTGAACGATCTGAAATAAGCCCGGAAACGAAAGACATCCTTCTTCCCCGACCTGTTCGCCTTCGACGGTTACGATCTGCGGATTGATGAACGCAGCCTTTTGCCGTGCGTCGCCCTCGCCCGGAACGTCCATGACAAAAAAACGTTTCGAGATTCCGACCTGTGGTGCGGCCAGTCCGACCCCGCCCGCAGCGTACATGGTCTCAAACATATTCTCGACCATCTCACCCAGGTCTCCTTCTATATCCTCATCTGAAACGGGCTTTCCCACGGATAGGAGCACGGGTTCCGGATAGTGGACGATTTTTAGCAGTGACATTATCTATTATCTTATGATGGGCGACGTTTTAGCCGCAAATGAGCTGGCGGGCGTCAGCGTGGTGGCCAGCCGGTTTCGCTCCGTTTCCGTCCAATCGCACAGCGCTTTGCTTTCCCCTTCCTTCAAAACGGAACCGCGATGGACCCACAAATACGACGGGAGCGGCATCTCGCCCGAGTCGACCTGCTCGCAAATCTCCTTTAGTTTGCTCATTTTCCGCTTGGTATCTAGAGTGCCCCAGGTGCTAAGGTTTAGATGTCTCCGTCCGTCGGAGATATGATCTGAAAGCCACCATGAAACCGGAGCGACCTGCGAATACCACGGAAAGACAGTCCTATTTGTGTGACAGTCCGAGCATGATCGATTCAGAACGCCCTCGACCTGATCCGGGACCTGAGTCGAAGCTTCGAGCGTTTCGCCCTCGACGATCGGCAGACTCGACAGGTTCGGCCTAATAAATTGGACGCCCGCGAAAATAGCAACGCCAACAACTAGGATGATCTTAAAGGCTCGCCTCATATTCATTATTATGCTTCGTTTATCAGCAGATTCATACTAAAATAGAGGTGGACGATGCTAAATCCGGTTGTCATATCAATTCCGCTTTTCTCCGGGCTAATCGCTCTTGAGGCTTGGCTCGATAGCCGACGGGATGCTGACGTTTACGAAAGGCAGGATACCTGGACAAACATCGCATTAGGGTTCGGAAGTGTTTTTTGGGGAGCATTGTTCGGCGTCGGGATCGGCTATCTCTACACTTTTCTTTACGATCTCGCTCCATATAAATTCCCGGCTGACGCCTGGTGGACCTACGCCCTGCTCTTTTTTCTCGATGATTTTGCCTACTATTGGTTTCATCGGGCCTGTCACGAGGTCCGGTTTCTGTGGAACTTTCACGTCGTCCATCATTCCAGCGAACATTTTAATCTAAGCGTCGCCGTCCGACAGAGTTGGTTTCAGGGCGTCGCACATTGGATCTTTTATGCCCCTTTGATGCTTCTCGGCTTCGCTCCATGGATGCAGATCACCGTTCACGGCTTCAACCTCCTCTGGCAGTTCTGGATACACACACCCTTCGTCAAAAAGATCGGGCCTCTCGAATATGTCCTCAATACGCCATCGCATCACCGTGTCCATCACGGCGTAAATGACGAGTATTTAGACCGCAATTATGCAGGAGTCTTTATCATCTGGGACCGTTTATTTGGTTCCTATACTGAAGAAAGAGAAACTCCGCGCTACGGAATTATCAAACCCATCAACAGCCGCAATCTGCTGTGGATCAATTCTCACGGCTGGTTCGAGATGTTTGCAGCGATCAAACAGCGCGAACATCTCGTCGGAAAGCT